>NZ_CP111043.1:3175000-3527688 GCF_026250525.1 Chondrinema litorale
AGCTACCGATTGGACTAGGGGGTGTCACAACCTACCGAATCCAGACGAACTCCGAATGCCGTTAAATTAGATTGGGAGTGAGGGTAAGGGTGCTAAGGTCCTTATCCAAAAGGGAAACAACCCAGACCATCAGCTAAGGTCCCCAAGTGTATGCTAAGTTGATCAAAGGAGGTTCAGCTACAGAGACAGCCAGGAGGTTAGCTTGGAAGCAGCTATTCCTTTAAAGAGTGCGTAACAGCTCACTGGTCGAGTGGCAGGGCATCGATAATAATCGGGCATAAGTATACCACCGAAGCTATGGTACCGCAAGGTAGGTAGGGGAGCATTCCATCGGCGTTGAATGAGTATTGTGAGATATTCTGGAGCTTATGGAAAAGCAAATGTAGGCATAAGTAACGATAAGGCGGGTGAGAACCCCGCCCACCGATAGACTAAGGTTTCCCAGGCAATGCTAATCAGCCTGGGGTTAGTCGGGACCTAAGGCGTACCCGCAAGGGGAAGTCGATGGACAACAGGTTAATATTCCTGTACTTGCACAGAATAAAAGTGACGAGTTGTACGATAATGTGCGTACTGACGAAATAGTACGTTAAAGGCTACGGCTGAAAGTACTGCAAAACTTCGGTGGCGCAGATAATCATTAGACTATGGCTCCAAGAAAAGCGACTGCTGCAACCCGTACCGTAAACCGACACAGGTAGTCAAGGAGAGAATCCTAAGGTGCTCGAGTGATTCACGGCTAAGGAACTAGGCAAAATAGTCCTGTAACTTCGGGAGAAAGGACGCCTCCCTCGCAAGAGGAGGCCGCAGTGAAAAGGCCCAGGCGACTGTTTAACAAAAACACATGGCTTTGCGAACTCGAAAGATGAAGTATAAGGCCTGACACCTGCCCGGTGCTGGAAGGTTAAGGGGGGATGTTAGGGGTAACCCAAAGCATTGAACCGAAGCCCCAGTAAACGGCGGCCGTAACTATAACGGTCCTAAGGTAGCGAAATTCCTTGTCGGGTAAGTTCCGACCTGCACGAATGGTGCAACGATCTGGGCACTGTCTCAGCCGTGAGCTCGGTGAAATTGTAGTATCGGTGAAGATGCCGATTACCCGCAACGGGACGGAAAGACCCCATGAACCTTTACTGCAGCTTAACATTGGTATCGGGCAAGAAATGTGTAGGATAGGCGGGAGACTGTGAAGCGGTGTCGCTAGGCATCGTGGAGTCACTGTTGAAATACCGCCCTTTTCTTGTCTGGTGTCTAATCCTTATGGGAGACATTGTTTGGCGGGTAGTTTGACTGGGGTGGTCGCCTCCAAAAGAGTAACGGAGGCTTTCAAAGGTACCCTCAGTACGGTTGGTAATCGTACGTAGAGCGCAATAGCAAAAGGGTGCTTGACTGTGAGGCCAACAAGCCGATCAGGTAGGAAACTAGGATATAGTGATCCGGTGGTACCGCATGGAAGGGCCATCGCTCAAAGGATAAAAGGTACTCTGGGGATAACAGGCTGATCTCCCCCAAGAGCTCATATCGACGGGGAGGTTTGGCACCTCGATGTCGGCTCGTCACATCCTGGGGCTGGAGAAGGTCCCAAGGGTTGGGCTGTTCGCCCATTAAAGTGGCACGCGAGCTGGGTTCAGAACGTCGTGAGACAGTTCGGTCCCTATCTGTTGTGGGCGCTAGAAGCTTGAGAGGATCTGACTTTAGTACGAGAGGACCGAGTTGGACGAACCTCTGGTGTACCTGTTGTGGTGTCAGCTGCATTGCAGGGTAGCTATGTTCGGAAGGGATAAGCACTGAAAGCATCTAAGTGCGAAACCCACCTCGAGATGAGGCTTCTATATAAGGGTCGTCAGAGACGATGACGTTGATAGGCTGCAGGTGTAAAGTCAGAGATGGCAAAGCCGAGCAGTACTAATTACCCGATAACTTCCAAGACCGAAATTGTATTATTTTAGCTTGTTTACAGTATGTAAAGATTTTAATGGTGATGATAGCGCAGGTGTTCACCTCTTCCCATTCCGAACAGAGAAGTTAAGCCCTGTAGCGCCGATGGTACTGCATTAAACTGTGGAAGAGTAGGTAATCGCCAATCTTTTATTATATATATAAACCCTTCATATCTTTTAAGATCTTGAAGGGTTTTTTATTTGTATACTTAATATACCTTACCTCTTTAATACTTACCCACACCCCACTAAATCTTATCATCTCTACCAAATACAAACCCTATTATCCCAATTACTTAAATAACAAAAAAAGCTACCCTAATCATTATTCAATAATAAAAATGTTAGTCATTTTGGTGTTTTAAGACAAATACAATGTTTTTATTAACTCTTTCTCTAATTATATTTAGAGTAGAAATAATCAATAAAAACAACTTTATGTTCTTAAAAGCTAGCTCTTATATAATATTTACAATCTTTTCTTTGTTTGTTTTATCATGTCAAAATAATTCTAAATTAGAAAATACTCAATTCCTTGAATTAACAGATAAGATAAAAAGTTTTGACCTACTATTAGCAAACAGTCTTATTGTAGATGGTACAGGAAGAAACAGTTATAAGGCTGATATTTTAATAAATGATGATTCTATTATTTATATAGGAGAAGTTGATACAACTAAAATTACAGTAAGTAAAATATTAAATCTTGATTATAAGGTTTTGAGTCCAGGATTTATCGACACACATTCTCATGGTGATCTAGTTAAAAATGGTGATTTTAAAAATTTTATATCTATGGGTGTTACTACTATTTGCTTAGGACAAGATGGATTTAGTCCAGATTATAAAGATATAAACAAATGGATATTAGATGTTGATGATCAAGGTATTAATCCTAATATAGTAATGTTTACTGGACATAGTACATTAAGAACTCTTTCTGGAGTTGGTTATAATCCAAATCCTGATTCTGTTGAATTAAACAAAATGGCAGAATTATTAAGGTTCTACTTACAGAATGGGAGTTTTGGAATGACTACAGGTTTAGAATATACACCTGGAACATATGCGCAAAGTGAAGAGTTAGAGTTTTTAGCAAAAGTTGTTGGAGAAGAGGGAGGAATGATAATGAGTCATATGAGAAATGAAGATGACAGTGAGGTTGAGAATTCTATTCATGAATTATTGAAGCAAGGAGCCTATTGTCCAGTCCATATTTCTCATATTAAAGTTGTTTATGGCAAAGGAAAGGATAGAGCTAATGAGATTATTAAGTTGATAAATTCAGCAAGAAGTACTAATAAAAAAATAACAGCAGATATTTATCCATACAATGCAAGCTATACAGGTATTGGAATAGTATTTCCAGAGTGGGCAAAGCCTCCTAACAATTATAATCGAGTGCTGAGTGAAAGAGGAGATGAACTTGCTGTTTTTTTAAAAAATAAAATCCAGCAAAGAAATGGTCCAGAGGCTACTTTGTTTGGTACAGCTCCATATACAGGATTAACTTTACAGGAAGTATCAGTAAATAAAGGTAAACCTTATGAAAAAGTTTTAATGGAAGATATAGGGCCAAAAGGAGCGTCAGCCGCTTATTTTGTCATGGATAATGAATTACAGACTACTTTACTAAAAGATTCCCTTACAATGCTTTGTTCTGATGGTAGTCCAACAATGAATCATCCTAGAGGTTATGGAAGTTTTTCAAAAATGATTGAAGAATTTGTTGTAAGAGATTCAATTTTCACCTTGCCCCAAGCAATTTATAAAATGACTTATCTTCCAGCAAAAACATTGAATATTCAAGATAGAGGACAAGTGAAAGTTGGAATGAAGGCTGATTTATTAGTTTTTGATCCCAATAAAATTATTTCAAAAACTACATTTGAGAATCCGCATCAGCTCGCAGAAGGTTTTGATATTGTTATAATTAATGGTAAGGTGGTAAAAGATAAAGAAGAATTCCTAGATACTAAACCAGGAAAAGTTCTAAAACCACAAAGAGCCAAATAAAAAAAGGATAAACCTTAATGGAATATCCTTTAACTATTGAAATAATAATGTATTTATATTTTTAATGCAATAAAAGTAATATCATCTCGCTGATCTGAATTCTGTTGATGGTCTTGGAGAGTATTTTCAAAGACTAATTTTTGCTCATAAGTAGGTTTATGACCATTAGTTTTGATTAGTTCTTTTAATCTCTTACTACCAAACCTTCTTCTTTTTGAATTTGCTGCATCAATAAAACCATCAGTTGTAAGATATATAATATCACCTTTTTCTAAGTGCATTACTTGGTTTGTGAAAGTATTAGTAACTCCTTCATACCAACCACCAATTGATTTTCTATCTGGGTTTAATTTTTTAACTTCACCATTTCTATAATGGAATAATGGACACTTTGCTCCACTATACTTAAGACTTACTACCCCATCTTCCCATTTCTCAATACATGCTATACCAAGGTCCATACCGTCGACATTTCTAGAATCTTTTTGATTAAGAGATTCAGTAACTTGATAATGCATACTTTCAAGTATTTTAGCAGGATCAGTAATCTTTTGCTCATTTACAATCTGATTTAGGTGAGCATTACCAATCATAGACATAAATGCACCTGGTACCCCATGACCTGTACAGTCAACTGTAGCAATTATTGATTTGTTTCCTTGTTGTGAGAACCAATAGAAATCCCCAGAAACCATGTCTTTAGGTATATAGATTACAAAGTGTTCTGGAAATACAGTTTTTAGATCAGTCTCGGGAGGTAGGATTGCAGTCTGTATCCTTTTGGCGTATTTGATACTATCTGTAAGGTGATCATTTTTGGTTTCAAGCTCTACATAAGCATTTTCAAGTTCTGATTTACTTCTATGAAGATCTTCTTGAGTAGCTTGTAATTCTTCCATATTTTGTCTAATCTCTTCTTCCTGAGCTTGTAACTCCTCATTCTTCTCCATAATTTCCATTTGTTGTAACTTAAGCTTTTTATTAGCTTTTTGTTTCATCAAAAACGAGATTGAAATTATGATTAAAACTAGAATACATAGACCTATCATCCAAATACCATATTGTTTAATCTTTGCTTCTTCTTGAATTTTCTGATTTTGTAATTTCTTTTCGTTTTCAAGTAAAGCAATGGTATTCATCTTTTCCTGTTCCTCTAGTTCTTTTTGTTTAAGAGCTAAATCTTTTAATTCTTGGGCTTGTTTTAAATCGGTTATTGCTTTATCTCTTTGTTCAGCGTCAAGTTTCTGTTGTGCAATTTTTAATGCTTGTTGTACTCTATCTTTTTCCAGTTGTTCAGCTTGAAGTTGAGATTCTTGTAACTTCTTTTGCTGGGTAAGCATTGCAAGTTCTTGTTCTTTCTTCTCGGATTCTACTTTTAAATTAGAAAGCTCTAAATTTTTTAATTGTTGATCAGCCATCAATAGTTTTAAGTCTTTTTCTGCCTTCTCTGCTTCTAGTTGTTTATGAGTCAACTCCTCTACTCGTTGTTTTTCTTCTGCGTAGAAATCTTCCTTATATTTTAAATACTCTTTATATGCAGCAAGTGCCTTTTTAGAACTACCAGAGTTTTCGTATATAGTAGATAGGCGTAAATAATTTTTCTCTAAGCTTTCAAGGTCATTAATTTCTGTTGCTACATCAATAGCTTGTAAACAATAGTACTTACTCTTATCATAGTCTTTTAAGCCCATATATATCGTCACAAGATAATTAAGAGTATTTGCAATCTCTTTTTTGTTGTCTTCAGCTTTTCTAATAGAAAGAACCTCTTCATAATTTTCAATTGCTTTAGTAAACTCTTGCTTAGACTGATGAACAACTCCAATACTCATTAAAATAGGTGCATACTCAGTAGGGCTCTTTCCAACTTCTTTATATAAAGTCACACATTGTTCGAAATAGTTTAAAGCAGCATCATATTGCTTTAATTTTTGGTGTAGGATACCAATTTTATTTAAATAAAGCCCTATACCAGAAGTATCATTTTGTTGTTGCTTGATAAGATAAACTCGGTTACTAGCTGCTAATGCATTATTGAATTTACCTGATGTCATATAAAGAGTAATAAGCTTTTCTAAGATGCTTACTTTTCCTTCTTCATCATTTCTTTTGGTATATAATTCTATCAGTTCATTGTAATACTTTTCAGACCTATCATAATTTTGTAAAAGTTGATGTAATACAGCTAAGTATCTAATTATTGATTCTTCTTCACTTTGAAAATTATTTTTCTTCGTAATAGATAGAGCTTGATCATAATAGGAGAGGGTTTTATCAATAACCTCCCATTCTTGATAAAAGCTAGCTGTTTGAACATAAGTATTTACATAAACTTTAGGTTCATCAATTACATCAGCCGCATTAAGAGCTTTTAAGTAGTAATTTAATCCCTCCTTAAATTCTCTTTGTAAGCGTTTAATTTTACCAATATTAAGTGCAGATCGTAAAATACCTTGTTGATAGCCGATAGCTTCTGAAAGCTTTAGGGCTGAATCAGCAAAGACTAAAGAATTATCAAGTGAGCTTTCTTTGTCTTCAAAAAGTTCTTCTGCCATTTCATTTAATAGAAAAATCTGCAGAGTATCTGATTCGCGTTGAGTCGAAGTAGCTAACCTGTCTACTTTTTTATTATTAGTAAAGGAAAGGTTAGTTACAAATGGTAGCGTAAAGATGATAATAGAGTAGTAAATGAGGCTTCTCATTTGTATGGGTTTTGAGTGACTATATTTTAATGATGAACCAAATCTTTTCTGTATTATTGTTAGTCTAGGCTAACTTGTGTGAGAAAACGCAGCTATAAGGGGAAAATAACTCTCAATAATAGTTAACAATGCACAGAATGATGTTTATTATGCAATTTGAAGTGTTTTAGAAGAAATTATAAAAACGGATGGTTCTTAGAAATTACAGACTACAATTTGTACTTAGGTTGTTAATATTGTCTCTTTTAATAATGTTTTTTTGTTACCTTATTTTAGATTCCAAATGGCAAGTTACACCAGTACTTACATTGTTAACAGTCTTGTTTTCAATAGTAGAGTTAATCCGATTTCATGAGATGCAACTTCAATATCTAGAAAAATATTTAGTGGCTATTAAGCATAATGATATTTCAGGAAACTATATGCCTAAATTAACTGGTAAGTATCACAATAGAATTCGAGAAACAACTCAAAGCATTCATGAAGAATTAAGAAAATTGAGAAGTGAGAATCAAAGTGAGAAGCATTTTTCAGATTACATTGTAAATAAATTACCCGGAGCATTGATGTGCTATAATGATGCAAGGGAAATTATTGTACTTAATGAAGCATTTAAAGCAATGTTTGGTGTTTCGTACCTTTCTGTTGTAGATCAATTAGATAAGTTTATTCCAGGATTTACTAATGCTATAAATGAATTACAAACGAAAGGGAAGACTCTGTTTTCTTTTACTAAAGAAGGTAAACCGTGGCAAGTTTTAATGTATTATTCTGTATTTGTAAAAGATGGGAAGAAAATTTATGTAATTACATTACAAGATATTCAAAGTGAGATGATTGCAGCTGAAGTTGCCAGTTGGCAGAAACTTATTAGAGTTATGGCTCACGAAATTATTAATACAGTCACCCCAATTGTATCCCTTGCATCTGTAATGCATGATAAATCTCTATCAAAACTGAAGCAAGTTGTTAAGGACGAAAAACAATTTGTATTTGGTAATCTGGAGAAGGGGCTTTTTACAATTACTCAAAGAGGCAAAGGGCTTATTCACTTTGTAGATAATTATAGAAAGTTTTCTAAAACTGTTTCTTTAGACTATAGAGGATTCAGTATTTATAACTTGTTTGAAAGGACTATTACCTTATTTAGGCACAATACTGAAAATGAAGACATTCGTTTTGTTGTGAAGGAAATACATAAAGATTTAAGCATTTACGCTGATGTTGAGTTAATAGAACAAGTACTAATAAATTTAACTGTAAATGCGATTGCAGCATGTAGAACCAAAAGCAATCCAGAGATAATATTTGTAGCAACAAAAAATCAAGTTGGTGCAGTTGTAATTAGAGTTGTAGATAATGGTGTTGGAATACCTTTAGAGATTCAAGACCAAATTTTCACTCCCTTTTTTACCACTAAAGAAAACGGATCGGGAATAGGATTAAGTTTTAGCAGACAAATAATGAATTTTCACGGTGGAAGTATAGATGTATATTCTGAGCCAGAAAAAGGTAGTTCTGTAACTTTAGAATTTCCAGTAAAAAAATAAAGAGCAATTAATCTTTTATTCGTGCAATAAGTGGGTTTTCTGCTTCATACTCAATATTTACTGTATCACCTTCTTTAAAAGGAAGAGGTTTGTTATAACCAGTTTGCGCTCTAAACCTAACCATTTGTGCTCCTTGAACTCTAAAGCGAATAATAGGGTAAAATTTTTCATTCTCACTGTTTTCTCCTGGAATTACTAATGATTTAACACTTGGTTGGTTAATTTCCTCAAAGCCCATAATTTCTCCAGTTGTTTCTACAGCATTCTGTATTTTTTGCTTGTTTTTACTTACTAGATATAGATAAACTGCTACAGCTAGAAGTACAATAATAATAGAAATAACAATACCCATGGTAAGAAAAAATAAGTTTAAAAAGTAATACTTAAATTCAATATTAAACAAGTATTATAGGGAAATAGTATTAAAATTTATTGTAAAACTAGTAATATTAATTATTCTGCTTTTGCATTTTTTATGATCGAACTAATTATATTTTCTGGTGCGTTTTCATGCTGTTGGGCAAGAGTTCTCAAGCAGAAGTATTGAAGATTAGATTTTCTGCCAGTTGAAGCAGTAAACCCCCAAATAACTTGTGTGTTGCCTTCAAAAATGTCGTTAATTAAATCTCTTTGCCCAGTATGGACAACTTTGCCGTCTAAAGTTACTTTAATGGTTTGGGTTTCTGGATTCCAGCTAAACCTAAAATCATGGAGAAAGTTATCCTCAATATTAAAGTCATCTTCATTATTATTCCAATGAGATTCATGAAAGCTAATTCCATTTTCAAGATATGCTATATGATCATACCATGGGTCATTTTGTTGTGGGTTTTGATAAGTGTCAAACTCGACAGCAATTGATGGAGTAATTGAATTTGCCCAATAAGCAGAAGGGCTCCATCTGCCATATCCCATACATTCTCCCCAAGTACCATATGCTTCATATCCTCTAGGGTCATTATGAATTACAAAAGTAATTCCATCTGCACCTTCGTCATTAGCTCCAAAAAATATATCAAAGGTAATCTCAAAGTAATTGCTTAAATCTAATTTTGTTTGATAGTATGCAATACCTTCTCTATACTGATAATCAGGAGTTAACCTAATACAATTTCCAGACATATATTCAGCATCACCAATTAATTCAAATTGCGCATTTGCTACTTGAGAAAAAACAAATAAAGAAAGAAGGAGTGTGAGATAGCGGTACATATTATAAATAGCTTAGTAAAAAAATCTTCATGGATAATTAAGGTTTGATTGTTAGAGAGTTGAGTGTAAGCACTGAATGAGTAATACCTAATTTACCAAAATTTTCTCAAAAGGTGGTACAACTTATTATGAATGGTTGAAATTTTTATTAAAAAATAAATCCACTAATCTCATTAACTTCCATTTATAGTCAAATCTTAAATTGTTTGAAAAATCATAAAATTTGGTCTATCTTTATGAAGTACGCATAAAATAAATAGAGAAAAATTATCTATTTAACAATTGTGTTTCTAAAAGAAATATAAAACTAAATTATTTACCCCTAAATCGCTTTTTATGTCATCATCAATTAACAGAAGAAATTGGCTGAAATCTGGTATGTTACTTTCAGCAGGTTTAGCAGCAGGCAATTGGACAGAAGTACTTGCCGAGTCTCGCAGAACCAAAAAAATTCCTCAAATGCTACCAAGTGGATTATTAGAGCATGAAGCTCCAGATATTCCACCAATGAAGGCTAGGTTATTAGCTAATGAAAACCCATTTGGCCCATCAGATAAAGCTAAGCAAGCAATTAAAGATGCAATTGATACCAGCTTTAGATATGGATGGGAAGGTAAAAGAGAGTTTGTTAACCTAATTGCTGAAAAAGAAGGTGTAACTCCAGATCATATCTTATTAGGAGCTGGCTCTACTGAATTATTAAATGCAGCATCTTGGTATTTTGCTTTAGAAACTGAAGGCAAAATTATTTCTGGAGATTTAACCTACGATTCATTAATAAGAACAGCAGCTGTACATGGTGCTGGTTGCGATAGAGTTCCTCTTACCTCTGATTTTAAATTGGACTTGAAAGGAATGGCTGATGGTGTTCATAATGGAACAAGTATGGTTTACATTTGTAACCCTAACAACCCAACAGGAACCACTGTAGATAGCAAAGAGCTGGAAGACTTCTGCATGAGAGTTTCTAAAAAGACTCCTATTTTTATAGACGAAGCTTATATAGATTTTACTGATAATCCAGAAGAAAAATCTATGATTAAATGTATCAGAAAAGGTTATGATATTATGGTGGCTAGAACCTTCTCAAAGCTTCATGCTTTTGCAGGTTTGAGAATCGGATATTTAGTTGCACTTCCAGCTACAATTACTAAAATAAAAGAATATGCTTCAGGTGGGGGTACTATCTCTGCTCCATCAAGTGCTGCTGCAGTAGCTAGTTACCAAGATACAGATTATCATAAGTATGCCTATGATATGAACAATAAATCTAAAGGTTATTTATACAAAACACTTGAAGGTATGGGTATGGAGTACATTCCATCTGAAACAAGTTTTGTGTTATTTCCTATAGCTGTAGATGCGCAAGCTTTTAGAAAACAAATGTTTGAAAAAGGTGTAGGAATACAGACAAGGAATTATAAAGATCAGGATTATTGCCGAGTGAGTATTGGTACAATGGATGAGATGAAAGTCTTTACAAAAGCATTGAAAGAAATTGTAGCTTAATAAAAAAGAAAAGGTCACCAAAAAAGAGGTGACCTTTAACTTTGGAATATGATAGAAATTTATTCTCTAATTTTCATAAGGGTAAGTAAATATTTCCCTTTTTCATCTGCTTTTTCTTCTAAACTGTAGTGTAAATACTGTTGATCGTTCCAGAATGAAGCACCAGCAGTTTGCATAGCCACAAAGTTGCCATCACGATCAGCTATTTTCTTAGCAGAAGATGTTTTAGTCATATTTGCTGGATTAAACTTTCTTACTTCACCATTAGCTCTGTTTATTACAGAGATAATTCCATCGCTTTCCATACTTACCAGTCTATTAAAAGACTTATCGTTCTGTTGATCTTCTAAATCTAGATTAGTGATTTTTAACCCACTGTTATCTATTGAAAAAGTATATGCGCTTTTAAATTGATAAGCAGCTACGTCATTCATTCTTTGAGTAAATAAGTGAATGTTATAATCATTATAATTCATATTATTTACTGCCCACATCTTTAAAAATTGGTGATTAGGATCTTGAATGATCAGGTTTTTCAAATCTGATTTTTTTTCTTGTACAATATCATAAGATTCAGCTACTGCAACAAGCTTGTTATCCACTGCATAAACTTTATTAATATTTATATAGTTTAAAGCTTCATTATTTCCTTTGCTCTTAATATCCATAGTTGCATTTCCTGATGCATCAGAAAAAGCATAAAACTGAGTGTTTGAATTTAATTCGCTATAGAAAATACCAAGTGGTTGTACTGATTTTTTTAAACTATATGTTCCAGCTACAATTACTTTGTTGTTAGAATTTTTGGAGAAGTGACCTTCAAGAATTTTTTTACCATCTTCCGGAATAATTTCACCTTTTTCAATAGTATTACCACTATTATTAAATGCCTGATAGTAAAGATTTAAATCTTTAGGGTCTGATGATTTTAAACTTGCATAAATTTTATCATCAATTACAGAAAGGTGTTGTACGAAGGCAGGTAAATTATTTTGATGTAAATTAATCAGTTTTCCTGTTTTATTTTCGAAGTCAAGTTTTACAACTAAACCTTTCTTTCCTTTAACACCTGCTAAAAATAGACTGCCATCAAGTGCAATTGATTCATAATAATATACCTGAGGTAATGCATAAAAATCATTTGTTTTTATGCTTAAATTTCTGAGGTCAACTTTAAAGGCAGTTATTTTTTCTGAGTTAAGTTGGCTGTAAACAAGGTAGAGAAAGTCTTTATCTGTATAATAATGGTTGAAATCCATTTTCTCATCAACAGCTAAATCTAATAGCGCTTTCTGATTAAGTCGACTATCCAATACTTGTAATGAAATACTTTTGCTGGTTGATCCTTTCTCTGCTTTAGCCTCTTTTAAAAGCAAAATACCGTGATCTCCTGCAGAGATTATATTGGTTTGTTCGTTCTGGGCATCAATTGTTATTTCTGTTTTACTTGCCATTAGTAGTTGAGCAAGGCAGCTTGTTTGTTGAAGAAAAACAAATAAAGCAGCAAGAAATAAAACTGGTTGTATAATTTTCTTCATGTTGAAAGTGAAATCTGTTTGAGTTATTTAGTTTGATCTTAAAACCAGTAGGTATGTAATTTAGTATGGGTATTTTACGATAGTTAACTAAGTTTTGGGAGTAAGATCAACCAAAGAATTGAAATTTTTATCAAAAAAATAAAGGCTACATATCAATATGTAGCCTTCATATATTATTATTTCTATAATGAATTAACCTAGAAACTAATTTAATATATTTTCAAATTTTAGGGATAAATGAAATTTGAAAAATCATTAAACATGATCCAATTTCCCAATTATTCATTAGAATCGTTGTCTTTTTTCTTTTTCTTACCAAATGGATTAATCTTTTCTAATGCGTCTTTTGCTGCATCCTTCACCTCATCTACACTCTCCTTAACTTCTTCCTTATTATTTTTAGAAGTATCTTTTAAATTGGTAAGTAAGTTTTCAGCTTCTTTTTTAAGAACAACTTTAGCAGAATCTGTAACTTGTTTGCCTTCTTCTTTTAATTGTTCTTTAGCCTGATCAGCAACTTGTTCAGTAAGACTTGTTTCTCCATCACCCATTCCTACCTTAGGGTCATCGTAAGTTCCTGTAATTGCAAAAGGAAGTTTTAATGTGCTATTACCTGTTAGCGAAGCATATTTTGAGCTAAAAGAAGATCCTAATTTTTCAGCTGGTACATCCATTTTCATGTTGTAGTTTATCTGTCCGCTCAAAGTAGTGGTTCCCTCTAATGATGCTGGAATACCTGCAAGTTTAAAATCAAATGGCTTTATATTCAATTTGCCATCTGTAATGCTCGCGTCAAAATTAATATCCTTTAAGGCTGGGTTATTTAACTCTGAAATATTTGTAAGACTACTAATTTTGCTAAGGGCTTTTACACCTTCTAAAGCAGCATCTTTTATACTAACTGCTCCCGCACCAGATAAACTTTCTAGAATTGGTAACATGTCTTTTCCAAGCTTACCATTGATCTTAAATAGCGTTGAAAAATCGCCATTAATATTTTGTGCCAATGGAGCCATTGCTTGGAACGAGTTAAAATTAGCATAAGACTTTTTGAAAGATAATTTTTTGATGTCCAGATCAAAGCTAAACTTAGGATCTGACGGGTTAGAAGTATCGTAACTACCATTGGTTGCGAAAGTACCTCCAAGTAAGTTAAACTTGAGGTCTTTCATGTTCATAATGCCATCTTTCATTGTAATACTACCAACCATGTTTGTCATACTGAGGTTGTCGTAAAGTACTTCATCTAACTTGGCATTGAACTTAAAATCAATATCTTTCGGAATGGCAACAATTTCTTCTTCAGTAGTAGCAACAGTGTCTACAGTAGTAGCTTCTTCTTCCTCTGTCATCCACTCATTTGTATCAAACTTCTTAGAGTACATGCTCATATTTCCTTTCAATACTGCGTTTTCACTAAGTGCATATGCAATGTAGTTTGTAATGTTTCCACTTAGACTGATATCACTTTTACCAACTGTTCCTTCGTATTTTTGGAGTGTCATCTCTTTTGGTGAGAATGATGCTTTGGCCTCGCTAATAGTTATACCTTGTGGTAAGTCTACGCTAGTAAAAGTAAGGTTCTCAAGACTGGCAGTACCACTAGTCGGTAACTGATCGTATTTTTCAGCTTCAATCACAGACATCTTACCTTTAGTTTGAATATCGGCATACATTTTACCGGTTAATTTCATATCTTCTAAAGGATAGATTTTATCGATCAAGGCAAAATCTAGCCCTCCCTTCATTGTAAAATCATAGGTAGCATCGTCAAGATTGTAAATGTGACCATCTGCATGGAAAGGTTCTCCACCAACAAGCATATCAAATTGGTCTACATTAACTTTGGTGTCATTTAAAACACCATTGTTGTTGATAACTTCAGCATTAACGGTGATATTTTCCATTGGAACTGGGTATTCTGCATAAGAAACCATTCCATTAGAAAGTGTCATTTTAGCATCTGTAGTTGGAATAGTACCTTTTGTTTCTGAGTAAATTCCTTTTGAAACTACTTTTAAATCAAAAAGGCCTTTCATAGTCAAGCCATCCATTGGAAACATAGTAGAAAGCTCTTGAAGATTAAGCGAGGCATTTACATCAGCATCTACATCGTAATCTGTAAGACCAGCTACTCTTACTCTTCCATTTATAGGGTTTTTGCCAAAATCTAGATGCATTTTTCTTATATCGATAATCATATTATCTAGAATTGCATCTTCATTGTCCACAGTCATATCAACCATAATATTGCTTACCGCAGTTGGTAGGTCAGGGTATTTAAACATACCATTGTCTACCTTTAAATCCATTTTGAAACCTGGCATTACCTCTTCATTGTAAGTGCCTTTAACAAAGCCATTAAAAGAAATATTACCTGAGGTTTCAAGGTTTTCATATCCTTCTAAAAAATCTGGAGGAACAAGCGATAGGAGTGATTTAAACTCACTTTCTTTTGTTTCGAATGTAATATCCATTTCGTAACTATCATCTGGCATTTTAAACCAGCCATCAAAACCTATTACGAAATCGTTTAGTTTTACACTGTTTTCCAAAAACTTGAATGTGTAAACTGAAGAGATATCCATATTAAGATTTACATCAGCATCAAGTTTTGTTTTATTAAAATACTTAATGCCTTCATACTCAACTGTCATGGCTTTTGCAGAAGTAGCAGAAAGTATATCGAATACTTCTAGTGTAAAATCTCCGCTACCTTCGTGGTTTAATCCTTCAATTTCAACATAAGTGGCAAGGCTTTTATCATCATATACTACAAATCCGTCTTTTATTTCCCACTTATCAACACTTATTTTTATATCAGAAGATTCTTCAGTCTCCTCAACAGGTGCTTCTTCGGTGCTTGCTACAGCGATATCGTAGTTTGCTTTACCATCTTCTAATACTTTAATTAATAATCTGGGTTCAGTAATGTAAAGTCCATCTACTTTAATTTCATCACCAGAAATTACGCTCATAATATTTACTGATACAGAAAGCTCGTCGATATGTGTAAGTGTGTCACCAGCAAATGGTGCTTTACCAATTACTCCAAAATCACCAAGTTTTACAGACAGGCTAGGGAAATCTCTTATAATACTTAAACTGAGTTGATCGAAATCGTAATAAACATCAGCATTTACATTTGCGGCAATTTGCTCATCAACAATGGCTTTTATATCGTCTTTATAAAATGTAAGTGCTATTTCAATACCACCTATAAGTAATACTATAACACCTACAATAATTAAAAGGGCTTTTTTCATAGAAAATCGGCATGTATGAAGTTAAAAAAATTTGTATCTGATCGACTATTATATATAAACTTTAAAAAATGAAAAAGGTATTACCGTTATGCCTTTTTATAGAGTAAAATTACATTTTAATTTTAATATCATTTTTTTATAAACAGCCTATTTTATAGTAACATTTAATAATGAATCAAGTGCCTAAAATCCAATTATGTTATGTATTAATAAATGTTTTGTGGATTATTTACATTTATTATTGAAATAGTTATATTATGAGTTAATTTCTTTTTTGAAGAAAATATTAATTCTTTGAAAGGGTTAATTTTTTGAGTTTGAAATTGAGAATGATCTTCTAATTCTTACACATATTTTTTAGTAGGAAAAAAACTTAGCAGATAATTTGAAAAAAAATTTCTAAATTCAATCAATACTTAAACAACCAAATACTCCTTATGAAAAAATATTTACTAATCACTACTGTGCTTATATGCATTTTTTCCGCATTTAACTCACCAATTTCAGCACAAATCGTAGCTTCTAGCATTCAATCTAATTCAGGTCAAAACATAAGTTGGATCAAAAATAAAATTGAAAAATACGGTGGTAATCAAGGCAAAGAATATTCTTACAAAGTTCAATTTAATGAAGCAAATAACCAACTAATTATAGATGAGTATATAGCTGGTTCAACGACACGTCACTTTCAATATGTAATGAGTCTGTGCGACTTTAAAGAAGTTAAAAGAAATGGACTTGATGTAGAAATCTTAACAAAAGGCACTACAGTTTTAGGACTTTCTGGCAATTCTAATCAAGAAAGTGCTTGGGCTGGTATCAGAATAAATCATTTTGTACAAGCTGAGGCAAATATTGTAAACAGACTCAACGATGCCTTTTTAACACTTTCGAAATCTTCAGAAGGAAAATGTGACTAACCTTTAGCTTTTGGGTACCTCATTAAATATTGTTTGAATGAGTGTTTGTCCTACAGCTTTTAGATGTTCCTTGTCTATATTTTCCAAAACATCTTGGTGTGTGTGCCAAGTATCTATAAAATAATTATCATTTACAGGGTTATATCCGATTATGTCAATCATAGGGATATGACCCTTTACATTTACATAATAGTGGTCGTCAATAATGTTGTGCTTAACTTTCTTTTTTAAGAAAAGATCTTGATAGTTAAGTTCATGGGCAATAGACCAAACTTTTTTAAGAATACTGCTTGCGTACTTATTAGAAATATCTTCATAAACAAAAGTGGTGTTTTTACCTCCAACCATATCAAGCAAAATACCATAGAAAGCTTGGTAATTAGCTTTATGCTTATTTTCAGACCAATACTGCGAACCTAAACAATATTTTTGGCCGTCTTCTGGAGAACCATAATCTTCTAAATCGAATAAAATAATATCAACACCTACAGGTAAATCTTTACCAGATTGAGAAAGAACACGAGCTACTTCAAGTAAAACAGCTACACCACTTGCGCCATCGTTTGCTCCCATGATAGGCTGTTCTTTTTTATCTGTATCGTGATCGGCAAAAGGGCGAGTATCCCAGTGAGATGCGAGTAGAATTCTTTTTTTTGCACTTTCATTAAATGAGGCTACAATATTTTTACCTTGCAGCACTGTGCCATCAAAAGCTTCTGACTCAAATTCTTGTACTGTTACAGTAGCTCCAATATTTTCAAATTGATTAATAAGATAAGCACCAGTTTCTTTATGAGCTTGTGTATTGGGTACTCTTGGGCCAAACTCTAGTTGTTTCTCAAGAAAATAATAAGCGCTATCTGCATTAAATTCTGGTGCTGGCTCTAAAGCTATTTTAGTTTCAGTCTCAGTTTTAGTATTACTTACATTTGAGGTTTCACCGCAACTAGTTGCTAAAAAAGCGAGTATCAAGCTGCTTAAAACAAAATATCTTTTCATATTAATATGTATTCGGAAGGTTTTATTAGTGGCTAGTTTTTAATGTCACTTTCAGCCAAAGTTAACCCAATAAGGTAATTAACTTTTACATTTTGGATAAATGTTTTGATGTAACAACGACAAAAATATAGGCTTTAACTAATAGTGAGTTAATTATGAACCAAATATGGGCAACATACATCATTTTACCATGAAATTTATTTATATTTGCGTTACACATGAATTCCATTAGTCAATTGTTAAATTGAAGTGAAGGGTACAGAATATTTTCTGTATCCTTTCTGTTTTTTTAGCCCTTCTGTTAGTTTTACTTAGAATTTTTTTCTCTTAAATTGATGTATTAAATAGGGTTTAGCGAAGAACAATTGTTCTTCTCAACAATTATTAGCCAATGCCTCAAGCCGAAAATAATCGATATTTTGAACAACCAGAGTCCTGTGACATTACTTTACAAGACATTCTGTCTATACTAATTGTAGATGTGGATTCTGGAGAAGTAGTAGGTTATAGCGATAATATTGAACGTATCGAGTTTAAGCTTTCAAAGGAAGAAATATTTTTTAAAACATTATTTCCTTATGCAAATGATATAAGTAATTATACTCCGAAAGGTAAATTTAAAATTATAGATATAGAGGTGTCGGTAGAGTTAAAAATTAAGAGTATAGTTACTTATTCTTCTAATTTTTTATTCTTCCATTTTGAGAAAGATGAATATAATTTTTGTAAGGCAAATCAGTCTTTTGCTAGCTTATTTGAGTTTACAGAATTTTTGCAGGATATTAATGACCAAGTCACTTTAAAGAATTTCTTCTTAAATACAGTAAGCGAATCATTTCCAGATTTTAAATGTGCATTGCATCACTTTAATGAAAGTGGCCTGCCTAATAACTTTTCAGAAGGTATAAGTAATCTAGTTTCTGAAAATAATTGCGATGTTAGTATTACATCAGTATCAGGCGGTGTAATGCAATTGCTCAAACAAGGTTTGCCAATATGGTTTTCAAATAAAGATATTTCAAATTCAACATTGCTTAATAAAAAAACAGACACTAGCATCGATTCTTCTTTTCTTTTGGCTAAGTATGTGGGTGAAATCTCTTATCATTCAGGTTGTGAAGACGATGATTTATTAAGATTTTGTTTAATACCTGTTTTTGCTAAAAAGTCCCTTTGTGGAACATTATCTTTTATATCTAATCAGAATAAGCTTTTTTCTTTTGAAAACATTGCATACCTACAAAATCTAATTCAAGCGTACTCTTCTCAAAAACTGCTTTTACAGAAAGAATCTCAAGTATTAGAAAATGAGAATTTTAGTTTGTTGCTTCAGAATTCATCTGACATTGTAACTATACTAGATAAAAACTTCACTATTAAATATTTGAGTAAAAGTGTAAATCAAATTCTGGGTATTAACCTAGAAAAGTATACCAGCGATTGGCATAAGATTATTCATTTAGATGATAGGAAAAAGTTTTTTGCCTATTTGGAAAATGTAAAGGCAGGTAAAAAACAAAAAGATACAATCGAATTTAGAATTAAAAACTCAATAGGTAATTACATATATCTGGAAACAAAGGCTGATAATTTAATTGATAAGCCAGGTATAGATGGTATTTTGTGTAATTCTAGAGATATAACACAAAAAGTAAAAGCTCACAGGAGGCTCTATAAGTTTCAGAAAATTATTGAATCTACAAGAAACGGTATTATAATTTTAGACCATTGCCGACCTGAGTTTCCAATCGTTTTTGTAAATGATGGTATTAAGAATTTAACCCACAAAAATGCTAATGAATTTGTAGGGCGTTCGTGGGAACTGTTAAACGAGTTCTTTGTAAAAAACGATAATTATACATTGTATAGAAAATGTGTATATGAAACCAAACCATTGGAGATTTCGCTTTCAATGCAAGCTTTAAACCAGAAGAAAACTTGGGTTAAAGTACAAATTATACCAGTGTATAATGAGTTGAGTCGAAGTAATAGTAGTGTTGTTCTTGTTCTTTCTAACATTTCTTCAGAAATTGAAATCCACGAAAAGCTAAAAGAGTACTCAGAAAAGTTGCATACGAGTAATGAAGAGCTACAAACATTTGCCTATGTAGCATCTCACGATTTGCAAGAACCACTTAGAACAATTGCCGGTTTTAGCGAGCTGTTATCAGATCTTTATGTAGATAAAATTGATGATGAGGCTAATGAGTACTTGAGGTTTATACAAGAAGCAACAGAGAGAATGAAGAAACTGATTAGCGATTTGCTTCAATTTTCTAGACTGAGTACTGCGGAGGATTTTATAAAAGAAGTTCAGGTAAAGAAAATTTTCATTAAAGCGATAGACAATTTAAAAACACTAATAAATGAAAATAAAGCATCAATAACTCATGATGATTTCCCTAGTATTTTCACTAATGAATTATTATTACTTCAAGTTTTTCAAAATCTAATATCAAACTCAATAAAATATAGGAGTAATCTTCCTCCAATAATTCATATACATGTTAAGCGGATAGCAAATGCATGGATATTTGGTGTAGAAGACAATGGTATTGGTATAGAAGAAAAATATTTTGATCGCATATTCATCATCTTTCAAAGGTTACATACTTCAGATAAATACTCAGGCACAGGCATAGGTCTTTCGATATGTAAAAAAATTATTGAAAAATATGGGGGCAAGATTTGGGTAAAATCCAAAATAGGGGAGGGTTCTATTTTTTACTTTTCAATTCCAGATATCATATAACTTATTTAGAATATTTTTAAACAATATATGATTATCTGAATTTATAATAGAGCAATTAGTATAAATATATTTTAAAAGATGCAATTATGTGCAACCTGTGAATAATGGAGCTAACAATGAAGTTGTTGAAATACTGCTTATAGACGATCATTTACCAGATATTGTACTAACTCGAAAAGCTTTTGAAAGCGGAGAGGGTCATAGTAGAATACACATCGCAAGAGATGGCGAGGAAGCTATGCATTTTTTGATGCAAGAAGGAAAATATGCAGACTCTACCAGACCAGACCTTATCTTTTTAGATATTAATCTTCCCAAACTTTCGGGTTACGAGGTATTGGAAATTATAAAAAGAGATGCCGATCTCAGAACAATTCCTGTAATTATGCTAACCTCATCAGACTCGAAAAAAGATATAAAAAAATGCTATTCTTTATATGCTAACTCATATTTAGTGAAACCAGATACCCTTAAAAAATATATAAAAATGGTTCAGCGAGTTGAGGGCTTTTGGTGCAATCTTGTAAAATTGCATAAATAGTATTTATTTTAGGCTTTATGGGGGAACAGAATCTTAAATGTCTTTATATAGAAGACAACATAGCTGATTTTAAACTTCTAGAAGCGCGATTAAAAAAAAAAGAAGCTTCTCAAAATTACCAAATCACCAATTGCCAGACTTTACAGCAAGCTGAAAAAGTTCTGAGCACAGAACGCTACAACCTAATTTTACTGGATATTTCACTTCCTGACGCACAAGGTTTGGAGGGGCTTTATTTTTTACAAAGTAAATTTCCTTTTATACCAATAGTTGTACTTACTGGAAATACTGATAAAAAACTAGCATTAGAGGCGATTAAAGAAGGTGCACAGGATTACCTGATTAAAGGTGAGTTTAATGAAGAGCTATTTATTAAAGTTTGCGATTACGCTGTAGAAAGAAAAAAAATTAACTCCGAGCTAAAGAAGGTATTAAAAGAAGTTGAAAAATTAAATTTAGATTTAAATACTGTAAATACACGCTTGCAAAACACAGTAGAAGAACTAAAAGAAGAGCGTAGAAGAGTTGAGCGAAAGAATAAACAAATAAATTCATTTATTTCTGTAATTGTTCACGATCTAAAAAACCCGGTAACAGCTATAAATACATTAACTGAGTTGTTACTTGAAAATAAAACAAGCTTAAATATTAATCAGATTAAGTATTTAGATCAAATAAAATACTCTTCCAGTTCTATGTTGGATAACATTCTTACCATCATTAATACCACCAACATTTCTAGCAATAAAGAATTTGAGTTAAATATGGTTTACGAAAATCCATATTTTACGCTCAATTCTGCAATTGATAAATTTGTGGTAGATGCAATTCAAAAAAACATTGTGGTGGTGGTAGACTATATTAAAGATTTACCCAAAGTATATTTCGATAAGAGGTTATTAGCCAATATTGTGGCTAACCTAATGGACAATGCAATTAAGTATAACAAAGAGAACACAAGAGTAATTATTACCTGTGAAAAATCTGAAAGCAATTTTTTAAAGATTTACTTTAGAAATAAAGGTTTAAAGATTATTCCAGAAGAAGTGAATGATGTTTTTGAAGAAGATTATGAGTTTAGTGAGGGCAATCCTGCCACTTTGCCATCTTCTGGCTTTAAACTTTCAGTAGTAAAAAAAGTAGTTGAAGTAATGGGAGGCAATGTAGGAGTTGAGTTGGAAGATAGAGGTAAATCTACGAGTATTTGGTTTTCTTTAACCATGTAAAAAGGGAATAACCCTAGAGCTATTCCCTTGAACAGTTTTAATTATCATGAAATTAAACTCCTTCAGCTACAACTTCTTTCACAGTAGGAACCATTCTCTTTAACATATTTTCAATACCAGCTTTAAGCGTAATGGTTGAGCTTGGGCAGCCACTACAAGAGCCTTGTAGTAAAACTTTTACTATGCCATTTGTTTCATCGAAAGAGTGGAACTGAATAGCCCCTCCATCCATCTCAACTGCTGGCTTAATATATTCATCTAATACACCTTTAATCTTTTTTACTGCTTCGCTGTCGGTATTAGACTCAACAATTACTTCTTTTTGATCTTGAGTAAAAAGATCTTTTTGTGCTTCAAAATATCCTTTAATAAGTTGTTTCAACTCTGGAATTATATCTGCCCATTGTGTCTCATCGTCTTTTGTAACTGTTATAAAGTTACTCATATAAAACACTCTTTTTATATAAGGAAATTTGAAAAGCTCAACTGCTAAAGGCGAGTTTGTTGCACTTTCTGCATCAGGGAAATCTATACTTTCCCCATCGTGAATTAGCATGAAATTCAACATGAATTTCATTGAATTGGGGTTAGGATTTTTTTCGGTATATAAATGCACCTGATGTTGGTATAATTTCTCTTTGTCGTATCCTGTTGCCATATTTCTTTAATTAAAATCTATATGATATACAAAGGTAACAAATACAGTTTTAATTAGTGCCCGGAGAGCTTGAAACAAGTAACATTACAGAAATAAAAAAGCCGGCTTAAACCGGCTTTAGTGTTATTCGTAATTTAAAATTGTTTTTTCTATTATGTCGCAACACTCGTGAAGTTGTTCTTCTGTAATAACTAATGGAGGTGCAAAACGAATAATATTGCCATGAGTTGGTTTGGCCAATAATCCATTTTCTTTAAGCTGAACACAAATATTCCAGGCAGTTTTACTAATTGGCGTATCGTTAATTATTATCGCATTTAGCAAGCCTTTTCCTCTAACCTTTATTACCAGATTCGATTTCTTAATCAAATCTTCCATTCTCTGTCTGAAAACTAGACCAAGTTTCATGGCATTTTCAGTCATTTTTTCATCTTTAAGAACTTGCAGTGCCGCCATCGCTACGCTACATGCCAATGGATTGCCACCATAAGTTGAACCGTGTTGCCCTGGTTTTACAGTAAGCATAATTTCATCTCTAGCAAGAATAGCTGAAACAGGCAATACTCCACCAGAAAGTGCTTTGCCTAATATTAGAATATCTGGTTTTACACCTTCGTAATCGCAGGCAAGTAATTTTCCAGTTCTTCCAATACCAGTTTGTACTTCGTCTGCAATAAAGAGCACATTGTGTTTCTTGCATAATTCGTAAGCCTTTTTTAAAAAACCTTCGTCAGGAACAACTACACCAGCTTCGCCTTGAATAGGCTCAACCATAAATCCAGCTACGTTTTTATCTTGTAAAGCTTTTTCTAGTGCATCTAGGTTATTGTAAGGGATAAGACTAAAACCAGGCATATATGGGCCGTACTCTCCATAGCTCTCAGGATCGTCTGAAGATGAAACTGCTGCTAATGTTCTCCCCCAGAAGTTACCATTTGCAAAAAGTATCTTAGCACTGTTTTCAGGCACTTTTTTTACCTGATATGCCCATTTTCTACAAAGTTTAATCGCAGTTTCGCCACCTTCAACACCAGTATTCATTGGCAAAACTTTATCGTAACCAAAGTACTCAGTAATAAACTTTTCATAAGTACCTAATACATCATTGTAAAAGGCTCTTGAGGTTAAAGTAAGTTTAGCTGCTTGTTCTGTTAAGCTTTCCAAAATTCTTGGGTGGCAATGCCCCTGGTTCACCGCTGAATATGCTGAAAGGAAATCGTAGTATTCTTTTCCTTCAATATCCCAGACTTTTACACCACTGCCTTTAGCAATTACAACCGGAATGGGGTGGTAGTTATGTGCACCATATTTGTCTTCTAATTGTATTGCTTCCTTTGAGCTGGAAATCCTATTTATCATATTTTCTAGTTTTACTGGTGACTAATAATATCCCTTAAAATAACCGATTTACAATTAGTTGGCCATTGCCAGTAATAAATCGTGTTGTGTGATTATATGTACCTGATCTTCAAAATCTCTTACTAAAAGAGCAGGGTTTTCTTTATTAATAAGTGACGAAAGTGAATCTACTGTATTATCCATTGCTACAAAGGTGAAAGGCTTATCCATCAACTCAGTTACCTTTAGAAGTTTTACCTCCGGATTCTCAATCATTTTTCTTAGAATAGAAGAATCTGTAAGACTACCAACAATGTTACCTGTATTGTCTTGCACAGGAATTTGAGAGATGCCTTCTTTACTCATTAAGTTAATGGCTTCTTCTACAGTTTGTTTGTCGTTTACAATCAATAATTTGCTCTTACCATTTTTGCTTTTAATAATATCTCTGGCAGTGGCAAACTCTCTTTCTTCTAGAAAGCCGTGGTCTTTCATCCAATTATCATTGTAGATTTTGTTGAGGTATCTGGTGCCATGGTCTGGTAAAATAATTACCATAGTATCATCTTTAGTAAGATGTTTTTTAGCATATTCTAATGCTCCAACAACAGCAGAACCACAAGACCAGCCTACAAATAAACCTTCTTCACGAGCTAGTTTTCTTGTCATAATAGCACCGTCTTTATCGGTAACTTTTATAAAAGTATCGATTACAGAGAAGTCTACGTTTGCAGGCAATATGTCTTCACCAATACCTTCGGTTAAGTATGGGTAAACTTCTTTTTCATCAAACACACCTGTTTCTTTATATTTTTTAAATACAGAACCATATGTATCGATACCTACTGTAACTATGTTCGAGTTTTGCTCTTTTAAATATTTTGCAACACCACACATAGAACCACCAGTACCAACACCAGCAGCATAGTGGGTTATCTTCCCTTCTGTTTGCTCCCAAATTTCAGGGCCAGTAGTCTCATAGTGAGCCTGAGCGTTTGAGGTGTTATCGTATTGGTTCGGGTAAAAACTGTTAGGAATATCTTTATTAAGTTTTTTAGCTATAGAATAGTAAGATCTTGGATCTTCTGGAGGCACGTTTGTAGGGCAAACTATTACTTCTGCGCCAACAGCTCTAAGTATATCTATTTTTTCCTGAGACTGTTTGTCAGACACTGTGAATATACACTTGTAACCTTTAGCAATTGCAGCAAGTGCAAGACCCATTCCTGTATTTCCTGAGGTTCCTTCTATTATAGTTCCTCCAGGTTTCAAAATACCGCTTTTTTCAGCATCTTCAACCATTTTGAGAGCCATACGGTCTTTCATAGAGTTTCCCGGATTGAAATACTCAACCTTCACTAGAATTGTAGCATCAATTCCTTTATTTACAGAATTTAGTTTAACCATTGGCGTGTTACCAATCGCTTCAATGATTGAATTATAATAACTCATTTATCAGTTTTTTGAAATCTTAATTTATCGGTTTTGTCTTTAGCTGTATTTGCTATTTGCAAAGGTGATGGATGTTTCAAGTTTTGCAAATTTATTCAATAATTATAGGCAGAACACAAATCATTCTGGGAAAAGTAAAAAATTTATAAGCAATTTTATATTACACGTGTTATTGTTTGAGCTATAAGTTTACAAAATAGAGTTAATAAGTGTTAGTTTGTGCAGATTGATTAGTGTAAGATTTAACTCTTAAATTTTTGATTATTAGCTTTATAGTGATTGAACTTTTTGCGCTAATTATTATTTAAGGGCTTAATTAAATTGTAATACAATTTTGTTACTTATATTTGTTAAGCTATTCTATAATCTTAATATTTTTAAACTTTAACTGCAATTTGAGTAACTATGAGATGATTATTGCAGTATAATAAACATGTAAGGGTGAAGCTGTTTATACTTTGTTTCACACATCTTATATGGTTCTTTCATATACATAAACTAATCCTAATTCAAACCATTCACTTATGGCAACAGAACAAATACGATATTCAAAAGAAGAGTTAAAAGAGTTTGAGGAGCTATTGAAAGAAAAGATAGAAAAGACAAAAACAGAACTCAAACACCTTAAAGATTCAATTACGCGTTCAGCCAGTGGGTATGATTCTAATCACTATGGAGTTAAAACACTCGAAGATGGAGCAGATGCATTGGAAAAAGAACAGTTGAACCAGCTAGCAGCTAGAACGCTTAAGTATTTAAAACAGCTCGAAAATGCGCTAATCAGAATTAAGAATGGTACATATGGTATTTGCATAGATACTGGTAAATTGATTAGTAAAGAAAGACTTAGAGCTGTACCTCACACGCAACACTCGATAGAAGCCAAGTTAAACAGGCAATAACCAAAAAATTATTTTTATTGAAAAAAGGTTTACATTTTCTGTGTAAACCTTTTCTATATTTGGGCAAAACTGAAGATTTAGCATTTTATGGATTTTTTACCCAGACATATAGAAGCATTAATATTTTGTTCAAGCTCACCTCTTAAAGTTTCTGAAATTCAGGCTTGCTTATCAGAAATGTTTGATGCTGAAGTTCCTGAAAAAGATGTAACTGATGCCATAGATGTTTTGGTAGAAAGATTTAAGTCTGATGATTTTTCGATAGAAATAATTAAAGCAGCAGGCGGCTATCAGTTTATGTCTAAACCTGCATATCAGGCTAGTATTGGTATATTATTAAAGCAAAAATCTAAAAAGAGATTATCTACATCAGCTTTAGAAACATTGTCTATTATTGCCTACAAACAGCCTGTAACAAAATCGCAGCTTGAGCAAATTAGAGGTGTAAATTGCGATTATGCAGTAAAGAAACTTTTAGAAAAAGAATTATTGGTTATTAAAGGTAAATCTGATGGAATTGGTAAGCCTGTGCTTTATGGTACTTCAGAAAAGTTTCTTGAATATTTTGGTATAAACGATCTTAGTGAACTACCAATGCCAAAAGATTTTGCTGAAGAAGAAAACGAAATAGGAGACAAAACAGATGAAGATTAGCCTTATTGATATACTGTTATATCATTAGGAACAAATACAGTATCTCCTACAACAGCATTACTCAATATAATTTTGCCTTCGGTAAATTTCTCTTTTACCATTATTTCAGATTTAATAAACTCTTGCGTTCCATTTTCTAAATAGTAAAAGTGGTAGCTGTTATAGTTTGTCATTATATCGAAAGTATTCTCTCTCAAATAAGAATAAGGAGACCTGCTAGATTGGATAATAAAGAAATTACTATCCTTCAGATATGTTTTGTATTGGCTTATTTTATTAGGAATAGTAGGCTGAATCGTATTTTCAATTTCCAAATTAATAAGTAAAACTTTAGGTTCTGGCATATTTGGATCTGGAATAATCTTTCCATCAATCTCAGAAACATACTGAGCAATGGCATATTTACAATTAAGGAAAGCTTCTTGTTCTTCTTTATTAAGGTACTTTTGCTCGCTTTTTATAGAAGTTTGTTTGCCAGATTGAGTAAATCCATTAAAGCCAATATAAGTGCTGCTTAAAGGTTGTTTAGTCCATTCTTGAATATTGGAAATAGCCTCTTCTGGAGAGTGCGCTTTTAGTTTTGCACAAAGGGCTTCATAAAACATAGATTTCATTAACACATTTCGTGCATAGTTGTCAGCACTAGTGCCTGCTCCATTATAAGCTGCTACTCCTATATGTTGTTGCGAGTTGCTATATCCTTTTTCAAGAATTAAAAAATGATGAACAAATTCAATCATCGATTTTTGAGAAAAAAATCTGTGTTCACCATTTTGATCGAAGTATAACAGCTTTCTAAATATTTCTCTATTAGGCGAATAATTCAACACATACTTTGCAGAGGGTTTATATAGTTGGCACATTCCTGTGCTTAGGTTGTTATCACCTTTAATATCCCTCATATAAGTTTCGTGAGCGAGTAGAGCGATTATCGTATACATGGAGGGGCATTTTTGCGCTCCATATAAACTTCTCATCTTTTTGTTTACCAGCATTATTTCATATAATAAGCTTACATTTGGTAGCCAGCAAACAGGTGTGCTTACAAAAGGAGAGTTTTTAATAAGTTTAAACTCTGATGTATTTTTTGTGAGTTTTATCAAACTGTGTGGTAATCTTTCCTGATCATTTAGGTTTACTACCTTTTCAGAATTTTCCCAATCGTATATTTGAATGATTAATTCCTTTTTTTGTTCAGTTGTAAACTCATCGTAGTTTCTAATTTGAAAAGCCAAGTTTTCGGCTTTGTTCATAGAAACATTAGATTTAGTTTCCGATTTAACAAATAAACTAAATAATATTAAGAGTAAAGGAGTTAAGTATAACACCATTATTTTTTGCCTTTAAATGCACATTTTACCGTAAGTAGGTGGTGGTATAAGATTGGAACTTGTGTTGTTAGGCATAAATAATAGGATAAATATAATAATTTTTTTGACTAGTCAAATAATAATTGATGGCGCCGCTCATTTTTGAAGAATTACATATAGAATACATCACCCCACTTGATATGGATGATATGCTGGCTGAGGGTTGGAGACATTTTGGAACATATTTTTTTAGATATAATATGAATATCTATAAAGGCCAGCTTTGTAATGTAATTCCGTTGAGGGTTGATCTTGAAGAATTTGACTTTACTAAAAGCCAGAAAAAAATATTAAGACGCAACTCTAATTTTACATCTAAAATCCAACCGATTAAAATTACAGAAGAGCAGAAGCTGCTTTTCGAGCAGCATAAGTCAAAGTTTACAGAGGGAGTTCCAGGTTCTCTTAACGATTTTTTATCGCATAGTCCAGATAGTGTACCGGGTAAGGCTAATGAGTTACTTATTTACGATGGCGATAAACTAATTGCGGTAAGTTATTTTGATGTTGCTAGAACCTCTATCTCTAGTATTTACGGCATGTTCGATTTGGATTATCACAAGCATAGCCTTGGCATTTATACCATGCTATTAGAAATAGAATTTGCCAAAAGTATGGGCTTAAAATACTACTATCATGGCTATTGCTACGATGTTTCATCTTTTTACGATTACAAAAAAAGATTTAACTCGATGGAGTATTTTGATTGGAACGATAACTGGCATCTTTACCTACCTAAATAATGGTTTAGGAATTGTATTATTCTATAAATAACTATCAAATTTCTATTATAAATTTTGATAAAAATTATAATATTTCTAGATTAATCTAGTATAGAATATACACTATTCCTTAACCAAAATAACTATTACCAATGAATACTAAGCTAGCAGGGCTACTATGCCTCTGCATTTTTTGCTGTGTTCCTATTTTTGCAAGGGACATTACTAAAATATCGTCTAAAAATGGAGTTGTAATTTTAAAATCTGGAGAGAAGTATAATGGAGAATTGTACTATTTTTATAAATCCGATTTGATTCAGATTAAACTTAAAGACAACCAGAGTAAAGCGTTCACTGCTCATCAGGTAGCCAAGTTCAGGTTCTACGATGAGAATTTCAATACCGACAGAGTATTTATTTCGATTGATTCTAAAACATCGGGTTTAGAGAGTAAAATTAAACCAGGGTTTTATGAACTGATAAGTTGGGGAGAAGTTGAAGTTATCGGTAAACTTAAGTTTGAAGATAACTCTGTAATAGATTATTATAAAAACCCGAGATTATCTTCGAGTAAAGCATATGTGCCCAAGTTAATCTCTTACGATTATTATGTGTATTACGCCAATCAAATTCAGACCCTAAGTGATTTTAAAAAGGCGTTTTTTACAACAATTATAAAAGAGTTTTCAGAGGTTGATCAATTTATTAAAGATGAAAATCTCAACCTCAATGATATCTATTCACAACTTAAGTTTATTGCTTTTTTTAATAAACATATGATGCCAGTAAACTACGATATGAAAGATTTCGCAGAGTAATAAATTTTCTTATGAGATAATTTCAATACCTGAAAAGCCGGAAACAGTCTGTTAGTTTTCGGTTTTTTTTATACCGCATGTTTCATTGCCAGCTTCATTTCTTCCGTAGCAATACTTCTCCTAACTGCAGGCATATAAGTAATTTGGCGAGGTACATACAAAGGAGGCTTTCCTTTAAATAATTCGCGTTTTTTTTCAGATATTATGTTTCCATTATTGTCGCAATGGTACTCGATTTTCCACCAGATTGAGGTGTCAAATTCTTCACCTTCTGTAAATAGTTTTAGCGATGTGAGTGGATCATAGTAATGTTTTTCTTCTAAGATCATGTATTAGCGTTATCTAGAAATGGAACAATATTTAAAAAATTTGTTCAATTGGATTCTTAGTCGAGAAAAAGTTTGTCTCAAAAAGTTGTGTTAATAAGAAATTTGATAGTTTGAGAAGACATGTTAAGTAAATATAGCTATTAACACATACACATAAAATAAAAGTTGTGAATAAATGTAAATTCATACAATATTTTTTATTAAACCACCAAAATGCAATAAATTATTCTACCTTAATACTCATATGCTGAATCATCCATATTTGTGATTAATTCCTTTTGTGTAATTGTAAGTATTTGGTTTTCAGTGTTTTAATTTTTTTTCAAAAAGTTTTTTTGTGATTTTTGGGGGTAATAGCTTCTAAAACTGTCTTATAGGTAAATTTCAAACAATGCATTATAAATCCTTTTTTATGGATAAAGATGTACTTATAGGAAAATACTTTAAAGGAGAACTGCTTAATCAAGAGAAGGAAGAGTTAGATAATTGGTTAGCAGCATCTGAATATAATAGCGTGTATTTTGAAGAATGTAAGCTAATATGGGATAAATCTGAAGCACTTAATAAGGATGTGAAGTTTGATGAAAATGTAGCTTGGGAAAGGTTTAAATCTCGCAAATTGCTTATTAATAGTAAAAAAGAAAGAGTTTTTATTATAAGCAATATTTGGAAGTTTGCTGCTGTATTTGTGCTTTTATTGGCAATGAGCTACTATTTTTATTATTCAACCAATGTAAAATGGATAGAAGTTAATGTAGGGAATTCTAAGATTTCAGAGATAAGGTTACCAGATGGCTCAACAGTCTGGTTGAATAAAAACAGCCAATTACGCTACCCCGAAAAATTTGATGAAAACAACAGAATAGTTGAGTTGAATGGTGAAGGTTATTTTGATGTAGAAAAGAATCCGGCAAAGCCATTTCAAGTAAAGCAAACACATGCTTTGGTAAAAGTATTGGGTACTTCTTTCGATATTAAATCTTACGATTCTTTAGACCGGGTTTACCTTACTGTTTTCTCAGGAAAAGTTGCGTTTAGTGGGATTGTTAAATCATTAAATTCCGAAATCGTAACAAAGGGTAAAACAGCTTTTCTAGACAAATGCAATGGAAGTATAGTGTTAACTAATGCAGTTAATGAAAATATTTCTTCCTGGAAAACTGGGCGTTTGGTATTTAGTGGAGAAACCCTATCTGAAGTAGTAGAAGTATTATCGATTCATTTTAATGAAGATATAAGAGTAAGCGACACGATAAAAGATTGCCGAATTCAAGCAGTATTCGATAATCAATCTTTATCTGAAGTATTACAAGAAATACAAATATTAATGGATGCCACAATTGAAAAAACTAATCATACTACTATCATTCAAGGAACAGGTTGCTAGCATTTATTAATCTGTTTAAGCCAATGTCAAATTAAATAATCGCCTTAGTTTAAAATGAAAAAAAATCTATTCTGGGTTTTCAGTATCTGGCTGATTACTGGTTTACCTCTATGCACTTTTGCACAAAAACCTACAGATAAAATTATTTCGCTTAACCATTCAGAAGGAAAACTTAAAGATATTTTGGATGAGATCAGTTCAAAAACGCAATTGCAGTTTACGTATAACCTCGAAGTAGTTAATCCTCAAAAAAATATCTCTCTATCGACTAGTACAAATACAATAAGTGGCTTTTTAGAAGAAATCTTCTCTGATAAAGATATAGAACTGGTATACGTTAAGAACAAAGTCATTATCAAAAAAAAAGAAAGCCAGATTAAATATACCATTAATGGTTATGTAAAAGATGCTGAAACAGGTGAAGATTTGATTGGAGCCAGTTTGTTAGTGAAGAATCTTAAAACGGGAGATTTTTCTGGTGTGGTTTCTAATCTCTATGGTTTTTATGCCATCCAACTTCCAAAGGGCAATTATCAATTAACATATGCTTATTTGGGTTATCAAGCTCAAGAATTACAAATTGACCTTGCTGCCGATGTGCAAAATAACATCGATCTCCTTTTAGTAGATACACAACTTTCAGAAGTAGTGATCGAAGGAGATGAAGACCCTGAGCTGAATATAAATGAAGTAGCATTGGGTACAGAAAACCTGAATATAGATGTGGTAAAAGAGGTTGCTGCTTTAGCCGGTGAAGTTGATATCGTAAAAACATTGCAGTTGCTACCCGGAATTGTAAATCAAGGAGAAGGTTCTACTAACTTTTTTGTGAGAGGTGGTGGAGCTGATCAAAATATGATTTTACTAGATGAAGCACCTGTATATAATGCATCTCACCTAATGGGTTTCTTTTCTGTATTTAATGCAGATGCAATTAAAGATATACAATTTTATAGAAGTGGCTTTCCCGCAGAATATGGTGGCAGACTTTCATCGCTGTTAGATATCCGAATGAAGGAAGGTAATAATCAGAAGTTAGGAGTTTCAGGAGGTATTGGTACCTTGGCAAGCAGATTAACAGTAGAAGGTCCGATAAAAAAAGATAAAAGCTCGTTTATACTTTCTGCTCGCAGAACATATGCCGATATGTTTTTGAGACTTTCAGCAGATGAATATACCCGACAGACTTCCATCTATTTTTATGATTTTAATGCCAAAGCTAATTTTAAAATCAATAGCAAAAACCGCTTGTACTTCTCTGGTTACTTCGGCAAAGATTTGAATAAAGTAAGAGCACTGCAATATATAATAGATTGGAGCAATACGACTGCTACTTTGCGTTGGAATCATTTATTTAATGAAAGGCTCTTCTCCAATACAACTTTATTATATAGCAGATATAATTACCTTATTGACCTTTCTAAGAGTGATAATCCGTTTAATTGGCAGTCAACCATTCGTGACTATACTGTAAAATCTGATTTTGATTTTTATGCTAATGAGAGCAATCTGGTAAAATTTGGATTTGTATCTACCCTGCATCGATTTGAGCCGGGAATGTCTCCTTCTATACCTGAAAAATCAGTGCCTCCAACTAATGCATTAGAACATGCAGTTTATTTTTCTAATGAGCAAAAAATCACTAATAAACTTTCACTTAATTATGGGTTAAGGTTGTCAGCTTTCCAACTAATGGGAGCAACCACGCTTTTTGCTTATAATGAAAATAATAATGTAGTTGCTGAAGAAGAAATAGGCAAAGGAGAAATTTATAAAACTTATTTTGGCTTTGAGCCTCGCATTACAGCCAGGTATAAGATTAATGAGCAAAGTTCTGTAAAAGCAAACTATAGCAGAACATATCAATACATGCAAATGCTTTCAAGTTCCACATTAGCTTTTAATGTATTTGATGTTTGGTTACCCACCAGTAAAAATATTAAACCTCAGTATGCTGACATGGTATCATTAGGCTACTTTAAAAACCTGAGTGAAAATGCTTTTGAGTTTTCTGCTGAAGTATATTATAAAAAGATGTATAATCAACTCGATTATGTAGATCACGCTCAGTTAATTATGAACCGCTATTTAGAAGCATCAATATTAAAAGGAGAAGCCAGAGCTTACGGGTTAGAATTAACACTAAGAAAGAAGAAAGGCAATTTAAGTGGTTGGTTAAGTTATACATTGTCTAAGGCAGAACGGAAAATAAAGGGAATTAACGGCGGAGTTTTTTATCCGGCAGCTTACGATCAGCCACATAGTTTTTCTGCTGTTGGCACTTTGAGATTAAATGAAAGATGGACGATTTCAGCAAATTGGGTTTATTCTACAGGTAGACCTGTTACTTTACCAACAGAGATTTTTCAATTTGAGAAATATAAAGTGCCAGTGTACAATGCACGTTTTAATTCCCGATTGCCAGATTATCATCGATTAGATTTATCGGCTACTTTGCATGCCAAGCCCAAACCAAATAGGAAAAATAATGGAAGTTGGGTGTTTTCAATTTACAATGCATACGCTCGCAAAAATGCGCTAACAGTTTTTGTTGGTCCTGAAATGGTTGATTTGGATGCAATTTCAAATCCTGATGTAACAGCCTTCCAAAAAGTGTTTTTATATAGCTTTTTCCCAAGTGTTACCTACAATTTCAAATTCTAATCGCACCGAAAAAATTTAGAAATGAATAATCATACATCATTTATTAGAAAAATATTTTCAGTATTTGTAATTATTGTGTTGACTGCTTGTGTAGAGCAAATCGAATGGGAGGAGGCACTAACTCATTCAGAAGCCTTGGTGGTAGAAGGCTTTGTAAGTAGTGAGTTAAAACAACAGCTTGTAAAAATATCGAATACGCAAACTGTTATTAATTCGAGCGATCCTATTGGTGTTTCAAATGCTGTAGTTACAGTATCTGTTGGAGATAGCATATATCATTATTCAGAAACAGAAGCAGGAGTTTATTTGTCAGACCAAGAGTTTTCAGGGAATGCTGGTGAGGTATACCATTTAGAAATTCAATATAAAGGAGAATTATTTGAGGCTGATGCTGAGATGATGGCTGCTAATGAAATACAGCCTGTAAAAGTGATTCAAAATGAATACAGACAGATATTCTATAATTATATATTGCCAAGTAATTTTGGTGCTGATGCTCCGCTAAAAATATCTGTTCATGCAGAAGTTGCAGAAGGGTGGCAAAACAACTATCCGGCAGATACAGATTTCGGTACTTTCTGGGGAAATAGAATAGGGGAAGCTTACCAAAACAAAGATACTACTTACTATTTGCATCCAACTTTGGAGCCCGCTGCCATATTTGCATATAGCGAACATGAAATTGGGGCTTATCCACTAGGAACAGAAATTATTCAAGTTTATCGATCTATTGCTCCAGAACATTATCAGTTTATAAGGGCTGTACTTTCTGAGACTGAATGGCGAGGGATAGGCCCATTTGGCTATATCCCTGCTGATGTAAAAGGCAATATTAGCAATGGAGCAAGAGGGTACTTTTATGCAACAGAAGTTAAAGTACTCAAGCAGGTAATAGATGGAAAAACAGAATAGCTTTACTTTTATAAAGTACCCAAACTAGTTTCTAAGATTTCGCCCATGTTTTTACAGGTTAAAAATTTGGGCGAATTATAGTGTAGGTATAATTCTTTTCTTAAAACTGCAATATTTTCAGGCGAAGAAATAGTGTCTGCTTTCATGGTTTCTAAAAGCTCTTTTACTCTCTCTTTTGAAGCTTTCATTCTGTTAGAAATAAGCGATCTCTCTTCTATCTGATATTGCTTAACAGTTTCAGGAGTAATAGACTCTATACCTAATTGAATAATAGCATTATTCTGCTTAAAATATTGAGGCATATAAATAGATTTTCGACCTTCATAAGATTGTTGGTCAAAATCTATTGCTCTTATTCTGTAACTGGTTTCTTCAAAATCGGGAGTTAAAACAATTACAAAATTGCTAGAGTGCATATCGCCAAGTAGGCGTACAAAACAACGCTCGTTAAATTTCACAAACTCTTTTCCGATTCGGGTTTTATTTAGTTTGTTATCTTCCAAGTAATCTCTAATAAACTGGTCACCAGGCACGCCAGCAATGTGTTCTTCAATGAGGGTTTGTTCATGTACCAAATAGCTTACAGCATTAGGCGAAAGTATATCTTCTAGCTCAAGGCCGTAAACGCGAGAGGCATCTGCATTCTTTATATAGAAATAGTCGAAGTTATCATTTATTTTATTGACTACTCTTACTCTAAAAGGTTGGGTATTTCCATAAGTACATAAGTCTACACGATCTATATATAGGTGTTTCATTACAGAAACATTTCCGCTTGCTTTTAGTATTGCATATATCTGCTTAAGACTTTCATGAATAGAAGGCATGTCACTTTGCGAAAAGAAAACTGTTTTCCACAAGGTATCTTCTTCATTAAAATCGTAGAGGGGAATTTCATTTTCATACCTCAGTAAATCGCTATAATGAATTGGAATATCTATGTAGCGATTGTGATTTTTAAGAAAGTTGCACAAGCCCTTTCCTATTAAAAAAGGGATTTTTTTCTTTTTGATAATAGCCATAATTTCAACTATTCAGAACTTCGCACCCAATTGAGCTACCAACAGGGTATCCATCTCACAAATCCTATAATTGATGTACACTAAATTTTTCTGGAAATTTAGGAGTTTTCTGGCTATAAAACTCATTTATAACAGCCATATCTTTCTTTATATCTCCAGTGGTTTCTAGAATACCACCAATTCCAGCAACCTTTTTAGAGTAATCTAAATAACCAAAGGCGATAGGTACGCCGGCTTCTTCAGCAATTCTATAAAAACCCAATTTCCATTTTGCAGCTTTTTGTCTGGTTCCTTCAGGTGTTACTAGAATTACAAGGTCGTTATGTGTTTTAAAAAGGTCTGCCATTACATTTACCATGCTCCTTTTTTTAAGGCCAGCCTGTTTAGGTTTACGGTCTATAGGAATGGCACCAAGAGGTTTCATAAATAGACTCAGAGGAAACTGAACCCATTCTTTTTTAATAGTGAATTTAAGGGGAATACCCATAATAAAAAATGCCCCACGAGCAAAAATTAAATCCCAGTTGCTAGTATGCGGAGCGGCAATCATTACAAATTGTTTTACCTCCTTTGGGACCCTGTTGTCTACTTTCCAGCCTGTAATCCGGAAAACAAGTTTGCTTAAAAGTTTCATTACCATGGGGCAAAAATAGCCAATAAAATATTATTGACTATTGATAATTTGATATAAACTATCGGCAGTGCTTTCGGGCAATACAGCTTCTATCCGTACTGTTGCCAGACCATCATTTATAAAGTCTAGTGTTTCGGCTCCGGTTCTCGATAGATCAATTATTCTACCCTCTGCAAAAGGTCCTCTATCGTTTATTTTTACAGTAACTTGCTTATTGTTTTTAAGGTTAGTTACTAAAACCTCTGTGCCGAAAGGTAAATATCTGTGGGCGGCAGTTAGGCTGTCTTGCCTAAAAATCTCACCACTAGCAGTGGTATTTCCATCGAATTTGTCGGCATAATAAGAAGAAATGCCTTCTTGCTCAAAAGTTTTATTGGCTAATTCTTCTGCTTCTGGACTTACATCTTCCGAATCAAAAAGCTCATCTAAGCTACAAGATTGAAATAAAACAATGATAAGGAAGAGATAGGCCGCTTTTAGTTGGTTTTTCATAGAATTTGTTTGGTTGTAATTGTTTTTTGATAAAATAAACTATTAATAAATTATCTGGTTTTGAACGGATAACTATTTGATATCATTTGAAAACTCCTTAATTTTGCAAAGCATATTTGAAGGTATTAGGAATTAGGGAGCCACGCTCCCTAATTTTTTTTATCATAAGTAAGGTAAGAGATGGATTTAGAAGAAAAAATTGCAAAAATAGCAGAAGATAACCTTCTCGATGATTCTTTGTTTCTAGTAGAAGTGAACATAAGTGCTGGAAGCGTACCTAAAGTTGAAGTTTTGATAGACGGAGATAAAGGTGTAGATATTTCTGTATGCGCAAAGCTAAGCCGTAAAATTGGTGGAGTAGTTGAAGAAACAGAAATGATTGAAGGAGCTTATAATCTTGAGGTTTCATCTCCGGGAGTTGGGCAGCCACTTAAGTTGCTTCGCCAATATAGAGCTAATATTGGTAGAGAACTTAAGGTTTTATTAAACGAAGGTGGTGAGCTAAATGGCAAGTTAAAAGAGGTTGGAGAAAATGATGTTTTGCTAGAGGTTGAAACCAGAGTTAAGAAACACAAGAAGGAAATAGAAGAAAAAAGAATTGTTTTTAGTGATATTAAACAAGCTAAAGTTCAGGTTTCTTTTAAATAGGAAACTGGAATTAAAATTTACAGATATTCATACAATAGACAAACCAATTTTTTATGGATAGTTCGGTTTTAATTAACACATTTGCGGATTTTGCTAAGTTAAAGAATATAGATCGTCCTACGATGATCCGTATTCTGGAAGATGTGTTCCGTACCATGGTTAGGAAAAAATTTAACACTGACCAGAATTTTGATGTTATTATTAACGTAGATAAAGGTGACCTTGAAATCTGGCGCTATCGTGAGATAGTTGAAGATGATGCTGAGGTGGAAGACGAAAACCTAACCATTAGACTTTCTGAAGCAAAGAAAATCGAAGAGGACTTTGAAGTAGGTGAAGAAGTTGCCGAAGAAGTAAAAATTATAGATTTCGGTAGAAGGTTGGTTCAAACTGCGAGACAAACACTAATTCAAAAAGTTAAGGATCTGGAAAAAGATATCCTTTTTCAGAAATACAAAGATTTAGTTGGTGATATGATTACCTGTGAGGTATATCAAACACTAAGCAGAGAAATTATTCTGATTGATAACGAACGTCAGGAATTATCTCTTCCTAAAAACGAACAAATCTTTAAAGACAGATTCCGCAAAGGGGATACAGTAAGAGCCATTATCCATAGGGTAGAAATGGTTAACAACAACCCGAAAATTATACTTTCAAGAACTTCACCTGAATTTTTAGAAAGACTTTTTGAAAACGAGGTGCCAGAAGTTTACGATGGTTTAATTACCATTAAAAAAGTTGTAAGAGAGCCAGGAGAGAGAGCAAAAGTAGCTGTAGAATCTTATGACGACAGAATTGATCCAGTTGGTGCTTGTGTGGGTATGAAGGGTTCTAGAATTCACAGCATTGTGCGTGAACTTCAAAACGAAAATATCGACGTAATTAACTATACAGACAATGTAGAGCTTTACATTGCAAGAGCTTTAAGTCCGGCTAAAATCAATAGCATTAAAATAGATGAAAGCAAGAAAAGAGCTTCAGTATTTTTAAACAGAGATCAAGTATCTTTGGCTATTGGTAAAGGTGGTCAAAATATTAAACTGGCTAGTAGGTTAGTTGGTTTAGAAATCGATGTATTTAGAGAGCTTGGTGAGTTTGAAGATGATGATGAAGATGTGGAACTTAGCGAGTTTACTGATGTTATCGATGAATGGATGATCGATGAATTAAAAAGAATTGGTTTAGATACAGCGAAAAGTGTTTTAGCTGTGAGCCCTCAGGATTTATTTAGAAGAACTGAGTTGGAAGAGGAATCAATTGATTGGATCAGAGAGGTTCTAAAAAAAGAATTTGAACAGGAATGATAAAAAAATAGTTTAAGTAACAACCCGGATTTTAAAATTCAGGGTTGTTACTTTTAGATGTTTTTGGTAATTCATTTGTCAAATTCTGCTATATATTGGTAGAATTTTTTTGATTTTCGCCCTACAGATTTTTAATATCTCTGTAAAAAGATAGCCCTATTGGTATTTTATGCATGTTTTTTTGCTAATAGTTCTTTAAACATCTAATAAATATCCATGTTACTTAACATTTAGGAATGAAAATTTTATCTTTGCAGTAAATTTTACTTTATTATCATTATTCTGCTGGAATAAAATTTTTCTTTCGGTACAAATAAAATCAAGAGAGTATATAAACGAAAATATGAGATTAAGTCAGGCAGCGAGAAAATTTAATGTTGGAATTGCCAGGATAGCTGAATTGCTGGAGTCCAAAGGCTTTGATATTGACTCTAAACCCAATACAAAGATAACGGACGAACAGTTGTCTATGCTTGAAAAGGAATTTGAATCCTCTATGGCGGTAAAGCGTGAAGCTGCCGGGCTAACAATTGGTTCAAGTCATAATGATATTGTAATCAAGTCTGATAAGAAAACTACTGCTCCACCAAGCGAAGAAGTAGAAGACGATGAAGAAATATTAATTTATGATAAATCTGCTAATGCGAAGTCTGAGTCGGATAAAGCAGATAAAAATGAGGAGCCAGCTCCAAAAGAAGAGAAAAGCAGTGAGCCAGATACTATCAGTGCCAAACCTGCTGGTTTAAAAATTGTTGGTAAAATTGAGCTTGACGGAAAAGGTAGGCCAATTACTAATAAGCCTAAGAAAGAAGAACCAGTGGCTAAGGAAGAACCTGTAGTACAGAAAGAAGAGCCAAAGAAAGAGGAACCGAAAAAAGAAGAGCCGGTTGCTAAGGAAGAACCTGTAGTACAGAAAGAAGAGCCAAAGAAAGAGGAACCGAAAAAAGAAGAGCCGGTTGCGAAGGAAGAACCTGTAGTGCAAAAAGAAGAGCCAAAGAAAGAGGAACCGAAAAAAGAAGAGCCGGTTGCGAAGGAAGAGCCTGTAGTACAGAAAGAAGAGCCAAAGAAAGAGGAACCGAAAAAAGAAGAGCCGGTTGCGAAGGAAGAGCCTGTAGTACAGAAAGAAGAACCAAAGAAGGAGGAGACGAAAAAAGAAGAGCCGGTTGCGAAAAAAGAGCCTATTGTTGCTAAAACAGAGGAGCCAAAAGTAGAAAAACAAGAAAATAAGAATATAACCAGAGAAGAGCCTGTTGCCAAACAGGTTGAAACAAAACGTGAGGAGCCTGTTGCCAAACAGGAGGAGCCTAAAAAAGAAGAAAAAGCTCCTGTAGAGAAGAAAGAAGTACTAGCTAATAAAGAGTCAGAAATAAAAGATAAGGAAATTAAAGCAGAAACAGACGCCGTAGAAGCTGAAAACGAGACCGTTATTGAAGCTAAGGCAGACAAACTTCAAGGACTGAAAGTACTTGGTAAAATTGATCTGTCTAATGATACAAGTAATAAGAAAAAATCTAAGCAAGTTGCATCTTCTGATGAAAAGAAAGGAAAGGGGAATAATAATAACAACAATAATAAGAGGAAGAGAAAACGTGTAAGGATTCAGGATCCTGAAAGACAGGAAAGAAAGCAGCAACAAGAAAAGCTTAAGAAAGAGCAGCAAGAACAATCTACTAAGAAGCAAAGGTCGAATAACAACAACAGGAAGGAGAGGGTTAAGAAAGAGGAAGTTTCTAAGAAAGAGGTTCAAGAAAATTACAAGCAAACTCTCGCTAGATTAAGTGGTGGTACACCAAATAAATCTGGTAGAAAATACAGAAAAGAAAAGAGAGATGCGATTGCTGCTAGAGAAGCTCAGCAACAGCAAAACGAAGAAACCAATGTAGTTAAAGTTACAGAGTTTATCTCTACTAACGAGTTAGCAACATTAATGGGAGTTAGTGTAAATGAAATTATTGCCAGTGCAATGAAACTGGGAATGTTTGTTTCCATTAACCAAAGACTAGATGCTGATACAATTACATTGCTAACTTCTGAATTCGATTTTAGTGTAGAGTTTACTTCTGCTGAAGAAGAAACAGACATTAGTTTAGAAGAAGAAGAAGATCGCCCAGAAGATTTAGTAGATAGAGCTCCTATCGTAACTATTATGGGACACGTTGACCACGGTAAAACATCTTTACTAGACTATATCAGAAAAACAAAAGTAGCTTCTGGTGAGGCTGGTGGTATTACACAGCACATTGGTGCTTACAGTGTAACTACTGAGTCAGGTCGAGATATCGCATTCTTAGATACTCCGGGTCACGAAGCATTTACAGCGATGCGTGCTAGAGGTGCAAAACTAACTGATGTAGTAATTGTAGTAATTGCTGCTGACGACAATGTGATGCCTCAAACAAAAGAAGCAATCAACCACGCACAAGTTGCAGAAGTGCCAATTGTAATTGCTATTAATAAAGTAGATAAGCCTACAGCCAATCCTCATAAGATTAAAGAAGAGTTGGCGAACTTGAATATCTTAGTTGAAGAGTGGGGTGGTAAAGTACAGTGCCAAGAGATTTCAGCTAAAACAGGTCAAGGTGTAGACGATCTGCTAGAAATGGTATTGTTAGAATCAGATATTCTAGAACTAAAAGCAAATGATAAAAAGAAAGCTTCAGGTACTGTAGTTGAAGCTTCTTTAGATAAAGGTAGGGGTTATGTATCTACCATACTTGTTCAATCTGGAACCTTAAAAATTGGTGATATTATTCTTGCTGGTCAATATCAGGGTAGAGTAAAAGCAATGGCCAACTCAAAAGGCGAAAGAGTGAAGAAAGCAGGGCCTTCAACTCCGGTTCAGGTACTTGGTTTAAATGGTGCACCTCAGGCTGGTGATAAAGTAAACGTGCTAGATAGTGAAAGAGAAGCACGTGAGATTGCCAACAAACGAGAGCAAATCCTTAGAGAGCAAAGTATTAGAGCTACTAAGCGTACTACATTGAGTGATATTGGTAAGCGTATTGCGATGGGTAATTACCATCAGCTTAATATCATTATCAAAGGTGACGTGGATGGTTCAGTTGAGGCACTTTCTGACTCACTACTAAAACTTTCAACAGATGAGGTAGAAGTAAACATTATCCACAAGGCAGTAGGACCGATTTCAGAAAACGACGTCTTATTGGCAAGTGCTTCAGATGGTATTGTAATTGGTTTCCAGGTACGTCCTACACCAATTTCAAGAAGACTGGCTGAAAAAGAAGATGTGGAAATCAGATTGTATTCTGTAATCTACCACGCTATTGAAGACGTGAAGGATGCAATGGAAGGCTTACTTTCTCCAGATATCGAAGAAGAAGTTACTGGTGTTGCTGAAGTACGTGAAGTATACAAAATCAGTAAAGTGGGTACTGTTGCCGGTTGTTACATGACTGAAGGGTTTATTAAGAGAAATCTTAAGATCAGACTTATCAGAGATGGTATTGTAGTGTACGGCGGTGAAAACGGAGGAGAACTACTTGCACTAAAACGTTTCAAAGATGATGTTTCAGAAGTGAAGCAAGGTTTCGAGTGTGGTATGAGTATCAGAAACTTCAACGATATTAAAGTAGGAGACTTAATAGAAGGCTTCGAAGAAAAAGAAGTTAAACGTACGTTGAAATAACTTCAACTACTAATAGAAAATAGAAAGTCACCGTAGTAGGTGACTTTTTTTATGAATTAATAATTAAATTGTAAATCAACATCATTTAAAGTTCAAACAAGTTTAGCAATTATGAGATTTATACTCACTTGTTGCCTTATTGCATTTTTTTATCTACATGCTTCCGCTCAAACAGACAATAAGGATAAGACTATTCTCCAAATTGATTCATTTAAAGTTCCTGTTGAAGATTTTCTTTATTTATATAATAAGAATTATCAGGATGACGAAAATGCCTATACCAATCAAAGTTTAAGAGAGTATTTCGACCTTTTTCTAAATTTTAAGTTGAAAGTTTTTGAGGCAAAAAAGCAAAGCTATCATCTTAATAACACATTTATAAAAGAATTCGAAACGTATAGGAAACAACTGGCAGCTCCATATCTTACTGATACTAATGTAACTGAGCAATTAGTACAAGAGGCTTACGATAGGTTACAGCAAGAAATAAAAGCAGCTCACATTCTTATAAGAGTAGATCAGTATGCATCTCCAGAAGATACATTAGCGGCCTATAACAACACACTGGATTTAAGAAAGCAAGTATTAGATGGTGCCGATTTTAATGAATTGGCGAAAGAATTTTCCGAAGACCCATCGGCAAAACAGAATGGAGGAGACTTAGGCTATTTTACAGCTTTGCAAATGGTTTATCCTTTTGAAAATGCAGCTTATAAAACACCTATTGGCGAAATATCTATGCCAGTAAGAACTCGTTTCGGTTATCATATAGTAATGGTAAAAGATAAGCGACCTGCAAGAGGAGAAGTTACAGTTGCTCATATTATGATCCGAAATAAAGCTGAAGCTTCAGAAGCTTTTGAAAAGGCATCAGAAATTTATAGCAAACTAAAAGCTGGCGAAGACTGGGATGTTTTATGTCGTCAGTTTTCTGAAGATCCTGCAACAAAAGAGAAAGGTGGAGCTTTGAGGCCGTTTACTTCTGGTATGATGGTCGAACCTTTTGCAGATGCGGCTTTTGCACTAAAAAATCCCGGCGATATTTCAGAACCAGTTCAAACTCCTTACGGTTGGCACATTATTAAACTAATTAGTAAGAAAAAACCGGGAAGTTTTGAAGAAATGCAGGCTGAAATTAAAAAGAAGATTGAAAAAGATATTAGAAATGAAGTTCCTAAAAATAATTTTATTGATAAGCTAAAAGAAGAAAATAACTTTAAAGATTTCCCAAAAACCAAAGCAAAGGTTTTTGCTTCTATAGATAAAAGCTTGCTCTCAGGAAACTGGAAATACGATTCGACAAGCACCTTGCTCAATCAATCACTTTTTCAGCTAAATGATAAAGATGATGTTACCACAGCAGATTTCTTTAAATACATTATTAGCAAGCAGAGACAGCAAAATAGCTTAAACCTAGATAGTTATTTAAACCTTTTATATCAAGATTTTACAGAAGCAAAAATTGTTGAACTCGAAGAGAAAAATCTGGCTAATAAATACCCTGAGTTCAGAAATTTAGAAAAAGAGTATTACGAAGGTTTGCTACTTTTTGCTATAATGGAAAAAGAAGTTTGGAATAAAGCGGTAGAAGATACTACTGGTTTAAGAACTTATTTTGAGCAAAACAGAAGCAATTATTTGTGGGACGAAAGAATTGAGACAGTTGTACTCGATGCTGCCAGCGAAGAGGCTTTAAAAGCTGCTTCAGCAGAGTATGAAACTGGTCTTTTTAATGTAGATGTTCCTACTAAAGATATCGCTTTAAAGTTTGGCGAAATCCACTGGGGAGATAGTATAACAAAAGAAGTTGATAAAATACTAAAGCGGCTCAAGCAAGACACTTCATTATTAGTGAAGCTAGAATGTGGATATGTTAAAAAGGAAAAGTCTGAGATGGCTTCGGTGAGATTAGAGAAACTAAAAGTATTTTTAACAGCTAAGGGGTTAGACTCTGCCAGAATTATAAGTGCAACTACTGCTAAACAGAAACTCAAGCAAGAGACTGGTCTTGGTGGTCATATGTTAATCAGTTTTTACTCAACCGACCCAGAGAAGCTAGAGGCTAAATTCAATAAAGAAAATCCGCTTCAACTACAAATAGAAAAGCATACTTACGAAAAAGGTAAAGACAATATTCCCGAAAATATCAAATGGGAAAAAGGTACTTATACCTATCAGGAAGACAACCGATTCTATAAAGTTTATGTGAATAATATCATTCCGAAGAGCCCCAAGAAATTAGATGAAAATCGCGGTCAGGTAATCTCCGATTATCAGAATTTTCTAGAAAAGCAATGGTTAGATAGCCTTAAAGCAAAGTATACAATTGAGGTAAATAATACACTGTTAGATAAACTTGCTGAAAAGAAAAATTAAAATGCTAGTAACGAACAGTGCAAAGATGTTACAAAACTGTTACATTAGTATATACACAAAATCAATAATAAAGACAGGTTGTGTTTTCTATGATGATTAGTTTTAACTTTAAATCGCAATCAATATCTGATTAATTATGGCAAAAAACAAACATAAAGTTTTGGTGGTTGACGACGAGCCGGATATAGTTGAGATTCTAAAATACAACTTAGAAAAAGAAGGTTTTGAAGTTAAAACTGCCCCTGAAGGTAAGAAAGGGCTTGAAATTGCCAGAAAATTCTATCCTGAATTAATTCTACTGGATATTATGATGCCAGTAATGGATGGAGTAGAAACTTGCAGACAGCTTCGAGAAATTCCTGAACTTAGCGGCTCATTTATAATATTTCTTACTGCTAGAGCAGAAGAGTATTCAGAAGTAGCGGCATTTGATGTTGGAGCAGATGATTACATCACTAAACCAATAAAGCCACGAGCTTTAATGAGTAGAATTAATGCTCATTTTAGAAGGGAAAACAAAAAATCGAATAAAGACACTGAGGTTATTAAGATCGGCAAATTCACAATCGATAAGTCTAGTTATACTTTACTTATTGAGAACGAGCAGGTTACTTTACCTAAAAAAGAATTTGAACTCTTGTACTTTTTAGCAGAGACTCCAAATAAAGTTTATGGAAGAGATGAGCTATTGGCGAATATTTGGGGATCAGATGTTTATGTACTTGCTAGAACTGTAGATGTTCATATCAGAAGAGTAAGAGAGAAAATAGGAAGTGAGTTTATTAAAACAGTAAAAGGTGTTGGGTATAAATTTGAGTGGCAGGAATAAATAAAACTTCTTAATATCTATAATTTTTAAAAAATAACATTTGATTTTACTGTATTTCAAATGTTATTTTTTTTTTTGCAAAAAATTACGAATAGAATTTATGTTGATTAATGCCAAGGCAGTTTCATTTCTTCTGGGAATTTGTGTAGCTGTAATAACTTTTATGTTTCTTTCTCTGCTTAATACAGTCTCTGGTACTGTATTATTTGTTGCAGCAGCCATCTCATTTTCTTCAACTTTTATTTTATCTTATGTTGTTCTGGAGTTTCTTGTTTTCAAAGAGATTCAAAAGGTCTATTCTAGTTTAGATAAGGTTACCAAAAAAGAACTAAGAGACTATAACAAAGACAAAGAAGATGAAACAATTAATCCGATAAAAAAGATTAATCAACAAATAGCTGCTTATATAACCAAAAAGGAAAAAGAAATTGATGATTTAAAGCAAATTGAAGCTTACAGGAAAGAGTTTATTGCCGATGTATCTCATGAGCTTAAAACACCAATATTTGCAGCACAGGGCTATGTTTTAACCCTTTTAGATGGAGCGATGGACGACGAAAAAGTAAGACATCGTTTTTTGAAAAAAGCAGCTAAAAGCTTAAATGGATTAGATGCTTTGGTGCAAGATTTACTTACACTTTCGCAAATAGAGTCTGGTGTAATTAGTATGCATTACGAAGTGTTTGACCTACAATCGCTGGTAATGGATGTGTTTGAGCAGTTGGAGCGAAAAGCTGAGAAAAAGATGATTCAATTAAGGCTAGAGAAAACTTTTGATGAAGGCGTATATGTAAATGCTGATTATAATAGAGTTACTCAAGTGCTTATCAATCTAATTAGTAATGCTGTAAAATATGGCAATTTTAACGGTTGGGTTGCTGTGGCTTTAACTGAAACCAAAAAGAAGATTAAAGTTGAGATAAAAGACAACGGTCCGGGAATTCCTAAAGAACACATCGATCGTATCTTCGAAAGGTTTTATCGAGTAGATAAAAGTAGGTCTAAAAAACAAGGTGGTACTGGACTCGGCTTAGCTATTGCCAAGCACATTATTGAAGGGCACAACTCTAAAATTACAATCAAAAGTGAGATCAACGAAGGTACAGTATTCACATTTAGCTTAGAAGCAGCCAACTGATTCACAAATATTCCCTCTAAATTGGAGCAGTTCAAAATAAAGCAATTTAACAGTTTTTAATATATAAAAGCTGTTAGATACTGTTTTTTACATTTTTTAACATTATTACTGTTTCCTCCCTATTTTTTAACATTATTTATAGATAATGTTTCTTTTCAGACCCTTCAAAAAAAAGTTTATTTGCAGTTAGGTATTAATAAACTTTGTAGGTTAATATCTAAATCATTTTTATCGGAAATCTTTAACTAAAAATATTTTTACTGATTTTCAGAATTTAATTTTCTATTAAAATGAGTGAAACTTCAGCGATTGATATCAAGGAAATTAATGAGAAAATTAATCGGGAAAGTGCTTTCGTAGACATGATCCTGATGGAGATGAACAAAGTAATTGTTGGTCAAAAACATCTCACAGAAAGATTACTTATTGGTTTATTAGCAAACGGGCATGTATTGTTAGAAGGTGTTCCGGGTTTAGCAAAAACACTTGCTATTAACACATTGGCAAAAACTATAAATGCCAAATTTAGTAGGTTACAGTTTACGCCCGATCTTCTACCTGCCGATTTACTAGGTACAATGATCTACAGCATCAAAAACGAAGAGTTTATCATTCGTAAAGGGCCAATCTTCGCCAACTTTATTTTGGCAGATGAGATTAACCGTGCTCCAGCAAAAGTGCAAAGTGCTTTGCTTGAGGTGATGCAAGAGAGACAGGCTACTATCGGAGATACAACCTATCCAATGGAGGAGCCATTCTTGGTAATGGCAACCCAAAACCCAATTGAGCAAGAAGGTACTTATCCGCTTCCAGAAGCTCAGGTCGACCGTTTTATGTTAAAAGTGGTAATTGATTATCCTAAGAAAGAAGAAGAGAGGTTAATTATCAGACAGAATATTTCTAAATCTTTCCCTAAGCCATCTACTATTCTTGAGGCTGAGCAAATTGTAAAAGCTCGCGAAGTGGTAAAAGAAGTTTACATCGACGAGAAGATAGAAAAGTACATAGTCGATATAGTTTTTGCTACTAGATACCCAGAAGATGCTGGCCTCGATAAACTTAAAAACCTTATTGGTTTTGGAGCTTCACCTAGGGCAAGTATCAGTTTGGCACTGGCTGCAAGAGCTTATGCTTTTATTAAGAGAAGAGGGTATGTGATTCCAGAAGATGTAAGAGCTGTTTGCCATGATGTATTGCGCCACCGTATCGGTTTAACTTACGAGGCAGAGGCAGAGAATGTAAAAAGTGACGATATCATTAGAGATATTCTAAATGCAGTTGAGGTTCCTTAAAGTTTAATGTATTCGCATTAAATTTTTAGTAAGCTTGATTAAGGCATATGGAAACTTCAGAATTATTAAAAAAAGTAAGAAAAATAGAGATTAAGACGAAAGGTCTTAGCAGAAACATTTTCGCAGGAGAGTACCACAGTGCTTTTAAAGGTAGAGGTATGGCTTTTAGTGAAGTAAGGGAATACCAACCTGGCGACGATGTAAGAACAATTGACTGGAAAGTTACAGCTCGTCTCAATCATCCTTATATCAAAATTTTTGAGGAGGAGAGAGAGCTCACAATTATGTTATTGATTGATGTAAGTGGTTCTAAAGAGTTCGGAACCAGACATCAGTTAAAGCAAGATTTGGTAACCGAAGTTTCTGCTGTTTTGGCTTTTTCAGCTATTCAAAACAACGATAAAATCGGGGTGATTTTTTTTAGTGATCAAATAGAAAAATTTATTCCTCCTAAAAAAGGTAAATCTCATGTGCTTAGAATCATTAGAGAACTAATCGATTTTGAACCTGAGCATAAAACCACAGATATTGCTGGAGCTTTGCAGTATTTCGCGAATGTGATAAAAAAGAGAGCTACTGCATTTATGATTTCCGATTTTATGGATCAGGGTTTTGATCAAGCTTGGAGAGCTGCCAAAAACAAGCATGACCTTATCGCACTCAAAGTATTCGATATACGCGAGACAGAATTGCCAGATGTAGGATTTCTTAAAGTGAAAGATGCAGAAACTGGTAATGAGGTTTGGGTAGATACTTCGAGCAAAAAAGTGAGAAATGCTTACAAAGAAAACTGGTTGCGTAGTGAAGCGTACGTAGAAGATTTATTTAAAAAGAGTGGTACCGATTACGCAAAGCTTCGTACAGACCTATCTTATGTAAATCCATTGATGAATCTATTTAAGAAACGAGAAGCTGGCTATTAGAAATGATGAAAAGCTTAAAGCTAAAATATCTTTTAATATTATTTGCACTTGCATTTCAGTCTGCTGTTTTTGCACAGGATGTACAGGTGAAAGCCATTCCTGATACAACAAATATCAGAATTGGTGAGCAAACTTCTGTTATGCTAGAAGCCATTGTTCCGATAACTGCTAAAGTACAATTTCCGCTAGCTACAGATTCTTTAATGTGGGCAGTTGAAATTTTAGGGCATTCCCCAATAGATTCAACTGTAAAAAATGGGGTAAAAACCTATCAGCAAAGTTTAACAGTTAGCTCATTTGATAGCGGTTTTCATGCAATTCCACCACAGCCATTTGTAATCTTGAATAATGATGGAACAGTAGATTCTGTTTTTTCAGATGCATTTTTATTAGGTGTTCATACAGTAGCTATAGATACAGCTCAGGCAATTAAAGATATTAAGGAACCCATACAAGCACCTGTCACATTTGCTGAGATGCTTCCATATATTTCTATTGGACTTGCAGTAATTCTATTAGGCTTGTTGGGCTATTTCTATTGGAAGAAACAACAGTCTAAACCTAAGGTTGAGAAAAAAGAACCTGTTAAACCTCGCGAGCCTGCTCATATTATCGCCATAAGAGAACTGAACCAACTCAAATCGGATGAGGTTTGGCAAAAGGGACAGTACAAGGAATATCACAGTAGGCTTACAGAGATTCTGAGAAGATATATTGAGTACAGATACGAAATTCCGGCATTGGAACAAACCACTGATGAAATCATTAGAAGTTTCGATTATACAGGAAGTCTGGATAAAGAAACGATTGAAAAACTGGCTCAAACTTTCAGATTTGCCGATTTGGTAAAGTTTGCCAAAATGCATCCATTACCAGAAGAAAATGAACGCAGCTTGAAACAAGCTTTTAATTTTATTGAGAATACAAAACTCGAAGCAAAACCTGAGGAGAAAGATACTACTCAGACCACCGCTTCATAGAAGGATTATAGAAGAAGCAGATCATGACAACAAACTGGAATGATATAACTTTTGATCAGCCGGGATACTTTTATCTCCTGTTATTGCTGTTGCCTGCTTTTATCTGGTATGTGATGTACAGAAAAAAATCTCATGCTACACTACAGGTTTCAACAACAGGGATACTAGCTATTACTGGTAAATCATACAAACACTATTTAAGGCACTTGCCACCGGTTCTAAGAGCTTTAATCTTTGTTTTGCTGGTAACAGTGCTTGCAAGGCCTCAGTCGCTAGATAGTTGGGAAAATACCAGTGTAGAAGGTATTGATATCATCATCACTACAGATATTTCTGGCAGTATGCTAGCAAAAGATTTTGACCCAGACAGATTGGAGGCGTCAAAAGAGGTAGCAAAGGAATTTATAAAGAACAGACCGAATGATAGGATTGGTTTAGTGGTTTTTAGTGGCGAGAGTTTTACGCAATGTCCATTAACTACAGATCACAGTGTGTTAATCAATCTCTTTGGAGATATTAAAAGTGGAATGATAAAAGATGGTACTGCCATCGGAATGGGTTTGGCAAGTGCGGTAAACAGGTTGAAAGAAAGCGATGCTAAAAGTAAGGTGATTATTTTATTGACAGACGGAGTAAATAACTCTGGTTCAATTGCACCACTAACAGCAGCAGAAATTGCAGAGAAGTTTAATATAAGGGTTTATACCATTGGTGTAGGTTCACAGGGAACAGCACCATTTCCGGTTCAATCTCCATATGGTGGAATACAATATGTAGATCAGGAAGTTGAGATTGACGAAGAGATACTTCAGCAAATCGCCGAAATGACGAAAGGAGAATATTTTAGAGCAACTGATAATGAGAGTTTGGTAGAAGTGTACAAGAAGATAGATCAGTTAGAGAAGTCTAAAATAGATGTAACAGAGTTTAGTAAGAAAAAAGAAGAGTTTCTGCCCTTTGCGATATTGGCAGTGTTTTTACTGCTAATCGAGATTTTATTTAGAAATACCATACTGAGGACAGTACCTTAAAGAATAGAAGGAATTATGTTTAGGTTTGAGAATCAGGAGTTTTTGTATGCGCTTTTTTTGTTGCCTGTAATGCTTGTTTTTTTCTGGTTTTCAGGAAGAAAGAGAAAAAAGGCACTTAAAAGAATGGGAGAGATGGAGGTAATTCAAGGTCTAATGCCAGAATTATCTTTTACCAGGCCTATTATCAAAAATGCATTTTTAATTCTGGCATTTATCTTTTTAGTTTTTGCTATGGCGAATCCGCAAATAGGTTCTAAGCTAGAAACTGTTAAGCGAAAAGGAGTGGAGATTATGATTGCCATTGATGTTTCGAACAGTATGCTTGCCGAAGATATTAAGCCAAACAGACTTGAAAGAGCCAGAAGAGCGATTAGTCAGTTAGTGAAGAAATTGCATAATGATAAAATAGGCTTGGTAGTATTCGCAGGCGATGCTTACATACAATTACCGATTACTACAGATTATGCCGCAGCGCGTATGTTTCTGCAAAGTGTAAATACCAAAATTGTTCCTATACAAGGTACAGCAATTGGTAAAGCCATTGAGTTGAGTATGGGTTCATTTACCTCAGATCAAACCAAAAATAAAGCATTAATCATTATTACAGATGGTGAAAACCACGAAGATGATGCAATAACAATGGCTTCTAAAGCCGCAGAGGAAGGAGTTATTGTACATACAATTGGTATGGGATTACCACAAGGTGGACCAATTCCCGTGTACAATCAATATGGTCAGAAAGATTATAGAAAAGACAATACTGGCAATGTGGTAGTTACCAAGTTAAATGAGAATATGCTACAGCAAGTTGCCGCTGCTGGAAATGGTTTGTATGTAAGAGCAAATAATGCCGAAACTGGTTTGGATATGCTTTACGACAAGATTAATGAGATGGATAAAGAGGAGTTTGAGTCTAAAGTATTTGCCGATTACGAAGATCGATTTCAGCCTTTAGTATTGCTAGCAATAGTTTGTCTCTTAATCGAATTTATCATTTTGCCGAGAAAGAACAAGATACTCAATAAAATCAACCTGTTTAAATACAGAATCTAAAGTATTGAATTCATGAAAAAATTATCAATTAATAAAGATCATTTTAGGAGAGGTTTAACCGGAATGCTCATCATTCTAGGTTTTGCTTTTAATGGATTTGCTCAGGAAGATAGAAAATATATTAGAGAAGGGAATGATCATTACGAGGCGCAAGATTATGAAAAGGCGCGTCAATCTTATTTAAAAGGAGTTGAAGCGAATGCAGAGTCTTATGCGTCATCTTTCAATCTTGGAGATGCTTTATATAAAAGTGGTCAGTACGAAGAAGCTGCTACTCAATTTGAGATGCTAAGCCAAACAGCCGAAAGTAAAACGGATAAGGCAAAGGCTTTTCATAATTTAGGCAATACATATCTCGAAAGTGAGAAGTATGAAGAAAGTGTAGAGGCTTACAAAAATGCACTTAGAAACAATCCTGCTGATGAAGATACACGCTATAATCTAGCTTATGCGCAACAAAAGCTAAAAGAACAACAGCAGCAGCAACAAGATCAGCAAGACCAAAATCAGGATCAAAATAAAGATCAGAATCAGGAAGATCAAGATCAACAGAACCAAGATCAGCAAGATCAAAACGATCAAAATCAAGATAAAGAAAACGAGCAAAACGAACAGAATCAAGATCAGCAGAACCAAGATCAAAATCAGCAGAATCAAGATCAGCAACAAAATCAGGATCAGGAAGGGCAGCAACAAGCTCCTCCACCTCAGAAACAGGGGATTTCTAAAGAAGATGCTGAACGTTTGTTAGAAGCTTTGCAAAATCAAGAGCAGGAATTACAGGAGGATTTGAAGAAGAAAAAGGCAAAAGCTAAAACTACTAAAGTTGAAAAAGACTGGTAAAAAGATAATTGGATTTCTAAAATGTTAAATAGTTTTAAAATTGGATGATCAGCTATTAAGAATGTTCTTTATATAGAAGGTAATTCTGACTTTCTTAAAACTATTGGCTAACTAAACGATATTATATTCTTTAATAAAACAACAATGAAAGAGCTATTTATAAATAAAAGTCTGCTTTCTATAGTTTTACTTTTTTCTTCGGTTACCAGCTTGTTGGCACAAGATGTCAACTTTAGTGTGAACGCGCCAAAAGTAGTAGCAACTGGAGAAAATTTCCGCTTTATTTATTCAGTAAATGCTGATGGAGAAAACTTTCGTGCCAACGATTTTCCTTCAGATATCCGTATTCTTTCCGGCCCAAACAGGTCTACCAGTTCAAGTGTACAGATTATTAATGGCAAGATGTCTCAGAGTATGACTCAGTCGTACACTTATTATGCAGTTGCCTCAAAAGAAGGAAATATCACATTGCCCTCAGCAATTATAGAAGTAGATGGAGAAGAATATACATCCGATCCTTTTACTGTTGAAGTAGTAAAAGGCAATACACAGGCACAGCAGCAAAACTCACAAGGGAGCATGAATCAGACTAATGTACCTCAGTCAGAAATTGCTGATAAAGATTTATTTGTAAGGGTTGAATTAAGTGATAAAGAAGTTTATCAGGGAGAAAGTTTAGTAGCAACCTTAAAGGTTTATACCCGAGTTGATCTAGAAGGGTTTGATGATATTCGATATCCGGCTTTTAATGGTTTTTGGAGTGATGATTTAGATGTATCAACAAGAATTTCTTTAGATCGTGAAGCTGTAAATGGGGAAATCTATCAGGTAGGTACATTTAAAAAAGTACTATTATTTCCACAGCAAAGTGGTAAACTTACCTTAGAACCATTTGAGCTTGACTGCGTGGTAAGACAGCGTGTTAGACGAAGAAGAAGATCAAACGATCCTTTCAGTATGTTCGATGATATGCTAGGTGGCAGCTACCAGAGAGTTTTAAAGAAAGTAGCTAGTCCTGCATTAACGCTGAATGTAAAACCATTACCTGTTACAACCAGACCAAGTTCTTTTCATGGAGCGGTAGGAGATTTAAAACTTACCTCATCGGTAGATTTAACAGCAGTAAAATCTAATGAGCCAGTAACATTTACAGTAAAGGTTTCTGGTAATGGCAACTTAAAATTTGTCGATCCATTAAAAATAAACTTCCCACCAGATCTCGAAGTTTACGGCCCCAAAATTGACAACAATTTTAAGGCAACTAATGCTGGAACAACAGGGAGCAAAACTTTCGAGTATTTGGTAATTCCTAGAAGACATGGTAATTACACAATTCCTTCAGTAGATTTTTCTTGGTTTAATCCAAGCACTGGAAAATACGAAACTGCTTCTACAGAATCTTATGAAATTAATGTAGAAAAAGGAACTGGCGACGATGTAACTGTAGTCAACCCCACATTAAGTAAAGAAAATGTTCAAATGCTTGGTAAAGATATCAGGTACATCAAAACTGATGATGTTGAACTTAATAATCCAATCTCTTATTTTGTTGGTTCTACTGGTTTCTATCTAACTTATATTATTCCTTTAGGCTTGTTTGGTGCATTTCTATTTTATGCCAGAACTAAGAGAAAAGAAAGTGAAAATATCTCATTAGTTAAAAACAAAAAGGCGGGTAAAGTAGCTAAAAAGCGTTTACAACAAGCCGAAAAATATATGGCGGCAGGTCAAAAAGACCAGTTTTATAAAGAGTTACTAGATGCTTTTTGGGGCTATATTGGAGATAAGTTGTCATTAGAAAGAGCAGAAATGACAAAAGATTTTGTGAAAGAGAGGTTGATTGAATACCAGATTTCTGAAGATCAGGCAAATGCTTTTATCAAGTTTATGGATGAATGTGAATTTGCTCAGTTTGCTCCATCAGCAGGTGCTTCTATGAAAGACGTTTATGATCGAGCTATTCAGCAAATCAGTGATTTAGAAAGCAACATTCAAAAAAAGGCAACAGTAAAAACAGTTTAAATTAAGATACCATGCAAAAGACAGTAAAAATATTCGGTGTTTTATATTTCCTGTTAATTCTATTGTTTAATGCTTCTGCACAAGAAGAAATAGATCAGCAAATTAAAGAAGCAGAAACATACTATGCTGAAGGTAAATACCAACAGGCAGTTCAGGTTTATGAGAATCTATTAAAAAGTACAGGTAAGGAGTCTTTTGGTGTTTATTTTAATTTGGGCAATGCTTACTTTAAGTCTAATGATATTCCTGCGGCTATACTTAATTACGAGCGTGCAAGAAAGATAAAACCACAAGACGAAGATTTGTTGTTTAACCTTGAAATTGCTAACCAACAAGTTGTAGATCAGTTTGATGCAGTGCCAGAATTAGGAATAGACCAGTGGTATCGTTCTTTTTTATTTGGTCTTTCTTCGAATACTTGGGCATTTTTAAGTGCTGTGTTTTTCTCCTTAATGTTATTCTTCTTTGGCTTGTTTTTGTATAAATCTGAAGTGAATATTAAGCGCTCTTCACTACTTGGAGGTGTTTTATTGCTAATATTTTCTGCATTAACATTTATGTTTGCCAGTCAGCAAAAAGAGTATATAGTAGATAATATTGAGGCTGTAGTATTCGCTCCGAATGTAACTGCGACCAGTGCACCAAATCAAAAAAGTACATCACTTTTTGTTTTACATGAAGGTACCAAAGTTCAAGTGATAGAAGAAAAAGAGAATTGGGTGAGAATTAAGATTAGTGATGGTAATATTGGTTGGTTAGAAGCTAACAAAGTAGAAATGATTTAATTCCGCTTTCTAAGCATATAGAGTAGGAGGTAAATACTTAAAAATAAAGCTAAGTTAAACCCAATAAAACTGATTAGAGGCATTCCTAATATATAAACATTATTGCTGTTATAAGGCATATTTACACTAAGTGAAGAGCCAATTACTAAAGCTGCAATAATTAGAGCTGTCGAAATTTTATTAGCTGATACATCTATAATTTTTGATAGATGATCGAAGCCACTCAACTCGATATTTACATTCATATCACCTTTTCGCAGCTTTCTGATAATGGTTCTTATTTCACTCGGAACTACATAAAACAAAGAGCTTATTTGGGTAAGCGTATAATAAAGGTCAAGACTTAAGTTCTTGGTAGAATATTGCTCTTTAACCAGTTTTTTACCATATGGTTTTATAAATTCTAGTGTCTGGAAATTTGGATGAAGCATAAGCCCGATACCTTCTAAAATAGCAAGTGCTCGAAGAATTAAGAATACATCTCCCGGTACTTTTAATTGATATTTGTATATGATTTTTTGAAGTCTAAATGTCAACTCCGTCATTCCATCTTCTTCATTTGGAAAAACGATCATATCCTCTATTAATTCATTAAGATCATTTTCAAAACTTCTCATTTCCTCAATTTCTCCATCAATAGCAAGCCTTCTTAAATTAATAGCCATTCCCTTAGCATCTTGCTGAGCAAGGCCAATAAACACTCCTGCAAAAGCATATTTGTTTTGCTTGGTCAATTTACCCGTCATACCAAAATCGATAAGTACTACGGTGCCATCTGGTTTTATCAACACATTTCCCGGATGAGGGTCTGCATGAAAGTATCCAAACTCAAATATCTGCTTTAGGTAAATATCGAGACCTTTTTCAGCAATTTTTTCAGGCTCTAATCCCCATAGCTTAAGCTGTTCAACATCAGTGATCTTACAACCTCCAATAAACTCAATTACTAATATCTTTTTGTTGGAAAGAGATTTATAAACTTCAGGCACATAGAAACTATCCTCATTTTCATACATCTTTCTAAAGTTGATGATGTTGTTAGCTTCTATAGAATAGTCAAGTTCATTATGCATGCTTTTTTCAAAAGTCTCTGCAATTTCTAGAGGATTGAGTATGCCATTTTTCTTAAAGTAATTTTCAAGAATTTTAATCAGATCTTTCATTAAAGCTAAATCTGTTAAAATCTTGGTCTTGATTTTAGGACGCTGTATTTTGACAACCACATCTTCTCCAGTTAACAATCGAGCTCGATGCACTTGTCCAATAGAGGCTGAACCAATTGGGACTTCGTCAAAATAGGAAAAGGTTTCGGAGATAGTTTTGCCAGTTGTGGCAGCAATTATTTCTCTGGCTATTTTACCTTCAAATGGAGGGACTTTGTCTTGTAGCTTCTGGAATTCTTCAACTAATGGTGTAGGTAGTAATTCTGGGCGGTTACTAATCATTTGAGCCAACTTTACAAAGGTAGGCCCCAGTTCTTCAATCACCATTCTAATACGTTCCCATCTGGTTAATTCGAAGATAGATTTTTCAGCTCTTATCCAATTTACTTTATTTTGAGTGGGAATAAATCGTTTGAGGGCAGTTGTGGTAACAATGTCTTCAAATCCGTATCGAACCAGTACCTGAATTACTTCTCTTATGCGATTAGATTTTTTTACAGTCTGGTCCAGCAGCATTTATTAAAATTTAGTTTGGTGAAGTAAATCGGTCAAATTTAATTAAGTAAATTGATAAAAATAAAAAAGCCAGTTCTGTAAATCAGATACTGGCATTTTTGATTTAATTATCTTAGCTAAGCTGTAGTCGAAGTCTTTTTGGTAGGTTTTGTTGCTCTGGCTTCTTTTAATTCGGCTTCAAGCATTTCTACTTTAGCTTTAAGTGTTTCTACATCATCTTTAGAAGCAAATCTGAATGATTTAACAGTTTTTTCGGTAACTTTTTTAAGTTGAGTTTCAAACTCATCCTTTTTACCTTCAGTATTTTTCATGAAATCATCTACTATTTTCTTACCTTCTTCAATAGATAATTTCTCTTCTTTTACTAGTTCGTCAACTACTTTTTGTAATTTTTCTGCTGTTAGTGCAACAATCCCTACACCAGCATAAAGAAATTTTTTTAAAAGCTCTTCCATAATTTTTCTATTTGAATAATATATTGTTTAAAAATTAAAGTCATAATTCATTTTTCGTAAGAAAAAGTCAATAAATCTTACGAAAATCTTAAAAACATTGTTACTTCTTACTTAACTCAAATACTAATAGAAAGATATTTTTCTAGGTTTTACCATCCTATGATGATTGTCAGTAAATATAAATGTACCAAAAAATTACATTTATTTTTTCATCTAATATTTTTTTACAATTTTTGTGAGGTTCATTAGAATATACTTATAATTAAATTTTTTAAGCGTTGCGCAGATATTGTTGGTTAGCGTGGCTGATTCTTTTAAGTGCTTGTATCAGTCAAGATCGTTTGATTTATCTCAATGGGGATATCGATCAAACCTTCGAAAATTATCCCACACCAGAATACCGAATAAGGCCTTTAGATATATTACATATTGATCTAAATAATTTTAGTGGTAGTACTACTGATTATCTTAGGGGTGGAGTTGAAAACTCAATGTCTCAACAAGGCCTTAGTCAAGGTAATCCAGCATATTTTTACTTTAAAGGTTTTGTCGTTAATGACTCGGGATCAATAAACTTACCATTAGTTGGAACTTTAAATGTTGCTGGATTAACGACTTATGAAATCGAAACTCTTGTAAATAAGAAGTTAAAAGAAGATTATCTCCAATATCCATCAGTTAATGTTAAACTAGCGAATTTTAGAGTCTCTGTATTGGGAGAAGTTCAACAACCAGGTGTGCAATATGTATATGATAAGCAATATACATTGTTACAAGCTATTAGTCAAGCTAGAGATTTGACTGAATATGGTAATAGAGAAAAAGTTAAATTAGTAAGAAAAAATGAAGTAAATACTGAAATTTTTATCATTGATTTAACTAATCCGGAATTAATTTCTTCAGATAAGTTTTTTTTGCAGCCAAACGATGTTATTTATATAGAGCCAGTAAAAGCAAAAGCTTTTTCAGTAAACTCGAGAGTTGCTTCTTTAGGTTTGTCAATAATATCTATTGTATTAGTAATTATTAATCTTTCAAAATAATGGTGGAAAAGAACGGTAGAGAAGAAATATTACTTTTAGAAGAAGAACAGCCATTTGATATAAAAGCTTTTATTGGAAAAATAATATATCATTGGTATTATTTTGTCATTTTTGGAATAATATTTCTTACTGTAGCTTTTTTATATTTGAGGTATGCACTCCCCATATATGAAGCAAAATCAACCATCTTAATAAAGGATGAAAAAGGTGGAAGCCTTGGTGCAGATGCATTTTTAGAAGGATTAGAACTATTTAGTAATCAAAGAAACATAGATAATGAAATAGGTATTTTAAAATCTTATAGCCTACTCAATAAAGCTATTAAAGAGCTCAATTTTGAAGTTTCTTATTTTGTGAAAGGGAACTTTAAATCATCTGAAATATATGGAGAAATTCCGTTTATTCTTGATATAGATACAATTCCAGAAGATTTTAGAAATAAAGCATTTTACTTATCAGTTTCATCGTCATCACAATTTGAATTATTAAATGAATCAGAAGAGGGAGTTTCAGAAATTAATTGTGAGTTTGGAAGGTTATGTAATATAGGTAATTTTAAATTTAAACTTTCAAAATCGCCATATTTTAATTTAGAAGGATCTAAGGGAAAACAATACTTCTTTATAGTTAATGATCTTAAGAAACTCACTTTAGATTATCGAGATAAATTAAATATACAACCTGTTAGCAAAGATGCTTCTATTCTTGAGTTATCCATTCAAGGCCCAGTAATTGAAAAAGAAATTGATTTTTTAGATAAATTAAATGAAGTCTATATAAGAAGAGAATTAGATGAAAAAAATGAAATTGCTAGTAATACGATAGAGTTTATTGATGAACAATTAATACAAATAACAGATTCTCTGTCTAATGCTGAAGGTAAGTTGGAAAATTTTAGACAATCTGAAAATTTAGTTGATCTTAGTCTATCTGCAGAAAATGCACTAACTCAATTACAGGAACTCCAATCACAGCAAGCGATTTTATTAGTAAAAAATAAATACTATAATTATTTAGAGAATTATCTTCAAAATAACGAAGATCCAAATGCAATTGTAGCACCTACCTCTATAGGTATTGAAGATCCATTACTAGGTGAAATGGTTACAAGATTAAATGAATTAGGAGCACAAAAAATAGCATTATCACAACAAGTTAAACCGCAAAGTTTAGAGATTGTCTCATTAAACAATCAAATAAAACAAATAAAGAAAACTCTACTTGAAAATGTTAGAAATATTCTAAATACATCCAAAATATCTTTGGATGATATTGATAGTAGAATAGGAAAAGTACAAAGAGTTATCAATAAACTACCTGCAAATGAGAGACAACTTGTTCAAATAGAAAGAAAGTTCAATCTTAGTAGTAATTTGTATCAATATCTTTTAGAAAAACGAGCAGAAGCTGGGATTGCTAAAGCCTCAAATACTGCAGACAATAAGGTTTTAGATCATGCAATGCTGTTAAACTCAGCTCCTGTATCGCCCAAGAAAATGAGAATTTATGCTATTGCATTAATACTTTCTATAGTTCTTCCGCTTGGAATAATATTCGTTAAAGACTATTTAAATGACGATTTAATTGATCTTGATCAAATAAAGAAAAAAACAGAAGCCCCTATTCTAGGCGCTGTTACTCATAGTATTTCTGGGCAGTCATCAATTTTAGATTCACCTAAATCATCATTAGCTGAATCGTTTAGGTCTTTAAGAACTAATTTGCAATTTCTCGCTCCTGGAGAAAAAAATAAGGTAATTGGTGTGACTTCAACTGTAAGTGGTGAGGGTAAAACCTTTTGCTCAACTAACCTAGGGATTGCAATTGCCATGTTGGGTAAAAAAACAATAATTGTAGGGGCTGATTTAAGAAAACCTCGTTTAGCAAAGCAGTTTGATTTTACAGATGATTTTGGTCTTAGTAATTATTTAATTGGTAATGGAGAAGTAAATCAGGTAATTCATAAAACTAAGACTGAAAACTTAGATATCATTCCAAGTGGTCCCATTCCTCCAAATCCAGCAGAACTTCTAGCTTCACAGCGATGTAGAGATTTAGTGAAAAGCCTTAAAGAAAAATATGAATATATTATTTTTGACACTCCTCCAACAGGTTTAGTGGCAGACTACTTTGCAATGTCCGATTTCATTGATATTAATCTCTATGTTATTAGACAGGCTTATTCTAAATTAAAATTTGTAGATGATTTAGAAGAGGCTAGAAAAACAAAAAGATTTGGTAACCTTGCTATTATAATTAATGATGTGAAAAAACAACCAGGTTATGGCTACGGTTATGGCTACGGTTATGGCTACGGCTACGGCTATGAGAACGGTTATTATGAAGAAGAAGATAGTAATAGCAAAAGAGGTAATTGGTTAAAAAAAATCTTTAAAAGTTAATTGCGATTTACAGTATTATTTAGGTAGTAAATAATGCTGTAAATAAGCAAAAACTTCCATTAGGTATGCAACTCCCATATGGATGTAAATACCACCAGTTATATTTTTTGTTTGTAAGGCTATAACACCCAAGATATAACCTCCGAACATGGAGCCGATTGTTTCGCCAAGGGGTTTGCCGAAATGGAGAAATGCATAGGTTGATACCATAGGTAGAATAGCATCTTTACCCATTATTTTTGCTAAACCTATGATCAATGCGCCACGGTAAATCCATTCTACAAAAATGAAATCTAAGCCATAGACAACTTCGAAAATTGCAGCTGTGGTATATTGAGGTAATTCAAAAATGCCTAAGTATAACCACGGTTTAAATCTCGGATAAGCTTTTATGAATGAAGAACCAAATGAAGCAGATGCGATCAAAGGGATCATGATAAGTAGCATTACGATATATGGCTTATGGTCAAACTTATTCTCAGTATTTGAAATATTGAAGCCATAAATGTTCTTCTCTTTTGCATCAAAATATTTATATGTCAGCAAAAGAGGGATAGTAAAAATAGCAACTCTCTTAAATTCTCCTGCTACTTTGTATAAATACCTCTGTTCAATTGAGCTTATACCATCAAAAGAGATTAATGCTCTGTAGTAATGAAAGCCATCGACTAATCCTATTAGGCCTACAAAAACTAATGTTTTTACCCAAAACTCTTTTTCTTTTAATCTATCTGATTGGTTATTGAAAAATGCTTGTGGTATGGCTATTCCAAAATAGGCAAAGTAATAGAATGCCATGTGAGTCGGAATACCTAATGGTGTTCCAAAAAATTTATCTAATACTTTCGATTCAAAATCATAATGATAGTTTAAAGAAGTACAGATGGCTAGAAAAATAACAAAATAGCTATAGGTTTTTAAATTGAAATCCTCTTTTATGTGAGAGGTTAGATAGTGTAGAATTTTTTTCAATGTTTCAGAAATGCTAAGGTTTTAATCTTCAGATGATTAATATCATTTGTCTTCAGATTTATTTTAATTTAACTTACCCAAAAGTAAATACTAAGTGAGGTTAATTGTGTAATAACTCACTATTTATCCTTAATTTTTTCAATTATGAGAAAAGTTTTTCAACCTGAAAGTCTTGCGGTAATTGGAGCATCTTCTAAAGAAGGAAGTGTTGGTAGACAGATTTTCAGTAATTTACTTTATGGAAATTTTAAGGGTAAAATCTATCCAATTAATATCAAACATACCTATGTTTTAGATCAGGTAGCATATAAGTCAATTGAAAAACTGCCGCTTATACCTGACTTAGCCATAATTGCCATTCCTGAAGGTGAGGTACTAAAAGTGGTTAAAGCTTGTGGAAAGTTTGGTGTTAAAAGCATTGTAATTGTATCTGAAGGATTTGGGGAGAGAGGTAATATCGAAGGGATTGCCCTTCGACATAGATTAATAAGGATTGCAACTAAATATGGCATTAGAATATTTGGCCCCTCTTCGATTGGAATTATCAGTACACATATAAATCTAAATGCATCAATATTAAGTGTGCCTCCACGTAAGGGAAACCTAGCTTTTATAAGCCAGAGTGGGGCAATGTGTGATGCGATTTTGGATTGGGGAAAGCGTGAAAATGTGGGTTTTAGTTACTTTTCATCAGTAGGAGTAATGGCTGATATAAATTGGGGCGATATTTTGCTTTTTCTTGGAGATGACCCGCATACCAGAGCAATTCTTTTGTATATGGAAGCCATTGGTAATGCTCGTTCTTTTCTTTCGGCAGTAAGAGAGGTAGCCTATACAAAACCTGTAATTGTTGTAAAACCTGGTAAAACACCAGAAGCTGCTAAAATTACTTTATACAATTCGGGAAATTTGAGCGGAAATTATGAGGTTTTTCAAGCTGCTTTTAGAAGGGGAGGTGTACTGCAAGTAGATAGCCTTGCCGACTTATTTTATATGGCTTCTGTACTTGGAAAACAACCTGTACCCAGAAATAATCGATTGGCAATTATTACCAATGCAGGAGCTCCCGCAGTGCTTGCAACAGATACTTTAATAGAAGGTGGTGGCCAATTAGCTGATATTTCTGATGAGTCCGTTACGCAACTAAAAAAAGTTGAAGGTTCAGAAAAATGGTGGATAGATAATCCTTTAAATATCCATCTAACAGCATCTGAAAACTCTTTTGCAAAAGCACTTGAAATTATACTAAAAGACAAAGGGAATGATGGGGTATTGGTGATTATTACACCTCAAATGAATATCAATTTAGAGGAATTAGCTAAAAAACTTAATCCATATTCTAACATCAGGCAAAAGCCACTGATTATCAGTATTATGGGAGGGATGGAAACTGGTAAAAGTCGATTGAACTTTACGCAAGGTGGAATTCCTGTTTTTACTTTTCCAGATGTTGCTGCTCGGGTATTTAACTATATGTGGCATTATGGTTATAACCTTAAGGGAATTTATGAAACACCAAGATTACCTCGCCTACACCAAAGTGATAAGCGTAGAACTGCTGCAGTAAATTTAAAACTGAATGCATTTAGAGAGCTTAAAGTTGAAAGTCTTTCTGTAATTGAATCGATGAATTTACTGGCAAAATATTCTTTGCCAGTCGTTCCTCATCATATTGCAAAAACAGAAGAAGAAGCTGTAGAAATTTCGAGAAGGATAGGTTGCCCCGTTGTAATGAAGGTTTATTCTGAAAGAATTACCAATAAATATCAGTGGGGTGGCGTGTATCTCAATTTGCAGAGTAAAAAAGCTATTTGGCGATACTTCAGAATTATTAAAAGCAAAATGGAGAAGGAGTTTGGAGAAGAAGCTTTTGAAGGGGTATTGATCCAAAAAATGTATTATCTGGAAGATGGGTTAGAGATGCGTTTGGGTAGTAGGTATGATGAGCATTTCGGGCCTGTATTAATACTAAATAATGCTGGTCGTGTGGTAGAAGTTTATCGAGATAAAGTCTTGGCACTTCCTCCATTAAATACCACACTTGCTAAAAGGATGCTAGAGCAAACCAAAATTTATCAAGTTTTGCTCAAGACAGGAATGGTAGAAGATGCTATTTTAGACGAATTAGCGCAAATTTTGGTTTCTTTCTCTCAAATGGTAGCGGAACACCCTTTGATTAAAAATATTGATATAAATCCGCTAATAATCAAAAGAGACAAAATTCGCGTTTTAGATGCAAAAATAAACCTACACACACCAGATGTAAATCTCGATGAGCTTACTCCATTAGCAATTAGGCCATTCCCGGCTGAATATGAGAGTAACTGGAATTTAAAAGATGGCACTCCGGTTGTAATCCGACCTGTAAGACCAGATGATGAACCTCTTTTTATGAATTTTCATAAAACACTATCTGATGAAAGTGTTTATTTGAGGTATTTTCATCCGATGAGTTTTGATTCACGAGTTGCTCACGAACGCCTAGCCAGAATTTGTTTTGTAGATTATGATAGAGAAATTGCCATACTGGTAGTGAAAAATGATGGTGATAATGCTGTAGTGCTTGGCATAGGTAGAATTGTGAAATTAAGAACCGATGCCAGAGCAGAGTTTAGTATTACTATTAGTGATAATATGCAAGGACAAGGTATGGGTACCGAGTTAATGAGCAGGTTGATTGATATAAGCAAAAATGAAGGTGTAGAAGAGCTTGTCGCAGATATATTGCCGAATAATACTGGTATGAGAAATGTTTGTGAGAAATTCGGCTTCAAAAGTAAATACGATATAGAAGATCAAGTGCTAAAAGTGAGGCTCAAACTTGTATAAAAAAAGCGCTAAGCAATTGCCAAGCGCTATATTATATTTCCTTACTTCTAATTTCTTATTGCTCGTTTCTATAAAAGAGTTGATAAAAGTGCATACCCTTTTCTTCATCAAAACCTTTGGTAATATAATCGCGGTTTCCATGAATATATACATGGAAGTTTTTATCAAGCTTTAGAATACTTTTAAATATTTTTTTATTGTTTCTAACTGCTGAAGGCGAAATAGCAAACTCATCGAACATAGGCATATTTTTATCTGACTGATATTTTTGTCTATAATCGTTGAAGGCTTCAATCACTTCTGGCTCTTGCATCACTTCCTCTTCAAAATTCTGAATATTGAAATCCTTTTTATCATTAAAATATCCTGCGCTACGATTCATCATCACAATTTGCTCTGAGCGATCAACACCATGATCTTCATTAAATACATCCTTTACAAAATCTTTGGTGAGGTGCATATAATTCTGAGTATGGTAAAAGTTGTCTTCTCTAGATTTTACATGTAAAAAGTCTTCTTTCCAGTAAGCTGCTTCGGCACCACGGCTGGTGGTATCAACCATAGCTACTTTATAACCTTTGTCTGCTTCCATATTAAAAATGAGGCAACCTTTATCCAGTTTGTTAATATTGATGCCATCTCTTTGTTCTATACCGTAGCGTGTGCCATCTGGAAAAACCTTAAGGTAAGTTTCTTTACTTTCAGATTTAAAAATACCAATAGCATCTGTTATTTCTCCTTCTGTTTGGCAGTCTTTTAAATAGGCTACATATAACTCACCACCTTTTATGTTCGGGTGATCAGTTTTGTTAAATAAATGCTTAGCAAGTTTCTTAGACTGTTCAAACAGGGTGTCTGGGTCATTAAAAATGGTAAAAGCTGCATTAAAAACTTCATTCAAGCTAATTTCAGCTTCGTGCATAAAATGATAATAGCTGTCTCCTTTAAATGGTTTAAAGAAATACTGTTGAAGCAAATGCAGTATCGCTTCATCTTTTAACACTACTGGTTCGTCAGATAGCATTAAGAGCTCGTCTTGTATCGGGTTTCCAACAAAATGTATTGCCAGTTGCTCAAGGCTTACTTCTCCGGGATTCAGCATAATTTATGGTTCTGTTTTTTGGGCAAAGTTAAATTCTTCAAACTTTAAAATAGATAAAAAATCAAAAAATTGATTTAACAATCGAAAATCTAATCTTATAATCCTTTAAAAGAATAACCTGCCTGTGTAAAATGTTCGAGATATCTTGGTAATGCGTAGTCGAGATTCTTTTTAGCCTTTAAATTATCGTGGAATACTACAATTGAGCCTGATTCAGTGTATTTAATTGCTTTGTTTAAGCAGCTTTCTGGGCTAATAGAAGCAGCAAAATCTCCTGTTAAAACATCCCACATAATTATCTCATATTTTGCTTTTAACTGCTTAATTTGAGATTGTTTTATTCTTCCATAAGGCGGCCTCAAAAGTTTTGAACAATTATCTTTTACAGCATATTTATCTATTATTGAATTGCATAAATTCACGTTTTCAAAATAGTTAGTATCGGGTGTGTTCCATCCATTTAAATGATTAAAAGTATGATTACCTGTACTATGCTTTTCTTTTAAAATTCTTTGGTAAATTTCAGGATGTTTTTGAATGTTGTCACCAACACAGAAAAAAGTGGCTTTTGCATTATACGTTTTTAAGAGATCAAGTATTTCGGGAGTCATTTCTGGAATGGGGCCATCGTCAAAAGTGAGGTAGATCGTTTTATCCTTATTGTAGCGACTCCAAGTAAGTGTTGGGTATAAAACCTTCTGAAAAAGCCAACCCATTTTATGAATCATCATACTGTTAATCGTATTTTAAGTTCTAATGATTTATCCGTTTTTTCTAAACAGTTTGGTAAAAATAAGAGATAAGTATATACATACCATTAGTAATAATTACATTCTATAAGCTAGTGTACTATCAAATTAACTATGGGCTTCTTGCAATTAAGAAAATTAAAAAAATATATAAGTTCCAAATTAAGCAAACCAGCAATAGTTACTTATCGTGGTTATGGTAATGCAGAATCTGTATACATGAGCGGTAGGCTTGTTAAAAGTTATGGTTTAAAAAATACAGTAGAAGGTGCGTGGAGAATATGGAATCTGCTTGCAATGCTAGAGCGTTATTTAACTCCGGGTATTTCGGGAGTAGAACTAGAAGTTTGCTTTAGTGGTCAGAAACAAAGGATATTAACAGACGAGAGAGGTTTTTTTGAAGTAAGGTTTAAAGGAACTGAACTAGAAAACCCAAAAAAAAGCTGGTATACAGGAGATGTGAAGTTTCTAACAAGTATACACCGATCTGTAGATAAAACTGAAATACATCAGGCAGAAGTTTTAATTCCATCTTCTGAGTGTGAATATGGGATAATTTCTGATATTGATGATACCTTTCTTATATCTTACTCTACTAGTTTCTTTTTAAAAATGAGGCAGTTGCTATGGAAAAACGCTTTTACTCGTAAGACTTTTTCTGGCGCATCTATCTTCTACAATGCTTTGCTAGATGGAATGGTAAATGGAGGAAAAAATCCTTTTTTCTATGTTTCTAGCAGCGATTGGAATCTTTACGATTTGCTGGTAGATTTTTGCGATTTACATAAAATTCCTAAAGGAGTTTTTATGCTCAATGATTTTAGAAAAAGAGATTCGCTAAAGTTTAAATTCTGGAAAGGAGGATTGTTAAAACACGGGCATAAATACGATAAAATCAAAACTATTTTTGAATCGTACCCGAACTTAAATTTTATACTATTAGGAGATAGTGGGCAGAAAGACGCTGAGATTTATAAAGAGGTTGTAGAAGAATATCCAGATAGAGTTTTATCTATTTATATAAGAGATATTGGCTCAGAATCTCGACAAGTTGCTGTTAATTCAATTTCAGATGAGTTGTGGGATAAGTACAGGGTGAATATGGTTTTGATGGAACATTCTGATAAAGGAGCAAAACACGCAGTAGAAAATAAATACATTGCTTACGAAAATGTAAAGCAGCTACTTAAGGTTTAAATAGCTGCTTTGTTTATATGTATTTTTAATTAAGATTAATATTCACTTTTTAATCTTTCTAGAGCCAAAGCATAGGCTTTTTCATAATACAAAGTAAGATGCTCCCAGTCAAATTTTTCAGCCGAAGTAGTTACCCTGTTTCTTTGTAGAATTCTTTCGCTTCGTTGAGTAATCACAAATTTATACATCTGATCAGCTAACTGATTTGCCGCATCGTCGTAATTTCTATACCTTCTATTTACCACATATACGCCATTCTTTTCATGATCTTCATCTGTTTTTAATACATAATCTCCATAACCAGATAAGTCACTGGTAATAGTAGGAACACCTCTAGCAATACATTCTAATGGTGTATAACCCCATGGTTCATAATAACTAGGGAAAACACCTAAATGGCAACCTCTCACAAATTCGTCGTAATCTATACCGAAAAGCGGATTGGTGTTTTGGATAAAATCAGGGTGATAAACGATTTTCACTTTATCATCCACTTTATTAATCATATTAGAGCTTCTGATAAAGTTTAATAACTCGTCATTATCATTATCCTGCAAGTTATGTGTAACTACAAGTGGTAGCTTATTGCTTTTCCAAGCTTGTAGTGTTCTTCTTAGTCTAAGTTTCCAGTAGTCATCGATAAACTCATTTAAAGATGGCAGTCTATGGTCTGCACTTACTGCCGCAGCATAAAAGAGTTTGTCACCTACTTGTCTTTCTATGGCTTCACAAGTTTCACGAATTTTACGCATCATCGCCCGAGACTGCAAAGCTTCTGGGTTAATAGAAACAACTGGTCTTTTAGTAATGTAAAACATAACTACAGTTGTGTCTATTCTAGATTCCTTCAATTTCCAGTTTAGGCGGGCAAGTGCTTCCATGGTAACATCGAAGCCTTTGTTCTTATACTCGTACCTACCAGAAGTGAAGAAATACAAGGTTTTATCTAGATCGAATGGGTAACTCTGGAAGAAGTGCCCCATTACAAACTCGTGAATTTGCTCTTTATATGTTTGGTGAAGATTCTGTACTTCGTGTAAAACCGAGAATCGTTGAATGTTTAAACCATTTGGTAGAATTACATCGGGCTGCCTTCCTAGCAAATGCAAGCATTCATTAGCAGTTACATCACTTACAGTACTAAAAACATGGGCTCCGTGTGCAGCAGCTCTTTCAATTTTTACTTGAGGTTCAATATTAAAATGAGTAGCTTCTTTTTCCCAATCGTAAAAAGAAAGATAATCATAAAACAAAGGATCGTTCATTGCCAGATACCTACCTAACATGGTAGCATGAGTGGTAAAGATCGTGGTAACGTTGATGTTCTCTCTTCTTATGGCAGGAATGGGAGTACCAGCCATCCATTCGTGAAAATGAGCTATAATATTCTTTTCTGTAACATCTTTATTAGAAAGTTCTGCTAAGTATAGCTTTACCATAAAGCCAAATGCAAGCGTATCATTCAACAGAAAATCGCCATCTGGACTAGGAATGTTATGGTGATCCCACAACTCGTACTTAATCTCTCCTAATCTATGCATAATGCTGTAAGGATTCACCAAAATAACTTTTGGTCGGCCAGATACTAGCCATCGTCCATAGTGAACTTCGTATCCCTGATCTTGCATTCTTTTAGCTGCAATGTAAAATGGGTCTGAGGGATTTTCTATTGGTTCAAACTCAATAGAAACACTCTGGTGAACATAGGGCCCAATGAGACAATATTTTTCACCCCAAAGATGTGTTGTCGCTGGAACTTTAGAACGTATAACAGTATATATACCTCCAACCTGGTTACACACTTCCCAGGCGACCTCTACGAGTAACGATTCAGATACCTGCGATTTCTTAATTTCCCTTTTTCTTTTTTTCTCTTTATAGTTCCTTTTCGAATGCTCGCTCATTTTCAATACACCATTTGGCAATGTGATAGTAAATGTTATTTATTTGTTCTAATTATAGCTATATTTAGAATAATTGCAAAATAAAAGCACTGCAAGTTCATTGATTTACACCATTTTTTTATACCGATAAGAAACATCGTTAAGTTCTAGTTCATATTGCCACCTATCGAACACAAAAGGACCAGTTTTCTCATAGGATTTTACCAGTTTATTATCCTTTCTTTTTTCGAACTGATGCCAAATAATGTACTTCCTCAAAAGTTCAATTTTAAAGTAAATGTGTTCTTCGAGTACATCATCGAAAAGTACCACAATATTGTTTTTGGTAGATTGTACAAAAACTGGATTAGACATTCCCAAAAAATGTTTGGATGGAGGTAAAACCATCTCGGCAGGTAAACCTTGGTAAGAGATTATTAAATCCTTCTTTCTTTTAAAATAACTTTTACTTTTTGCATTAAGAATAATCTTATTCAGTGGGATGTTATCGATTACAGGATATATACTTTTTTTCTTATCAGATACTTCAATTTCGAATGCTATTCTGTTAGATGCTTTGTTGAGTAGCTTATTAAACTTACCTGTATCGTTAGTAGTCTCACTTTTTAAGCCAAGCATTTTATTTTTAATTCTGATTGTTTGAAGTTCTTTTTCGATAGGATTTTTAATATCTGGTAAGCATAGTAGTATAATAGATGATATTATGGGAAAAAAAAGCCCAAGAAAATACCACAACCAAAAGCGACGACCTCTGGAAGAAGCATACCAGGCACCCACCAACGGAATGCTCATGAAAAATGCCAATACAAAGAATACAAGATCAAAAATCATCTTATTAAAAGCTTGGGTGTTTTTCTCTAGTGTAAGGGAAAAGCGAGTTTATTAAAATAAAATGATTATCCGTATTCTTACCACAAGCTCAAGTGAGCGTACAAGCAATTAATATTCTGTCAAAAATATCATTTTCAAAGTATCTTCTATTGAGTTTGTAACAGAACTCATCTAGATAATTCTGTAGATACCCTGGCCTTGTATGCTGATATATCCCTTGTAGGACTTTCTTTGCATTCCCAATGGCTGTATGTACCCAAGGTAGTTTGATATGGGCCTGTTTTGAGGGCACTTTTTCCACATCCATCTCGAACTCTCCTGCCAGTGACTGATAGGTTGAATAGCCATCTGTAATCATCTTGGCATTCTGGGCAACATGCCGGGTAATCGTATTTCTAGCAGTTTCTACTGTAAAATCAGCGCATACAGCCATTTTGAAATACTTGCACCTTTTAGAAGGGCGGTGTTTTTTAGGCTGTAGCACCACCTCTGTCTGTGCAAAGACCATCGCCATGGTCTGCTTCTGGCTCCCCCTTCCCCGCTTTCTCTCCTCTTCCTTCTGCCCCTCGGGTACTAGTGTTTCAAAGAACCCTTCGTCTACCTCAATATTGCCTCCCAGCAAGTAGTGGTTGTCCCGTTGGCCCATCGCAGAGCGTATTTTGTGCATCATTGCCCAGATAGGTTCATAGCGCTTATGATTGAGCTGCCTCTGCACATTACAGGCAGAAGAACCTTTCTTGCTACAGCCCATCAGCCAGATAGCAACGAACCAGTAGCGAAACGGAAGTTTGGAAGCTTCCATGATGGTGCCACTGCGGAGGCCTGTCCTAAAACTGCATGACTTGCATTGGTACATCTGCTTGCTATTTAGCCAGTAATGCTCTTGGCTACCGCATTTCTTGCAACAAACACCTGCTTTATCCCTGATTTCCTTGAAACGCTCACGGCATACCTGCTCATTGCGGTACGCTTACATGAATTCAATAATACTATCCATAATGACCTGTTTTTGAGCTAATTTCGAAGGGCAGACCATACCCTATTTACTTTGTGGTAGCTTTACGGATAATCATTTAAAATAATAAAAAAATGTGACTTTCCCGAATATTATAGCCGATGTAGATGAGCTATAGATAGATAAATCTTTTTTAACAAAGATTTGTTCAGCCGTAACTTTATGTGCACTTAGTAAGTTGGAATTACAGAATTTTATAAATTTAAATCTTGACGATGAAGTTGTCTAAAGTTTTTGTTTAATATCGAAATTGAAGTGATGTAAGGAAAGGTAATGCAATTTTAAATTTCGTAGATAGCTACGGGCATAAAAATTAATTAAGTATTTCCTTTCAAGACGAATTTTACAGCCTAAAGAAATAACTTTAAACAACTTCAAAATAATATATTAATTAACCAAAGATATAATCAATGAGTAATCCATTGTTGGAGCCATTTGAAGCTCCTTTTGAAACAGCACCATTTGATCAAATTAAGCCTGAACATTTTTTGCCTGCTATAAAAAAATCTATTGAGATAGCAAAAGCTGAAATTGCAGCCATTACACAAAATGAAGAAGCACCTACCTTTGCCAACACAATAGAAGCATTGGAGCGTGGTGGACGATTGAGCGGTATTGTTGCAGGCGTATTTTTTAATTTAAATAGTGCAGAAACGAACGACAAAATTCAGAAGCTTGCCAGAGAGATTTCTCCATTACTCACAGAGTATCACAACGATATATTGCTAGACGAGAAACTGTTTGAAAAAATTAAAACAGTTTATGAGCAAAAAAGCCAATACGATTTAACTCCCGAAGCAGCTACTTTACTCGAAAAAACATACAAATCTTTTGTAAGAAACGGAGCAGGCTTAAACGACGAAGACAAAACCAAACTAAGAGAAATAGACAAAAAAATGTCTCAGTTGTCTCTTGAGTTTGGCGAACATCTTTTAAAAGAAACCAACGAGTATATGATGGTTTTAGAAGATGAAGCAGAGCTAGAAGGAATGCCCGAAAGTTCGAAAGAAGCGGCCGCAGCTTTAGCTGAAGAAAAAGGTAAAAAAGGAGCATGGGTAGTTACGTTGGATTATCCGAGTTATGTGCCTTTTATGACCTATTGCAGCAATAGAGCACGCAGAGAAGAATTGTACAAAGTTTTTGCTTCGAGAGGGTATAAAGGTGATGCAAATGATAATAGAGAGATTGTAAAGCAAATTGTTCAGCTTAGACAGCAGCGCGCTAATTTGTTAGGCTATAAAACACATGCGCATTTTGTTTTAGAAGAAAGAATGGCTGAGTCGCCAGTAAAAGTAACAGACTTCTTAAAAGAGTTGCTAGATTATTCTAAGCCAGTAGCGAAGAAAGATGTAGAAGAAGTAACCGCTTATGCTAAAAAGCTCGATGGTATTGAGAAACTGGAAAGATGGGATTTCGCCTACTACTCTGAGAAGTTGAAAAAAGAAAAATATGCTATAGATGATGAGTTACTAAAACCATACTTCAAATTGGAGAATGTGATTGATGGTGTATTTGAAGTAGCCCAGATCCTTTATGGTATTAGTTTTAAAGAGAATAAAGATATTCCTGTTTACCACAAAGATGTAAAAGCTTACGAAGTGTTGGATGCAGCAGGTAAACACAAAGCGGTGTTCTATGCAGACTTTTTCCCAAGAGCAGGAAAGAGAGCAGGAGCTTGGATGACCTCTTACCGTGGTCAGTTCAAAGAAGATGGTAAAAATGTTCGCCCACATGTTTCTATCGTATGTAACTTTACGAAGCCAACTGCTACAAAACCATCTTTGCTTACTTTTAATGAAGTAACTACACTTTTCCATGAGTTTGGCCACGCCTTGCACGGTATGCTGGCAGAAGGTGTTTATAGTAGCTTATCTGGAACACATGTTTACTGGGATTTTGTAGAGCTTCCATCTCAAATTATGGAAAACTGGGCATACGAAAAAGAATGTCTAGACCTGTTTGCTCGCCACTACGAAACCGGTGAAAAGATTCCTGAAGATTTGATTACCAGAATTAAAGACAGCGCCAACTTTATGGAAGGTTACCAAACGCTAAGACAATTGAGCTTTGGTTTGTTAGATATGGGCTGGCACGGCACAGATACTTCTGCGATTGATGATGTGTATGCTTACGAGAAGGAATTGATTAAAGAGACTGAATTATTCCCTGAAGTGCCGGGAATGCTTTCTAGTACTGCATTTGCACATATCTTCCAAGGTGGATATTCTTCTGGCTATTATAGTTACAAATGGGCAGAAGTTTTGGATGCAGATGCTTTCGAATACTTTAAAGAGAAAGGTATTTTTAATAAAGAAGTTTCTGATTTATTTCAAAAGCATGTGTTGTCTGCTGGTGGTAGCGAACATCCAATGGAGCTTTACAAAAGGTTTAGAGGAAAAGAGCCATCTCCAAAAGCATTGCTAAAAAGAGCTGGATTAATTAGCGAATAGCAATTAGATATATTATAAAAAAAGAAAGCCTTGCTGAAATATTCACAGCAAGGCTTCTTTTTTGGCTTTCATTATTTTTAACTCTTAGTGAGTTCGGAGTCTTTTTGCTTATCTAAGCGACTTATCCAAGCTTAAAGTTGATAGGAAGTACAATTCTTTGTTTTACAGCTCTACCTCTTTGCTTACCTGGCTTCCATTTTGGAGAACCTTGTAAGATTCTTACTGCTTCTTCGTCACATCCTGCACCGATACCTCTAATCGCTTTTACATCGATAATTGTTCCATCAGTATCTACTACGAACTGCACGTATACTTTACCTTCAACACCCATTCTTTTTGCTTGGTTAGGGTATTTAATTTTTTTCTTCACGTATTTGTAGAATTCTGCATAACCGCCATCTGGCTCAGCACTTTCTTCTACAATTTCGAAAATTTCTTGAACTGTTTCTTCTTCAACGGGCTCTTCCTCAACTATAATTTCTTCAATTACAGTTTCTTCATCAGCTTCCATGTCAAGGTCGATCTCGATTTCTTCTTCAATTTCCTCTTCATCTGGAACCTCTACAATTTGAGGGGTTTCAATTTTTGGAGGAGGAGGAGGTAATTGTTCTGTAGGAGGAATTTCCATCATTTCTTCTACTTCAGCTTGAAGAGTACCAAGGTCAACAAGTTCTGCTTTGTCAAACTCAGGGAATTCGAATGCTGCTAGAACAACTGCAAGGCTAAGCATTAAACCTACATTAGCGATTACTTTGCGATATTTGTGAATATCTACATCTGCATGTTTCTTTTGCAACGGAGCAACTGCATTTCCAGAAGCAGTTAATTCAGATGTTTTTTTCCCAATAATGTACTTTAATAAAAATATAGTACCTACTAGAAAAACTGCAAAGATAACAAGAAGACCTGCCATGCCTACTGTGTCTAAGAGTTTAATCATAATTAAAAGTGTTTTTAGTTGAAAAATATTTTAAGTTGAGTTTTTTCATGATTTGTAGGTGTAATGCAGGATTTTGAAAAAGATACAGGGGTTACAGAAAAAATTTTAATTTTTTTCAAAAAAAAATTCCCAAAGGAAAAATTCCACTGGGAATGAGGTGTAAGCGACGCTTTATTAAGTTTAATTGCCTAGCTTAAAATTAATCGGGATAACAATTCTTTGCTTTACAGGTCTACCTCTTTGTTTACCCGGATTCCATTTGGGAGCTAAAGAAAGAATTCTTACAGCCTCTTCGTCACACCCTGCACCAATACCTCTAATAGCAGTAACTTCTGTAATGGAGCCATCTTTATCTACTACAAATTGTACATATACTTTGCCTTCTACACCAATCCTCTTTGCCTGATTCGGGTATTTAATTTTCTTTTTTACAAACTTGTAAAATTCTTTAAAGCCACCAACTGGTGACGCACTTTCTTCTACTATATCAAATACATCTTCTATTACTACTTCTTCCACAGGTTCATCATCTACAATTTCTATTATTTCTATAATATCATCTTCTAGTACATCCATGCTAAAATCGATATTTTCTTCCTCTGGAACTTCTTCTTCTACAACCTCAATAGATGGTGCTTTCACTTTTGGAGGTTTTGGCTCTTCCCATTTAGTTATTACTGTCATCATGGTGTCAATCTCAGTTTGTTTGAGTTTACATATGTCTACTACAAAGCTTTTTTCAAAATCGGGAAATTCGAAAGCACTCAGAACAAGTGCCATACTGAGAGCAAGACCAATGTTGGCGATAATTCCTCTGTAACGGTTTACATCTACCTCGGTAAACTTCTTACTCAAAGGATTGAGCTTATAGGTTTTAGTTTGTATTTCTTTTGATTTTTTGGAGATAAAAAACCTAAGAAAAAGTATAATGCCGATGAGCACGGCAAAAAATAAGAGGGCGATTCCAAAAATGCCCAGAGAGTCTAATAAATATATCATTTTTTAAAGTGGTTTTAGTTGGAAGTAATTTAAAACCACCCAGCGCTGAGTTGTTATCTATATAATACAAACAGCCCAAAAGGATACAGAAAGGCAATAAAAAAGGCACAACAATATTTGCTGTGCCTATAACAACTATCAACACTAAGAATTAGCCTAACTTAAAATTAATGGGCAATACAATTCTTTGTTTTACATATTTACCAGCTTGCTCAGCAGGAGTAAAGTTTGGCGCATTTTCTAATATTTTCTTCGCAGCGGCATCGCAACCAGCACCGATTCCTCTTATTACTGTTATATCAGTAAGAGAACCATCAGTATTTACTACAAACTGTACATATACTTTGCCTTCTACACCAATTCTCTTTGCTTGCTCAGGGTAGACTAAAGTTTCTTTAACATAAGTGTAAAACGCTGCATAACCGCCAATTGGCTCTGCTGATGTTTCAGCTATTTCGAAGATATCATCTGAGGTATCAAATTCTAGTGATTTTTTTTCTGTTATTTCTTCTGTGGGAAAACCTGCTTCATCTTGGTTTCCTTCGCAAGAAAACATAAAACTAAGTAGGGCGATTACTGGGGCAACCATCAGTAACTTAACATGCTTTACAATAGGGGTTCTTTTTTTGTTCATCATTTCTAATCGTTTAATTATGGGAGATTGATAAAAATTGTGAGATAAATTGAGATTTAAAGAGTTGAGTGTATTACGCACCATTAAGTTGGTGTAATTTTTTGTTCCACTGCTTTGCGAAGCATCTGCGTCTGCAATAAACTCGTGTAATTCTTTTAATAAGTTTTTGTAGATAAAGAACAGCGGAATAAACCAGCATAAACCACAGAGTAGCTCCATGTACAAAACATCGTAGCTGTGGTTGCCTTTAATATGAGCCAGCTCGTGTCTGATAATAATTTGTTTCTCTGTTTCTGAGAGTTGAGATGTTTTTCCCCAGAAAAGGTAGCTCATAAAAGAAAATGGCTCTTGGTTGCTATCTAATTCTACCAATGTGTATTCTGGTAGGTACTTTTTTGGAGATTTTTCTAATAGGTTTGATATTTTGAGTAAACCTAAACCCGTATATGCCAAGTAAAGTACCGAACCAATAATAGCAATACCTGCCAACCAAGTTTCAAACTGTATGGTGTTTTCATTTGCATCGAAACCATAAACTTGTACTTGTTCCAGTAAAATTGTACTAGCTATTCCGGCAATTGAGTCTTTGGTAAAAAAACTCAAATCCCATTGGAACAAGGGAAGTACAAAAGATAAAACCGGAGCTAAAAGAAGATAAATTCTATTTCTTAAAAAGAAGGTATCTTTTCTTAAGAGATATTGATAAATGAGCAGAAAAAGGATACTGCAACATGTTACCTGTAATAAGTATAAGATCATATCTTAATCATTTTTTTGTTCTTGAGAATCGTCCTCAGTAGATTGGTTATCTTCCATATGTTTCATGAGTTGTTCCATCTCACTGAGTTTTATGTCGTTTTGCTTCATAAAGAAGGAGACCATTTTTTGGAAAGAGCCGCTGAAATAGTCGCCCATAAAGTTTTTTAGAAACATATTGCTATAGGTTTCTTTCGACACAATTGGAAAGTATTCGTGAGTTTTGCCATAAGCTTTGTGGTCTACAAAACCCTTGGTTTCCAATATTCTGACGATGGTAGAAACAGTGTTGTATGCAGGCTTTTTACCCGTTTTCGGATCGTCTGGCAATTCTGGAATGATGTCTTTTACAAAGGCTTTTTCCAGTTTCCATAAGACCTGCATTATCTGCTCTTCGGCAGTGGTTAGTTTTTTCATTGTTTTGTTTTTTGCTTGGGTTATCAGGCTTTACCTGAAAAAAAATTACTAAAGAGAATAATTGAATGTATTGTGAAAATGAAAGTATTGAATCTTAAAATTTATATCTGTATTGCGATTGGAAATTAATTCAGTTTAAAGTTGATTGGTAGTACAATTCTTTGTTTTACAATTTTACCTTTTCTTATAGCCGGTGTCCAGTCACCAGCTTCTTCAATAAGTCTTACAGCCTCTTTATCGCATCCGGCTCCAATTCCTCTAATTGCTTTCACTTCTGAAATAGAACCGTCGGTATCTACTATAAATAAAACATATACTTTACCTTCAACTCCCATCCTTTTTGCTTGCTCAGGGTATTGCAAATTTTCTTGAATGCGTTTATAAAATTTTCTATAACCTTCTTGTGGCATTGCAGACTCTTTGAGCATCTCATATATCTCTCCCGACTCATCTATTTCAATTGATTTAGATTCTACCTTGCCATTTGCTGTGAGTTGTAAATCTTCGTCGCCATCGCAAGAGAAAGCCAATGTGAGTAATAGAATTGTTGGAGCAAGCATGAGCAGTTTAGTTTGCTTTACCCATGGAGTCCTTTTTTTGTGAATCATCTCCAAGCGCTTAATTACTGGCGATTGGTAAAAGTTATGAGAGAGATTTAGGCTTAATGAGTTAAGTGTACTTTGAGCCATAAGCTTGGCGTAACTTTTTGTGCCACTGGTTTGCGAAGCTTCATTATCAGCAATAAACTCGTGTACTTCTTTTATTAATTTCTTGTAGATAAAGAATAGAGGAATAAACCAGCACAAACCGCAAAGCAACTCCATATAAATAATGTCGTAACTATGTTTTCCTTTGATGTGGGCCACTTCGTGTTTGATAATAATTTGCTTTTCGTCTTTAGTAAGTTTAGAGTTCTTTCCAATAAATAGATATCTTAAGAAAGAGAAGGGTTCGTAAGCATTGTTAAGTTCTACAAGGGTATAATCTTTAAACTGTTCTTTTGTAGCACCTTTTAGTAAATTTCTAATCTTTAGAATGGATATGCTTGTATAAATAAAATAAGCTAAGCTACCCAAGGCTGCTGTTCCGATTAAAAACCATATAGTATTTTGAGTTGAGTCTGTTTCACCACTATAGATTTGTACTTGAGTTAGCGTGAGTGTTTCTGCAAATTCGTTAGAGGTACCCAAAAAGCTGAAATCCCATTGGTAAAGTGGTAATAAAAATGATAGAATAGGAGCCAGCAGTAAGTAAATTCTATTTCTTAAAAAGAAGGTATCGTTTCTAAATGCAAATTGGTAGATCAGCAGAAAAACGATGCTGCAACTGATTACCTCAATTAAGTACAAAATCATATTTAATAGTTTTTTAGTGGTTGCTAAACTGCATTACCTGCTTTTTTTATTATCTTCCACTATTGGCTTTCTTTACAGGTGTGCCTTAATCTTGTCAAACCAAATGTATAACTAAAAGATTAGTTTTCAAAACTAAATCCTTAGTTTTATTAAAAAATATTTAGTTGAAGGTTGATTTTAACCTTGTAGAGTTCATAAGAAATGGAAAGCAAAGTAGATTTTTTTAATTGCTTTTATTTTAGCTATCTTGATTAAATGCAGTAATAAAACTTTTCTAGCTATGCGCAGACATCCAAAACTTACTCCCGTTTCTAGGCAGCATAGAAAAATGCTAATGCTTGCCCAACTGTTAAAAAAGAATGCACCAGCCTATAAGGGCTTACCCACAACTCCCGAAGGTAAAGTCGAGTACGCAATTGGCATTTATGTAAATCTTATTGAAGACCATATGGAGATAGAAGAGAAACACATTTTCCCCATGGCAATGAAGATAGATGAACAATTGGAGTTTCTCGCCAATGAATTAAAAGAAGAGCATAAAGTATTAAAAGAAAAATTTCTATCTCTAAACCCCATAGATCCCAATATTGAACTTATGAACGACTTGGGTGAACGATTAGAAAAACACATCAGAAAAGAAGAAAGAGAGTTTTTTCAGCAACTGCAACGAGTAGGCAAAGCAGATTTGGAAGCACTTTCTTTACCTATTGAGTAATTTCTTTACAATATTACTTTTCCAAGTTTTAATTTCAATTCTTTTAGTTATAATATTGGGTAGAAATAGAATTTCAACTCAATAGCCCCTTTCATGAAAAATTTTTTCCGGTTAGAAGAGAACAAAACAAACTTTAGGCAAGAAGCCATTGCCGGTTTGACTACCTTTTTTACCATGGCTTACATCATTTTTGTAAATCCGGCCATACTCTCTAAAACCGGAATGGACTTTAACAGTGTAATGTTGGCAACCTGCATTTCGGCGGGAGTGGGTACACTGGTAATGGGCTTACTGGCAAATTACCCTTTTGCACAGGCACCGGGTATGGGGTTAAATGCCTATTTCACCTTTACAGTAGTTTTAGGGATGGGTTACACTTGGCAGCAAGCATTGGCAGCAGTGTTTATTTCAGGTGTATTATTTATCATTCTTACTTTAACAGGAACAAGAAAAGCAATAGTTGAAGCTATTCCATTATCTATTAGGTTGGCGATTCCTGCAGGTATCGGTATGTTCATCGCATTAATTGGTTTTAATAATGCAGGAATTATCCGTTTTAATCAGGGACCGATTATCGATATTATTCTAGCAACAGAAGAGTTCGATCAGGGAAAAATGATTGGCGAGGTATTAGGTGCACCTTCTCAGGTTTTAGAGTTTGGCGACTTTTCAAATCCTTCTGTAATATTAGCCATATTGGGTTTTGCTTTACTGAGTACTTTAATGGTATTAAAAGTAAGAGCAGCCTTGTTTTTCGGAATTATTTTAACTGTGCTTATCGGAATTCCTATGGGAGTTACCCAAATTCCTGATACATTTACACTGAGCAATTTCGATATAAGTCCAACTTTTTTTAAGCTGGATTTTAACGGTTTGCTTTATAATGCTGAGGGAGAAATCTCTTTCTCAGAACTGTTTTTAAACATAGTTACAGTTGTAATTTCTTTTACACTGGTAGATTTGTTCGATACCATAGGTACTTTACTTGGTACAGCCGCTAAAGGTGGTTTTTTAGATAAAGATGGCAAACTACCAAGAATGAACAGAGCTTTAACAGCCGATGCAATTGCCACTACATTAGGTGCTTTGTTGGGTACATCTTCTGTAACTACCTACATAGAGAGCGGTTCTGGAATTGTTGCCGGTGGTAAAACCGGTTTAACAGCAGTGTTTGTGGCTATCTTTTTTTTACTTTCAGTTTTTCTGGCACCATTTGCAGGCATTGTACCTGTAGCGGCAACTGCTCCTGCCTTAATTATGGTTGGGGTGCTCATGATGTCATCTTTAAAGCATATTAACTTCGATAATTTAGAAGAAGCCATACCAGCTTTTTTAATTATAGCAGTCATGCCTTTTTCTTACAGCATAGCAAATGGGATAGCTGCAGGCTTAATATTTTATACATTAATTAAAGTAGTGAAAGGAGACGCTGCTAAAGTGCATCCTGTGGTGTATGTAATTACACTACTATTTATTATCAGGTTTATACTAGTGTAAAAACCTTATCTAAATTACTGACATTTAATCAGATTTATTCGCACTTACTTATATTTTAGGAGTGAAGAATAAGGCATATATTGTAATTTAAAAAATTAAGAGAGATAAATAAATCTGAAGATGGAGTTATCAGTAGTTGATATCATTATTATAGTATTATACCTGTTTTTGACTGTTTTTATAGGTTTCTACATTTCTAAAAAAGCATCAGCAAATCTCGAAGCTTATTTTCTTGGTGGTAAAAGTCTTCCTTGGTATGTATTAGGTGTATCTAATGCTTCTGGAATGTTCGATATCACTGGTACAATGTGGCTCGTAGCACTTTGCTTTATATATGGTTTAAAAAGTGCATGGATTCCGTGGCTCTGGCCAGTTTTCAATCAGATATTTTTAATGGTGTTCCTTTCGGCATGGTTGAGGCGATCAAATGTAATGACGGGAGCCGAGTGGATACAAACGCGTTTTGGTTCTGGTAAAGGTGCCAAGCTTTCAAACATTATAGTAATTGTTTTTGCTTTGGTAACGGTTGTCGGTTATTTGGCTTATGCTTTCCAAGGTATTGGAAAATTTGCTTATACCTTTTTGCCAAAGAGTTTAACATTAGGTGAGTCGGTTTACCAACTTACACCCAATATATACGGCTTAATTTTTATAGGAATTACAGCCCTTTATGTAGTAAAAGGAGGAATGTACAGCGTAGTACTTACAGAGGTTGTTCAGTTTTTAGTGATGACAGTAGCTTCAATTACAGTGGGTATTGTAGCTATGTACCAAGTACCTGCTGATGTTGTTAGCCAAATTGTTCCAGATAGTTGGTATAACCTGTTTTTTGGTTGGGAGCTCGATTTGCAATGGGATATTGCCGCAGTAAATGAGCAGATTCAAAAAGATGGCTATTCGCTTTTCAGCATATTTTTTATGATGATGGTATTTAAAGGAATACTAGTGAGTTTAGCTGGTCCTGCGCCTAACTACGACATGCAGCGTGTGCTTTCTACTAAATCGCCAACCGAAGCTGCAAAAATGAGTGGTTTAGTTTCTTTGGTTTTGTTTATGCCGAGATATATGTTAATTGCTGGTATTGCAATTTTAGGTCTGGCAAGTGTAAATGAGTTGGGCTTAGAACCATTGCAAAACAGTACGACTGGTGTTGCTGATTTCGAGTTGGTGCTTCCACATGTTATTAAAAATTATATTCCTATTGGTTTGGTAGGTTTGCTTTTAGCGGGATTACTCGCTGCTTTTATGTCTACCGTGGCAGCTACTGTAAATGCTGCGCCAGCTTATTTAGTAAATGATATTTATAAGAAATACATCAACCCAGATGCAGAACCAAAAACTTATGTAAAAATGAGTTATTTGTCTACCATCGTAGTGTTAATTATAGGTGTGGGTTTTGGTTTTGCAACCGATTCTATCAATCAAGTAACACAGTGGATAGTGAATGCATTATATGGAGGTTACGCAGTTTCAAACCTATTAAAATGGTTCTGGTGGCGATTAAATGGTTATGGTTATTTCTGGGGAATGCTTGCCGGTGTTTTAGCTTCATTATTCTTACCTATCTTGCCTTTTGTAGATGTATCCTTTATTCCATTGCCAGAAGATTTGGCCAGATTCCCATTAATGTTTGTTTTATCTGCAGTGGGTTGTATTGTTGGTAGTTATTTTACCAAACCTCAAGCAGATGACGAGCTGATAGAGTTTTATAAAAGAGTGAGACCTTGGGGTTTTTGGGAACCTATTCGCCAAAAACTACTCGAAAGAGAGCCTAATTTTAAAATAAACACTTCTTTTAGACGAGATATGGTCAATATTCTAATAGGTATTGTATGGCAGGTTTCTTTGGTTGTATTCCCAATTTATTTAGTAGTAAGAGAAAACTATCTGGCATTGATCGCCTTTGGTGTTGCAGCAATTACCACTTGGTTATTAAAAATTAACTGGTACGATAAGCTGGAAGATTAAAGGGTATTTATAAAAAACAAAAACAAAACAGGCTTGGAAAACTCACTTCCAAGTCTGTTTTGTTATTACCATTCCAATAAAAAAGGTTTACCAGAGAAACTCTCTAATAAACCTTATAAGTAAATATGAAAATGATAATACTAAGACTCTATGTTATTAAGCTTTTACCTGAAATAGCTCCCAAGTTTTCTCAGCTAGCTGAGTAGTGAGTTTTTCTAGGTAATAAGAACCTGCTGCAGGATCAACTGCTTTATCAAAATACGACTCATCTTTTAGCATACAAGAAACATTTCTGGCAATGTGCATAGAGAACTCATCTACTTCTTCAATGCCTTCATTGTGAGGTAAAATGGTTAACATAGTGCACCCTCCAATAATACCAGACATCGCCTGACTTGTATTAGATAGCATATTCAGATAAGGGTCTTCTTTGGTTGCCTCGTCTATTTTAATAGTGGTAGAAGCACTAATTGTTAAATCAGATGCTTGGTATTCCACTTCATAGCAATTGGCAATTTCGGTGTACAGCATGCGAAGTGCTCTCATTCTTGCAATTTCAAAGAAGTAATTATTACGAAGATTAATTCCTATTGAAATTTGCTTGAGTACTTTGTCTGCAGTAAGACCTCTTTCAACTAGTGAATCAGTAAGTTTTACAACTTTGGCTAAAACATCTGCGGTTTCTTCTGAGTAACTTAGTTCAGAAGGGCCAAGGTTTATCTGAAACTTATAACCCGGAAATAAACTTAGCTGCTCGAAAACACTGTAAAACTCTACTTCATTTGTTTCTGAGAGGTTGCAAATGATTTCACCAGAAGTTTTTTCTTTTTCTATTCCTGCTTTTTTAGTGAAGTTGAGCAGGTTTTGCAATAGTTCTCCTGATGCTTTTTTCAAGTAAAAAGACACAGGGCAATACTGCATTTTAATATTATTTAGTAGTACAGTTAGGTTATCAGAAGATAGTATAGAGTCTAGGTAAAAAACAATACCTTCAGCGCCATTTTGTAGTGCTTTAAGTGCTTGTTTGTTAGCGATCTCCAAATCCTTTACTACAATTTTTTGCATATTAAACCAGTAACGATAACCAAATTCAGGGTTTTCGGTATTTAACTGGCTGTTTTGAATACTTTCCAGATTTTTTTCAGCTTCACCTAAGTTTTCACTGTTATAGAAAGGGTCTACTTCAAAACCTTCTTTTGTCTGCCAGACCAGACTTTCTGCATAGTCTTTTCCTTTTAGGTCGGCAATGATTTTATTCTTCCATTCTTCCGTGTTTATTTCTTGGAAGTCTTTGAAAGACAATGACTCGTTGCTTTGCATTTTTAATATGTTTAGGCAATTGTTTTATCAAAATTAAAATCACATTCCAGAGTAGTAGCTACAGAAAGATTAACCTTCCTGTAGTTCCAATAACATTTTCTCTAGAATTTTCTTAGCTGCCACAGGAATTTTAGTTCCAGGGCCAAATACTTCCATTACTCCTGCTTGATATAAGAAATCGTAATCTTTCGGAGGAATTACACCACCAGCAACTACTTCAATATCTTCTCTTCCGATTTTCTTCAATTCGTCTATCAACTGAGGAATAAGTGTTTTGTGACCTGCTGCTAAAGATGAAGCACCGATTAAGTGTACATCGTTTTCTGCTGCTTGTCTTGCAACTTCTTCTGGAGTTTGGAATAATGGACCCATATCAACATCGAAACCTAAGTCGGCGAAGCTGGTTGCAATTACCTTAGCACCTCTATCGTGACCATCTTGTCCCATTTTCGCTACCATAATTCTAGGCCTACGACCATCGAGTTCGGCAAACTGGTCTGATAATTTACGGGCTTCTGCAAAGCTTTCGTCAGAAGCTGCTTCTTTAGAGTATACTCCAGAAATAGAGCGAATAACAGCTTTGTATCTGCCAAATGGTTTTTCCATTGCATCAGATATTTCACCAAGTGAGGCTCTTTTTCTGGCTGCATCTACTGCTAATGCAAGTAGGTTTTCTTCGTCTTTATTAGGATCATCGCCACCTTGTTGTTTTTTCTCAGCACAAACTGTTAAAGCGTGCAATGCAGCTTGTACATCGTCTTCATTTCTTTCTGCTCTAAGCTTTTTAAGTCTGTCGATCTGAGATTGTAATACTGCTTTATTATCTACTTCTAGAATTTCAAATTCTTTTTCGTCATCGCTTAGGTATTTATTTACCCCTACAATTACATCTTTTCCTGCATCGATTCTGGCTTGTCTTCTTGCAGCAGCTTCTTCGATACGCATTTTAGGAATTCCACTTTCAATCGCTTTAGCCATACCGCCTAGTTCTTCCACTTCTTGCATGTGTTCCCATGCTCTTTGGGCTAATTGGTGAGTGAGGTATTCCACATAGTAACTACCACCCCAAGGATCAATTACCTTTGTAATGTCGGTTTCTTGTTGAATAAATTTCTGAGTATTTCTAGCGATACGGGCAGAAAAGTCTGTAGGTAAGGCAATAGCTTCATCAAAAGAGTTGGTGTGAAGCGATTGTGTGTGACCAAGCGCAGCTCCCATAGCTTCTATATATGTTCTTGCTACGTTGTTAAATGGATCTTGCTCGGTTAAAGACCAACCTGAGGTTTGAGAGTGCGTTCTCAATGCCATAGACTTGGCATTTTGAGGATCAAACTCTTTTACCACTTTTGCCCAAAGTAATCTTCCGGCACGCATCTTGGCAATTTCCATAAAGTGGTTCATGCCAATTGCCCAGAAGAACGACAACCTTGGAGCAAACTGATCTATTTTAAGCCCTGCTTTTAAACCTGTACGTATGTACTCAAGTCCATCTGCAAGGGTATAGGCTAGTTCAATATCATTTGTAGCGCCTGCTTCTTGCATGTGGTATCCACTTATACTGATTGAGTTAAATCGAGGCATATAACGAGAAGTATAGGCGAAAATATCTGCAATGATTTTCATACTTGGTAGAGGAGGGTATATGTAGGTATTCCTCACCATAAATTCTTTTAGAATATCATTTTGGATAGTACCGCTTAACTGCTCTTTTTTAACTCCTTGTTCTTCCGCAGCAGCAATGTAGAAAGCCATTACCGGAATAACAGCTCCGTTCATTGTCATTGAAACAGACATCTTGTCTAACGGAATCTGATCGAAAAGAATCTGCATATCAAGTACAGAGTCAATAGCAACACCAGCTTTACCCACATCACCAACTACTCTTGGGTGATCAGAATCGTAACCTCTGTGAGTTGCAAGGTCGAAAGCGACAGATAGACCTTTTTGGCCAGCAGCAAGGTTTCGACGATAAAATGCATTGGATTCTTCTGCAGTACTAAAACCTGCATACTGCCTTATAGTCCATGGGCGCATTACATACATGGTTGAGTAAGGTCCACGTAGGAATGGCGGGATTCCTGAAGCAAAATTCAGATGATCGAAATTGCTGACATCTTTGTTGGAGAAAGCAGGTTTTACAGGAATTTGCTCAGCGGTTTCCCAACTGTTTAACTGGAGTGCTTCCAGGTCCTGTTTCGCTCTGCTTCCTGACTTATCCAGCAACTGTTTAAAGCTTATGTTCTTAAAGTCAGGTTTCATGAGTTTACAATTTTTTTAATTTATTTGAGGTTGCTCTATATGAAAAATGGTGATATCTAGTCTATAAATTTTTTTAATACTATAAAAAATGATATAAAATTTTTCATATTTTCTAATTTTTGCGAAAAAATATACAGAATATTTTAAAATTCGAGTGAATGTATAATTTTTCTAAAACTTTTAAAAGTCTCAATTAATTTAAGAAACTTAACAAAATACCGGCAGCTACTGCAGAGCCGATTACACCAGAAACGTTAGGTGCCATAGCGTGCATCAGCAGGTGATTTGTAGGGTCATATTTTAGTCCTTCGTGTTGTACAACCCTTGCACTATCTGGTACTGCAGAAACTCCAGCTGCACCAACCAATGGGTTAATTTTGTTGCCTTCTTTTAAGAAAAGGTTCATAAACTTGGCAAACAAAATACCTCCGGCGGTAGCAATTACGAAAGAGAGCGCTCCTAAAACAAATATCAACATTGACTGAGGTGTTAAGAAAACACTGGCTTGAGTTGAGGCTCCTACTGTAACACCTAGTAAGATGGTTACAATGTTAATCATGCTGTTACGGGCAGTGTCTGCCAGACGGTTGGTAACTAAAGATTCTTTTAATAGGTTACCGAAAAATAGCATACCTAATAGCGGTAATGCACTTGGTGCAAGAAAACCTGTTAGCAACATACCAAGAATTGGGAAAATCATTTTTTCTGTTTTAGAAACAGTTCTTGGAGGTTTCATTTTGATTCGTCTTTCGTTGTGACCAGTGAGCAATCTCATAATTGGAGGTTGTATAACTGGTACAAGTGCCATATAAGAGTAAGCTGCTATGGCGATAGGGCCTATAAGGTTTTGATTTCCATTTAAACCATTTGCCAATCTAGATGAGATAAAGATTGCTGTAGGTCCGTCTGCACCACCGATAATACCAATGGCTCCTGCTTCTGAAGCATTAAAGCCAAGTGCGATAGCTCCAAGAAAAGTAAGGAATATACCTACTTGAGCGGCTGCTCCCAGTAACATTAATCTTGGACTCGAAATAAGTGTGGAAAAGTCAGTCATTGCACCGATTCCCAAGAAGATAAGCGGAGGATAAACTCCTTTTAAAACCCCTTGGTAGATGTAGTTTAGCACACTGCCATCTTCGTAAATACCAATGTTTAGGCCGGCACCTTCTGTAAAAGGTATGTTACCTATAATAACGCCGAACCCAATTGGAACAAGCAGCAGTGGTTCATATTCATAACGAATTGCCAAAAAGATAAAAAATATCCCTACCAGAATCATAACTAGGTGTCCTGGTGTGGCATTGGCAAATCCAGATAACTCGTAAAATTTGTGTAATCCTTCCATGGTCTTCAACCCCTAAAGGCTGTTTTTCTTAACTGGTTATTCAATTTCAATAAGTAGCTGTCCCTGCAGCACGTTGTCGCCAACTTTAATTTTGATACTTTTTATTGTTCCTCCCTTTTCTGCGAGTACTTTGTTTTCCATCTTCATCGCTTCCATAATTAGTAGCGTGTCTTCTTTTTTCACTACGTCACCTTCTTTTACAAGCAGATCTAGTATAATACCGGGTAGGGGAGCATCAATTTTACTTATTGAAGCATTACTTGCAAGCGGTTTAGGGGCTGCTGTAGGTTGTGGTGTTTTGGCTCTTACTAGTTTAGGAGTCTTGGTTGTTTTAACCTCTTTTTCCAAAGTAACTTCGTAAGGAGTTCCGTTAACCTCTACCTGAGCCAGATTATCTTCTACAGACTTAACCAAAACATCGTAGGTGTGTCCGTTTATGCTGAATTTATAATTTTTCATTTTTTTGAGAATTTATTAGTTTGAGGTTGCAGGTGAGATTGCATTACACTATAGATTTTAGAGCTCCAAGGAGAGTAGTTTCGAGAAACTTTATTAATAGTGAGTTTAGTGATTTCCTCATCGTGCAATTCATCAAAATATAAATGGAGTGCTGTGGCAATAGCTGCATTTACAGCTCCGGATAGATTGTGTTTGCTACTAACTGCGGGTTTTTGTTCTACTGTTTTTTTCTCGAATAAGCCATTTAAAAATAGAAGTACTTTAGGTAGGTTATCGAAAATCAGATACAACGCAACAAGAGCCATAAACACAATGGAATATCCAATGAGTGTCATGTAAATGTGTTCTGTACCGATAGCTGAGATATCGAATTTCATGGCATTTGAATTTTGTGCAATGCATTAATATGCATTGCAGGGTTTGATTAAAGCGGAATATTAGAGTGTTTTTTAGGAGGGTTAACATCCTTTTTAGTTGCCAGTGTTGTTAATGCCCTTATAATTCTGAAGCGAGTATTTCTTGGTTCAATTACATCATCGATATAACCGTGTTGTGCTGCTTCGTAAGGGTTGGCAAACTTGTCTCTGTACTCTTTCTCTTTTGCTGCCACAAATTTATCTCTCTCTGCAGGGTCTGTCATGGCTTTTAGTTCTTTAAAGTGTAATACTTCTATTGCACCTTTAGGACCCATAACAGCAATTTCGGCAGATGGCCATGCATAGTTAAGATCGCCTCTTAGGTGTTTAGAACTCATTACATCATAAGCACCACCATAAGCTTTTCTGAGAATGATAGTAATTTTAGGTACAGTTGCTTCGCCGTAAGCAAATAGTAATTTGGCTCCGTGTAAGATAATGCCTCCGTATTCTTGAGTACTACCAGGTAAGAAACCAGGTACATCTACTAAAGTAACTATAGGTATGTTAAATGCATCGCAGAAGCGAACAAAACGTGCTGCTTTTCTAGAAGCATCGATATCTAACACACCTGCTAAGTAGTTTGGTTGGTTAGCCACAATACCTACAGACATACCATTGAACTTGGCAAAACCAATTACAATGTTTCTAGCATACTGTCTGTGTACTTCGAGGAACTCACCATCATCTGCAATCGTGTAGATAACATCTTTCACATTGTATGGGATGTTAGCACTTTCTGGAATAATTTCGTTTAGCGAATCATCCAATCTGTCTATAGGGTCTGAACAAGGAGTGATTGGCGGTTCTTCCAGATTGTTTTGAGGAAGGTAACTTAACAGTTTTCTTAAGAGCAATATGCCTTCTTCTTCGTTGTCTGCAACAAAGTGGGTAACACCAGATTTGTTAGCATGAACAGTAGCACCACCAAGTTGTTCTTCGGAAATATCTTCACCAGTAACAGTTTTAGAAACTTTTGGGCCAGTAACAAACATGTAACTGGTTTTGTCTGTCATCATGATAAAGTCAGTAAGAGCAGGAGAGTACACTGCACCACCAGCACAAGGACCAAATATGGCAGATATCTGAGGAATAACACCAGAGGCTAAAATGTTTCTCTGGAAGATATCGGCATAACCGGCCAAACTTTTCACACCCTCCTGAATACGAGCGCCCCCACTATCATTAATACCGATAAGGGGGGCGCCTACTTTCATTGCTTGATCCATGATCTTGCAAATCTTGTTTGCATATGCCTTAGATAAAGACCCTCCGAAAACGGTAAAGTCTTGAAAGAAAACATATACAACCCTTCCATCTATAGTTCCGTGTCCGGTCACAACACCATCTGATAAAAATTTCTGTTTATCTAGACCAAAGTCTGTTGAGTGGTGAGTCACAAACATATCGTATTCTTCGAAGCTGCCTTCATCAAGCAGCATTTCGATACGCTCTCTAGCAGTAAATTTACCTTTGGCGTGCTGAGCGTCAATTCTTTTCTCACCCCCGCCCAATCTGGCGAGGTTACGTTTCTCTATTAATTCTTTTATTTTTTCTGCGTTCGACATGGCATTACCTGTGTTCAGGATTTTTTTTCACAAAATTCAGTAAGAGTTCCAAAAGTGGATTTAGGGTGAAGGAAGGCAATATCAAGACCTTCTGCTCCTTTGCGCGGCTTTTCATCAATCAATCTCACGCCTTTTTCTTTTACCTGTTGCAGAGATCCTTCAATGTTGTTTACAGCAAATGCTAGGTGGTGGATACCTTCGCCTCGTTTTTCAATAAATTTTCCTATAGGGCCGTCTGGCTGTGTACTTTCGAGTAGTTCTATTTTAGTTTGGCCAACTTGGAAGAAAGCTGTTTTTACTTTTTGGTCTTTTACTTCTTCAACTTTGTAGCATTTTAAACCGAGAACTTCTTCGTAGTAATTAATTGCTTCATCTAAGTTTTTGACGGCTATACCGATGTGTTCGATGTGAGTTGGAATCATAATTTTAATTTTAATTTTTGTCAGTAATTTTATTTGTGAAGTACCCAAAACTAGAAATGTCTTAATCATTTAATTATGACAATTGTCAGTTCCTGTATTGACTTTAGATAAAAAATGGCCATTTTATATTTGCCTATGCGAATATTAGCTGTGTTTATAGGTGCAAAATACCTAAAAATAGGAAATTGAGCTTGTTTGGCGGTTTTCTTTTAAGCCAGATGGTTAGATTATTCTATATTTTTCAACTAAGATTAATGATTGATATAGGCTTTTAAAACCGTTTAAGCAGATACTCACAGATAAAAAAATATTGAAACAGGTATTGATTCTTTCCTAATATTGTGCTAAATTATTATCGAGTTGGTATGAAGGAGTTGTTATTTTGAAGAATCCACTATCAAAACTACTGAAATTATGAACTCAAGAATTAATAAGATTTTAGTATTAGTTGCTGTTTTTGCTTTAGGCTTAGCATTTCCAATAGGAGAGACCAAACCGTTGTTGTTGTCTGTTACATCTGTTGGAATATTATTTTTTGCAGGGGTATTTACACCGTTTTTAATCAAGAAAAATTCAATCTACAACCAGATTGTTTTAGAGTATCCTAAATGGTCTGATGCATTTACATCAGAAAAGCCATTAACATATACGCATTTTGCAAGTTATTTAACTTTGTGTTTTGGTGTGGGAGCGCTTTTAGGAGGTTTCGCTTTTGCCAATCATGTAAACCATATTGGAGTAAGCTTTATAGGTTTAGGCCTCGGAATTATTTATGGTAACACACTGGTTGCTAAGAGCAATAAAAACGAAAATGAAAGATTTGCTTAAAGGTTTTAAATAAAATACATAAAAAAAGGGGCTCTCAAATTTTTGAGAGCCCCTTTTTTTATACTTCAGATTAAGTTGTTTTCTTCTTCTTGAGTTGAATTATTTCTTTACTGAGTTCTTCATTTTTGTTTATCTCTGTTTGAAGCTCTCTTCTCAACTTCATCTCTTTCTCTTTAGATTTTCTTTTGTAATCTTCTAACTCTTCTTCTGCATCTACAGCTTCTTTTTTCTTTGTAGTTGTAACTCTCTCATTTTCTTTAAATCTGCCGAAGCCAATACCAATTACAGCAGCTAATACAAGAATGATAAATATGTTTACGAATACATAAGTATCTTTATTAATAGATATACCCAAAAACTTTAAATGGTCTACCAAGTACTGGCTGTCTACCACCTGTTGTTCTTTTTGCTCCATACTGGCAGTCATGTCTTTAATTTGAGTTTTTAAAGACTTTATTTCCGTTAGAGTCTCTTTATAGGCATTGTCTTTTGCAGTAATTGTATCGTTAATTTGCTTCCAGAAATTTTCGAGTCTAAATTTCTTTACTACCTCATAATCTTCGTAATCAGTAGACTTGGATTTTAATTCTGAAAATGCCTCTGAGAGGTTTGCAGGAGCTTTATCTGCAGTATCCTGTGCAATTGCCTGTATACAGGTAATGCAAAAAACAAAAACTAATAGTTGAAATAATCTTTTCTTCATCGCTTAATTAGACTAAAAAATCTTAATCACACTCCGCACAAATGTCATTCCGAAGCGGTTTAATTCACGAAAATCCTGTTTAAGTATTTGAACAGGATTTTCTGTTGATATATAAATTTTACAGATTGCTCAAATCAACAAGTACACTACCTTTATAATATTTGTCTTTCATTAAAGCCTTAAAGTAGGTATCTGCCTGAGTTTTATCTGTGAATGGGCCTAAGATAATTTTATATTGTAATTGGTTATCTTCACTCTCTTTAATAAATACCATCGTGTTTTTATGGAATTTTTCTTCTTCAAGTTCGAGTAACTTCATAAAAGTATTTCTATAGTTGCTGTATACTCCAAGTTGAACACCGTATCCTCTTCTGTCTAAGGTTTTAGCAGAAACTTTAAATAAGTATTCGCCTGGTTTTTCTTTAGCAACAGCAAGGTTTTCTGCCTCGCTTACAGAAATATCTGGTGTACCTGTAGCATTTTCAAACTGCTTTAGTTTAGCTTGTAAAGCTTGAGCTGTTTGAAAACCAGATAGTCTGGCCATCATCTTACCTTCTGAAGTAAAAATCAATACTGAAGGAAAGTATAAAACATTGTATTTTTTTGCAAGTTCTTCACCACCATCAAGAATAGATTCACCATCTACTGAAAGTCCTAGATAAGTACTTTGTGCATAGCTTACCAAGCTTTGATTAGTGAAAGTTTCTTCATTCATTTTCTTGGCTATGGGGCTCCAGTTAGCATAGAAATAAACAAAATAGGGTTTGTTTGAATTGAGAGCACGAGTCTGTAATTGCTCATAAGAACCATCAAAAAATATAAAGTCTGTAGTTTGTGCCTTTAATGATGAAGAGAGCGCTAGAATTGTAATGAGCAGTCCAAAAAATAATTTTTTCATAACAGTTATTTTCTTTTAGTTAATTAGCCGAAAAAAATGACTTTTACGGATAAAATTTAAGGTAAATTCTTTAAAAAATACAATTAGAGATTGACTTATATGAAATTCAATCGAAAAAATTAAAGTATTAATACGAATAATACTATTAACTTAAAAAATACACCATTGTTCCTGCTAGATCTGGGAAAAGAGGTGAGCAGGAATCAAATGTAGTGTTTAAATTAAATTTCAGCCAATGCTTTAAGCAATTTTGTATTTTCTTCTGCTGTTCCTACAGTTATCCTTAAACAATTATCGCATAATATTACACTAGAACGATTTCTTACAATAACTAATTGTTTAATTAGCTTATCATATATTTTAGTTGCTTCTGGCACTTTTATCAGTAAGAAGTTTGCATCAGAAGGGTATACCTTTTCAACTAAAGGCATTTCTAATAATGCATTTTTCAGGTTTTCGCGTAATGTAATTAACTCTTCTACTTTTTGCTTTCTTAGTTCGTTTGCATCTAGTGCTTCGAGTACTTTTTCTTGCGTAAGTTGATTTATATTATAGGGAGGCTTTATCTTATTAAGTAAGTCGATAATTTGCTTACTGGCATAAGCCATACCTATTCTTAAGGCCGCCATTCCCCATGCTTTAGAAAATGTTTGTAGAACTATAAGATTCGGATATTTATCCAGAAAATGCACCATGCTTTTCTCAGGAGCAAAATCGATGTAAGCCTCATCTACTACCACTAAACCAGAAAAGTTATTTAAAATCTTCTCTATTTCAGCAAGATTAATCTGGTTGCCTGTTGGATTGTTTGGAGAGCAAACAAAGATTAACTTAACCTTGTTTTCCTTTTCGATTAAAGAAAGAATCTTTTCTGTATCAAGTTGGTATTCGGTCGTTAGTGGAATCTCTAGTGTTTCAACAAGATTAATATCTGCACTTACTTTATACATGCCATAAGTTGGCGGCAATAAGAGTACTTTATCTTTTTGAGGTTCACAAAATGCTCTAAATAGCAAGTCGATGGCTTCGTCGCTACCATTACCAAGAAAAATTTGCTCAGGTTTTACTTCTTTAATTATAGCAAGTTTCTCCTTTACAGCTTTTTGCAATGGGTCTGGATAACGGTTAAAAGCTTCTCCACTAACCGAACCAAAAGGGTTTTCGTTAGCATCGAGAAAAACACCACTTTTGCCAGTATACTCATCTCTGGCAGAAGAATATGGTTTTAGTTTAAGGATGTGAGGCCTTACGATTGATTCTATATTAAACGTGTTTGTTGGCATGTTACTTTTTTCTGATTTCTTCCAATCTGATAGATACTGCTTTTTTATGTGCATCTAATTGCTCAGCTTCAGCCATTCTTTCTATAGTAATACCTATTTGCTTGAGCCCTTCTGTTGTAATATTCTGGAAGGTAATTTTCTTGAAAAAGCTATCAAGAGAAACACCACTATACATTCTTGCATAGCCGTTGGTTGGCAGCGTATGGTTTGTACCAGATGCATAATCACCAGCAGATTCTGGCGTGTAATGGCCTAAAAATACAGAACCCGCATTCACGATTTTTTCTCCAATACTTTCGGCTTTGTCCATCGCAATAATTAAGTGCTCAGCCGCATATTGGTTAATAAGCTCAACACCAGTATCGATAGACTCTACCAAAATAATTTTGCTGTTTTCCAATGCTTTTTCAGCAATTTCTCTTCTTGGAAGTTCGCCAACTTGTCTTTTTACTTCTGCTTCAGTAGCTGCTGCCAATTGGGCATCGTTAGTAACCATAATTACTTGGCTATCTATGCCGTGCTCAGCTTGAGAAAGTAAGTCTGCCGCAATAAACTTTGGATTCGCAGTACTATCTGCCAATACAGCAACTTCAGAAGGGCCGGCAGGCATATCTATAGCCACTCCATATTTTGCAGCTAGTTGTTTTGCAGCAGTTACATATTGGTTACCTGGGCCAAAAATCTTATCAACCTTACTGATTGATTCTGTGCCAAAAGTAAAAGCAGCAATTGCTTGAGCACCACCACATTTATAAATCTTTTTAATGCCAACAAGGTCAGCAGTAAAAAGAATAACCGGGTTTATTTTTCCATCTTTTCCCGGAGGTGTACATAGACTGATCTCTTTGCAACCAGCTAGTTTAGCAGGAATACCCAGCATCAAAACTGAAGAGAATAAAGGTGCTGTACCACCAGGAATGTACAAGCCAACATTTTCTATTGCTACACTTTTTCTCCAGCAATAAACTCCCGGCATGGTTTCTACTTTCTTAACCAGTTCTTTTTGGATTACATGGAACTTCTCTATGTTATTTCTGGCAATACTGATTGATGCTTTTAATTCTTCAGAAACCTGCTCAATGGCTTTATCAATTTCGTAACGGCTTACTTCGAGACTGTCTAAAGATACCTTGTCAAACTTTTGAGTAAAGTCTTTCAATGCACTATCGCCATGCTCTTCTACTGCAGCCATTATTGGTTTTACTTTTTCTTCTGCCTCTTCCAGGTTCATTACTGGTCTTTCTAATATTTCAGACCAATTACTTTTGGCTGGGTATCTTATTATTTGCATAATTTTATAAACTGAATATTATCAAGCTTTTTTCTTCTTAGATTCTCAGTTTAGAGAATCATTTTTTCTATCGGAACAACTAAAATTCCTTCTGCTCCAGCAGCTTTTAGGCTTTCGATTTTCTCCCAAAAATCGTTTTCGTTGATTACAGAGTGTATTGAAACCCATCCTTTATTCGCCAAAGGAACTACTGTTGGGCTGCGCATTCCTGGTAGTATAGATTTTATTTCTTCTACATTACTTTCAGGAGCATTTAGCAATATGTATTTATTGTTTTTTGCTTGTTGTAAAGATTTAATTCTAAACAGCAGCTTTTCAATAATATCTTTTTTCTCTACAGAGATATTTTCGTTTGCAATTAGTACTGCTTCAGACTGGAAGATAGTTTCTACTTCTTTTAATCCATTAGTAAAAAGAGTACTACCAGAACTTACAATATCACAAACTGCTTCTGCAAGACCAATGCTTGGAGCAATTTCTACAGATCCACTAATTTCATGAACTTCAGCATTTACACCATTTTCAGCTAAAAACTTTTCGAGAAGCTTAGGATAGGAGGTCGCAATGCCTTTTCCGTTAAGGTCTTGAGGGCCATTATAATTGGCTGATTTTGCAAGGGCAATAGAAAGTCTGCATCTTGAAAAGCCTAAGCGATGTACAATCGCTACACTCTTGTCTTTTTCAACAACTACATTTTCGCCTACTATCCCAATATCTGCTACTCCATCGGCTACATAACCGGGAATATCGTCGTCTCTCAAAAAGAAAAACTCAATTGGGAAGTTACTTGCTTTTGCCTTTAGTTTTCCGATTCCGTTAGAAACATTAATCCCGCAGGACTTAATTAATTCCATAGAACCTTCGCTTAATCTGCCAGATTTTTGTACTGCCAGTCTGAGAATGTTGTTCATTATTGATTTTACAATTTTGTACTTCTTACATTAAGGTGTAAAATTCGGATGCTTATCCGTAAATTCCCAGTGTTTTGTGTATAAGCTTTTGTTTATATTAGATTTCTTTTGTGTTAACAAGAGAATAAAAAAAAGACTCCCTTAAAAAGGAGCCTTTTTGTAAGTTTATTTGATGTGATGGTTATTCAGATGATGAGGATGTTGAACTGCTTTGTCCTGCTCTGTGATCGAACTTTATGAACATTTTCATTACAGCATCCTTAATTTTACGATCTCTTTCTTCTGGATCTTTAGCAGTTGGGCTTTGTATTGAACCTTGCCATACAAGCACGTTTTTACTAGCATCAACAATGTCCACCAGTATGGTAGCCTCTTCGTACTCATTAATGTTAACATTATTGTAGCCACCAAACCTCCAGTAACCGTAATATGGATTCATAGTTGTAGCATTTCTTTTGGTTTTCACCATTATTCTCACATTGGCTAACAAATCAGGGTTGTCTTCTGTAAACTCATACCCTTTAGACTCCAATGATTGTGCTACTGCTTCTTTTATTCTTCTTTCGTCTAACTGATCGTATGATGGTTTGTCATCTGTTTTCTTCACATCATCCCAAAAATTATAAGTTTTAAATCTCGAGAAATCTGTTCCTGCATCGTAATCAGTTACAACATTACTTACACTTGAGCATGATGCCAGTAATAATCCCATTACTGGTATCATTAAAAATAGTTTATTGAATCGAGTTGTCTTCATAGCATTTAATTTTATAGGTTCTCTAAAAAACTTAGTTAGTATTTTATGTTTCCTATTAAAAAAGTATCTGTAAAAATGAAATGCTATAGGCTTCGAATAAGTTATGTTAGAAAAATAATTTTTAATTAGTTATTTAAATATTACATTGTATTGAAAGTGTAATAAATCACATCAATGATTAATTTTTTTACACCTATACACACAATAAACGTTAATTAGAGCAATTCAGTTTCAATTTATTTGAATGAGTAGAATTGTCTTTATTAAAAATATAACTACTTTTTAATCAGCAACTTACCTTAAACAGGATTTAAAAGAAATTTAGTTCCAGCATTTAAAGCTCTATTCTTTGAGCTGTTAATGAGGCTTAAACATTTTAGGATTACTATAAGTGACCAAATAGATTTGATTTGTAACAAAAAGAAGAATATTGATAATATTTATATTGAAATGTTCTTTAATTGAAGAATTTATTAACTGAAACTTACCAGCATTACTATGTTTAATTACAAGGAGTTTACCAAGAGAAACGAAGGGTATATTATGCCCGAAGTACAAGAGAAAATTAAAAATACTCGTCTATTAATTGCCGGTTGTGGTATAGGAAGTACCATTGCAGAATCAGCAGTTAGATTAGGTTTCCAAAAGATTACATTAGTTGATGCAGACATTATAGAACTTCACAATCTGAATAGACAAGACTATTCTTATAGTGATGTAGAAAAACCTAAAGTACTGGCATTGCAAAACAGGTTATTGGCTATTAATCCAGAAGCAACTATAGAAGTGCATAATGATTGGGTAAGTAGTGAAAATGCAGAAGAACTAGTTTTAAATGCCGATATCGTACTTGATACCATAGATTTCTTAAGTCTTGAAGGAATTACCTCTTTGCACGACCAGTGTAAAATACAGGAGAAGCCTGTAATTAGTGCGGTTTCTGCTGGTTGGGGTGCAGCAGCTCTGTATTTCCCTCCTCATTGCGAGAGTTCTTTCCGTGCATTATTCGGTGTACCAGAGCATGGTGAAGTGAGTCATTTATCTTATGTAAATACTTTTAAGTCTTTTATAGAGCAACTATCTGCGAATTTAGAACCAGATATAATTGAGGCACTATCTAAAGCATTTACCATTATGAAAGATGGAAAACCTTGTCCGGCTTCACAGGTTGCTCCGGGGGCTTTTTCAGTAGGAGCATTGGCAATGAGTATTGTTGTAAGAATTTTATCTGGCAAACATGTAGCAGAAGCTCCTGATCTTGTTTTGTTAAACATGAATGACATATGTACCAATCAGGTAGTTCGTTTGCAAGAGCATATTTATTAATTAGGTTATTTGGTGGTAAATGCGATTTTAAGCTTAGTGTTTTAGGTGTTAATAAAATTGCATTTGCCCTATTTTTTGACGTTTTAGCCTATTTTCCTACATCAGGAAAGGTGTATCTAGACTCTACCATTTGGTAGGCTTCTTCAAAAGAATAACCTTGTTTAAGCAATTCGGAGAACTCATTAAAGCCCTGAAGGCCGACTATATTCCACCAACGAGAAACTTCCCGCATAGAAGTAACATATGAGAAAAAAGGGCTTTTTTCGGTGTACCGCATAAAGTCATGCATATTGGCGAGTTCGGGTAGTTCAGGAGCATTTTTACCATTAGATGTAAGCATCATCCACATGGCATCGGAGTTGGCATATCGGTAGTCTAACATAAGTGCCAAACCTTCATCAAACCAAGTCGGAATTTTAGTTTCACGATTTACCCACCCAACTCGGCTTACTAGCTCTGAGTGCACTAACTCATGGCTAATTACATCTCGATTTAAACCTCCCGGACCAAGTACAATATAGGTGCCTAGAAAGGTTATGTGATTCATACCTGGACTACGCAGATTTGCCCCATATTTTTTCATTATCTCTTTAGAAGGGCCAGCAATTATAGTAGGTTTAGCGGTAATAGAGTCGAAAAAAAGGCCTACTCTGTCTCTAGACTGTTCTATGTTTAAAAGTAATAACTGAACTTCAATGTCATCCATATCAGGGTCAACATAAATACCATTTTCCACTTCTCTTAAACCCGTACCAGAATAGCTTACCATTATGCATCTGATCTGATTCATAAAGAAAATGCCATATGCTACCGAAATCGTAGTAATTACAATAAAGCTGTAGAAAAAAGCGACTTTAAAAAGTTTTTTCATAAAAAGTATACAGCTGAAATGATGCGTTATGCTTTGTTTAACGTTTATTTGAACAAAGATTTAGTGCAAAAAACTTCCCATTGTTAAGAATAACTGCAAAGTCTGATAAAAATTTGCGGAATTTTTTTTAGAATTTCAAATATTACTTCTAAGTTTAATGTGTTAACAAAAGTGAATAAACATCACATTTATGCAATGCACTCATCATTAAATCATACTTTGTGTTGAAGAATATTGTTAAAATGTTAACGTTCCTAAATCTAGTAAAAAAATTGACATGGTTTAAACAGCCATAAAATTGTTACATCTAATCATATAAGTATGAATAAGAAAGCAAAAGTACTACTGGTAGAAGATGACAGAATAATTGCCAAGTTGGTAAAGAGATATCTTGACATCAGAAATTACGATGTAGTATATTGTGATAATGGTAAAGCAGGGTTCAATGCATTTAATAACTACAGTTTTGATATTTGCATTTTTGATGTGATGATGCCTTATAAAGACGGATTTACATTAGCGCAAGAAGTTAGAAAATTAGATGAGTATGTTCCTATTTTATTCATTACTTCGAAAACTCTCGCTAAAGACAAAATCAAAGCTTTTAAAATTGGAGCAGACGATTACCTAACCAAGCCTTTCGATATGGAAGAATTACTTCTAAGAATTGAAGTAATTATGAAAAGGCAACAAAACAAACCTAAGTCTTCTACAATTGAGGATGAAGAGAGCGCCAAATTAGCAATTGGTAATTACACATTAGATGTGCCTTACCAAAAATTGTATTTAGGCGATAGTGAGGAGTTTAGAAAGTTAACTGCCAGAGAGACAGAGCTACTACATTTCCTTTTCAAGCACAGAAATGATCTTATCAGAAGAGAATATATTCTTCAGGAAGTGTGGCAAAATGATGATTATTATGCAGGCAGAAGCCTTGATGTGTTTATGTCGAGACTTAGAAAATATTTGAAAGACGATCCTGCTATACAAATCATTAATGTGCATGCAATAGGATTCAAATTTATTGTTCCTTGAAATTAGTAAGATTTTATACTACAAAAGGAGAGATAGAGGCTGAACTATACACTGAAGATGCACCTGCTACTGTAGAAAATTTTATAGAGCTCGTTGAAGATGGATTTTATGACGGGCTTGTTTTCCATCAATATGTTCATGATACTTTTGTGAAAACCGGGTGCCCAGATGCAGATGGAACGGGGGGACCTGGTTATTTTATTAAGAGTGAACTAAATGGAATGAGGCAATTACACGATATAGGAGTGCTTTCCATGTGTAATGCAGGATTGAATACTTCTGGTTCTCAATTTGTAATTTGCCTTGATAGAAATAATGTTGCGCACCTTGACGGTAATCATACTTGTTTTGGCAAGGTGCGTAACAAAAGTTTGGATGAACTCTACCTTATCAGGCGTTTCGACATGATTAAAAAAGCCGAACTTGATGAACTTGATGATACAGTTGATCCGGATGCTATTGACTAGAAATTAAATTTCTGATAGAGCTGAATCAATACCTTTCTCATCAATAGCTTTTAAATCTTCAACTACCATTTCTTTTAAGCCTTCTATTTGATTTAGGCTGCCATTCCAAACAGAATCCAATCCGAATACTTTGTCAACAATGGTTGAATAGTCTGTAATATTGTTATCCTTTATTTCTTTGTAAAGGGCAAGTACTTCTTTGTCGTCGTTTAAAGAATCGCCAAACTTGCCATCTTTATCTCTAAATAATTGGATTAGAGCAGCTAATGCAAATACTAACCTTTTTGGAAGTTCTCCTTTTCTTTTCTGATATTCAATTACAGATGGAAGAATTCTGGTGTTGTATTTAGCATGAGAGTTTAATGAAATACTTAAGAGAAAGTGCTTAACATATGGATTTCTAAACCTGTCTAGTACTTCGTTAGCAAAAGTATTTAGCTCGTTTATGTTTAAATCAAGCGTTGGAACAATCTCATTAAAAATGGCAGTCTCTACAAATTGAGTAAGTGACTCATTATCAAGCACATCTTTAACAGTTTCTTCACCTGCTAGTAAACCAACTGGAACCATAGATGTATGTGCTCCATTTAAGATTCTTACTTTTCTACTTCTATACGGTGCTTGGTTATCAGTAAATATCACATTTAAACCAGCGATGTCTGCCGGAAGTTTCTCTTTGATAGTTTCTGGTCCTTCAATTACCCACAAATGGAATTGCTCACCTTCTACAATTAGTTTATCTTCATAACCTAAGTCTTCGCATAGCTCAGCCGCTTTTTCTCTTGGATAACCCGGTACAATTCTGTCAACCAGTGTGTTATAGAATGAGCAGCTTTCTTCTACCCATTTCTTAAAGTCATCACTTAACTGCCAGTGATCTGCATATTTTAGAATGTTTTCTTTGAGCATTTTACCATTGTGGTTGATAAGCTCACATGGTATAATGGTAACACCTTTATCTTCTGCACCATTAAAGAACTCAAAGCGATGTTTTAACCAAGCTGTTAACTTGCCCGGAAAACTTTCTGGGGTTTCACCAGATGCCGGAGTTTCACCTTTAAAAGTAATTCCAGCTTCTGTGGTGTTTGATATAACAAACTCCATTTCGGGGTTTTCGGCAGTTTTTAAATATTCTGCATACTGAGAATATGGGTTTAAACCTCTGGTAATACAGTCGATTATTTGATGTTCACTTACTGCTTCTCCCTTTTTTATACCATTTAAATACAGTGTGTAAAGGCCATCTTGCTCGTTTAACATCTCTACTAAACCTTGTTCAATTGGTTGAACCACTACAACACCCGCATTTAATAAGCCTTTTTTGTTCATGGTTTCGATACACCAGTTTACAAAGGCTCTTAAAAAGTTTCCTTCTCCAAATTGTAATACTTTTTCTGGCAAGACATTAGTCGCTACCAGACTTCTGTTAAGTCTTTTTAATGCCATTTTATATATTATTTTTCTTAGTCTGAAATTTAATTAAAGTGATACTCCACGTTTCCACGGGATGAAATCGTCTTGACCTAGCCTTACTGCATGGGGAACAAGTTCTCCACTAGCTATTGCAATTATCTTTTCAAGAATCTCTTCTCCTTTGGTCTCTATAGTATCTTCTCCACTTATAATGGTTCCTGCATTTACATCAATCACATCATTCATTCTATTATACAATTCTGTGTTTGATGAAATTTTAATTGTTGGAGCTATAGGGTTACCTGTTGGTGTTCCTAAACCAGTTGTGAAGAGTATTACATTAGCACCTGAACCAGCAAGTCCAGTAGTTGATTCTACATCATTTCCTGGTGTACATAAAAGGTTTAACCCTGGTTTTTCGGCTGTTTCAGTGTAATCTAAAACATCCATTACAGGAGATGTACCACCTTTCTTTGCTGCCCCGGCAGATTTGATCGCATCTGTAATGAGACCATCTTTAATGTTTCCCGGAGATGGATTGGCATCAAAACCAGAGCCTACTGCAATTGCTTGCTTGTTGTAGTTGGTCATTAAAGAAGTGAATTTTTCTGAAAGTTCCTCGGTAATACAACGATCACTTAATTCTTGTTCAACACCACATAGTTCTGGAAATTCAGATAAGATAACAGTACCTCCAAGTGCCACTACTAAGTCTGCAGCATGTCCTACAGCAGGGTTTGCTGAGATACCAGAAAAACCATCGGAACCACCACATTCTAAACCAACAATCAGTTTAGATAGGGGAGCAGGTTTTCTTTCATTTTTATTGGCTTCTATTAAACCAGTAAATGTTTTTTTAACTGCTTCTGCAATTAAGTCTGCTTCTGATTTGCTTTTTTGTTGTTCAAGCAAGAAAACTGGCTTGTCGAAATCTGGATTTCTTTTAGTTATTTCTTTCTCAAGAATTTCGGGTTGAGCATTTTGACAACCAAGGCTCAAAATAGTAGCTCCGGCAACATTTGGGTTTGTAATATATCCTGCTAATAATGAACACAAAACTTCGGAGTCCATTCGGGTACCACCACAACCACCTTCGTGGGTGAGTATTTTTATTCCATCTATATTAGGGAAAACTCTATTGCGTTTTTGCTGTTCTGGTGTCATCAGAATATCCTCAGCTACTAAGTCGTCAATAGAAGCACCAGATTGGTATTGATCTACCAAAGATTTTACGTTGATGTTGTAGTCTCTACCTTTAGAATAGCCTAGTTCTTCTGATAAAATCTCTGCAATGGCTCCAATATTTCTGTTTTCACAAAAAACTAATGGAATTAATAACCAATAGTTTGCCGTACCAACTTTGCCATCTGTTCTATAAAATCCATTAAATGTTTTGCTGCTGAACTTACTTACATCAGGAGCAATCCATTCTTTTTGTTCTTTTTTGTTTCCGTACTCGTTTGCATAATGCTTTACATTAAAAGTAGTAAGCATAGAGCCTTTAGAAATACTTTGCACAGCTTTGCCAACAGGTACACCATACATCACAATAATATCACCTGCTTCGAATGCTACTGTATTAAATTTATGTTTTTGTTTAATGTCTTCTAGTAGCTCATAGTCAATTCCTTCGAAAGAAATTACCTCACCCTTTTTAAGATTTGTTAGTGCAACCAGCACATTATCATCTTTATGAACTTTTAATACTTTATTTTTCATACTGCGGTAATTAAAGTTGGCTTTAATAAATTAAAGCAATGCCTGATACATTTTGTTCAGATCACTAAGCTTTAATTGTGTAGTAATTATAGATCAAAAATAGCTGGTAACCATAAGCTGATTTCTGGAACGTATGTTACTAGTATAAGTGCAACAATCATTGCTATAAACAATGGTATAAGCGGTTTGATCACTTTTTCGATTTTCACATTGGCAACACTACAACCTACAAATAGTACACTTCCTACAGGAGGAGTACACAGACCGATACTTAGGTTGAGTACCATGATAATTCCAAAATGAACTGGATCTATTCCAAGTTCTGTAACTACTGGTAAGAAAATAGGTGTGAATATTAAAACTGCTGGAGTCATATCCATAAAGATTCCAACAATTAGTAGAATCACATTAATTAGTAGTAATACAACTATCTTATTATCACTAATAGATAGAAGTGCTTCACTTACTGCCTGAGGAATGTTTTCGTAAGACATTACCCACGACATACCAATTGAAGTGGCAATGAGCAATAGTACAATAGACGTAGTAGATACGGTGTCTAATAAGATGCTTGGTACATCTTTAAATGATATTTCTTTGTAAAGTAATGCTAGAATAAAGGTATATAATACTGCAATGGCAGAAGCTTCAGTTGCTGTAAAATATCCTGCTACAATTCCTCCAATTACAACTACCAAGAGAAAAAGACTTGGTAAAGCATTGAGCATTTTTTTTAATCCTTCTGAGATTGAAGCTGACTCTGAGGTTGGGTATTTATGTCTATATGCAAATACACCAGCCACAACCATAAGCATTAAACCCACTAAAATTCCTGGTAAATAACCTGCTAAGAACAAAGCTCCAATTGAAGCTCCACCCGATGCAAGTGAATATACAATTAGGATGTTACTAGGAGGGATGATCATACCTGTGGTAGAAGAGGTAATGTTTACCGCTGCTGAAAAAGATTTGTCGTATCCTTCTTCTTCCATGCGGCTATTCATAAAACCACCAATAGCAGAAGCGGCTGCTACTGCTGAACCAGAAATAGCTCCAAAAAGCATACAAGCAACAATGTTTACAAATGCTAAACCGCCGGGTAACATTCCCACTAATACTTTGGCGAAGTCTATAAGCCGTGATGCAATGCCGCCCCGATTCATTAATTGCCCCGCGAGAATAAAGAAAGGAATTGCCAAAAGAGTAAAGCTTTCTAGACCAGTGGCCATACGTTGGGCAATGGTAGTAACTGCAGGTAGGGGGTAAATACTTACCAACATGGTAATTACTGCCGAAATACCAATACTATATGCAATCGGAACACCAATTGTAAGCAACACTACAAAACTGACGACCAGTACCAGTATTTCAAATATCTCCATATCTATTTTGTTCTATTAGTTTATTGATATCTTATTAATTATTCTCCAAAAGGATTTTCTTTTTTCATGTTGATGATGCTGTAATACATGATTAGGAAACCACTTAGCGGCAACACCAGATAAATGTAACCTTTAGGGATTTCCAGTACAGGTGAGAGTTGATTAAGAGAAAGTGTGATATATACTAGTCTGAATCCGCCAATTACCATTACAGATAATGCAAATAGTAAGACAATAAGGTTGATAACTATATTGAATTTCTTTTGAGCTTCTACGCTTTTACTTCTTGGGAGTAGATCAATTGCCAAATGCATACCCTTACCAGTTGCGTAACTGGCTCCGAGTAAACCAACCCATATTAGCAGAAAGCCTGCTACTTCTTCTGTAAAGTCTACCTGAATTCTCATAAATCTGGCAAAAACCTGTAGCAGCACGTTTAGTACCATTAAACCCATTATCACAGTGAGGGTCTTGCCTAATAAGCTATCAATTTTTTCTTTCATTTTCTTACTTGTTTTCAAAATCTTAAGCGATTTCGAAATGGTTATCTATTTCTGCTTTTACAGGTTTTGAGTTAGCTTAATTACTACTCAACCGCCTGAATTTTTTGTATCAGATTGTATACAAGTGTGTCTTGCTTATAATCTTCGTACATCACAGATACTTTGTCTGAGAATGTAGCTTTTTCTTCTTCTGTTAATTGTTTTACTTCAACCCCAGCAGCTTTTACAGCAGCCAGTGCTTCTGCTTCAGACTCTGCCCAGTACTCTCTTTGTACAGGTACAGATTCATTTGCAGCTTCCTGTAACCATTGTTTTTCCTGCTCTGATAATCTATCCCATATAATGGTGCTTATTACCAATACATCTGGTACAGAAGTATGTTCATTTAGCGTATAGTATTTACAAACCTCATAGTGTTTGGTAAGGTAAAAACTTGGCGGATTATTTTCTGCGCCATCTACTACGCCTTGCTGTAAAGCAGTGTAAAGCTCGCCAAAGGGTAGGGGCATGGGAGAAGCGCCTAATTCACTTACCATTTTACTGGCGGTGATGCTTTTCATTACCCTAATTTTCATTCCGTCGAGGTCTTTGGGTGCTTCTATGGGTTTGTCTTTTGTATAAAAGCTACGGCTTCCTGCATCAAAAAAACATAGTCCTCTTAACCATGCTTTTTCACCATCTTTTAAGATTCTCTTACCGATAGGACCATCTTCAACTTTATACATATGTTCTTTGCTTCTAAAGATGTAAGGCAAACCAAGTACTTTATAACTTGGTGCGAAACCTTCCATAGAAGCGGTAGAAACTTTGGTGATTCCTAAGCTGCCAATTTGTAATAATTCAAGACACTGACTTTCTGAGCCTAATTGCCCACTATGGTAAATTTCTAGTTTTAGTTTCCCATTAGATTTTTCAGCAACTCTATCTGCCATGAAGAGCATTGCACGGTGAACTGAGTGTTGAGGGTTAAGAACGTGTGCCAGTTTAATTACTCTTACATCGTTTTCTTTGCCACAGGAGGTAAAGAAGAAGAGTAAAATGAGTATGTAGTTGAAAGGTGATAATTTCAGTTTCATATTTTGAATCTTTAGAAGCAATGTACAAAAGAATCAAGAAATAATCCTAATTATTTTGTATAAACCTAAAAGTGTATTTTTTAATTCTTTTAAGATTCTCTTTATAAAAGAAAAGTAAGGAGTTAAACACCCCTTACCGCTTTTATAATAGCTAGAGCACTTTGGCTTCTCTTAGTGAGCTCATCGTAATTTCCACTCTCGATGATGTCTTTAGTAATGAGTTGAGAACCCATACCCACGCAATGAACCCCTGCACTGAACCATTTTGTTAGATTTTCTTCGCTTGGCGAAACGCCACCAGTAGGCATTATGCTTGTCCAAGGAAAAGGACCTTTAACTGCTTTTACAAAGCTTGGACCTCCAACCTCAGTTCCTGGGAATATTTTTACAACTTCAGCTCCTAGTTCTTCAGCATAAGATATTTCTGTTAAAGAACCGCAACCTGGCGACCATGCAATCTTTCTTCTGTTACATACTTTTGCCATCTCAGCACTAAGTACCGGAGAAACTACAAAGTTGGTTCCTAACTGGATGTATAATGAGGTAGTTCCTGGGTCTACTACAGAGCCTACGCCCATAATCATTTCAGGAAGTTCTTTAGCTGCATATTTGTTTAGTTCTGAAAATACCTCATGAGCATAGTCGCCTCTGTTGGTAAATTCGAAAACTCTTACACCACCATCGTAACAGGCTTTTAATACCTTTTTACAAATTTCTATATCTTTATTATAGAAAACAGGTACCATACCTGTTTCCTTCATTTTTAATGCTACTTCAATTCTTGTGAATCTTGCCATTTCGGTAAATTTTTAAAATCTGAAAAATTATCTGGAAACTCTACCAGAAGCATCACCACTCATTAATTTCTCTACTTCGTCTAGAGTTACCAAGTTAAAATCACCATAGATTGTATGTTTTAGGCAAGATGCCGCAACAGCAAAGTTTAGTGCTTTTTGGTCGTCTTCTGGGTAAGTGAGTAAACCACAGATAAGGCCTCCCATGAAAGAGTCACCACCACCAACACGGTCTACAATGTGCGTGATTTGGTAAGTAGGAGCTTCGTAAAGAGTTTCTCCATCCCACAATACACCAGACCAAGAGTTGTGGTTTGCATTAATTGAACCTCTTAGTGTAATAATGATTTTTTTAGCTCTTGGGAATTTTTCCATAAGCTGAGTACCTACAGATTTGTAAGCAGCACCTTCAACATGGCCAGCAGTTACATCTACACCTTCTGGATGAATGCCAAATACTTTTTCCGCATCTTCTTCATTACCTAGAATAATATCGCAACCTTCTACTAAATCTACCATTACTTCACCAGCTTTTTTGCCCCATTTCCAAAGGTTTTTTCTATAGTTTAGGTCAGTAGAAACTGTAATGCCTTTTTCGTTTGCTTTCTTAATCGCCTGTAAACAAACTTTTGCAGCACCTTCTGAAACAGCAGGAGTAATACCTGTCCAGTGGAACCACTCAGCACCATCAAAAACAGCATCCCAGTCTATCATATCTGTATCTATCTCAGCAAGTGCAGAGTTAGCTCTATCGTAAACTACTTTACTTCCACGGCTTACGGCACCAGTTTCTAAGAAATAAATACCTACACGGTCACCACCTCTAGCAATGTAGCTAGTATCTACACCATATTTTCTTAAAGACATTAGGGCAGCATCGCCTATATCGTTTTTGGGAAGTCTTGTTACAAATGCAGGGCTGAAACCATAATTCGCAAGTGATACTGCCACATTAGCTTCTCCACCTCCATAAGTTGCTGTAAAAGAATCAGTTTGTGCAAAGCGTAAATATCCTGGCGTAGCCAGACGTAACATTATTTCACCAAAAGTTACTACTTTCTTTCCCATAATAAATTTTAATTTTTAGTTCAGTAATAAAGATGTGTTTATCAACTCCACTCTAGTTGAGACTAGAAGTTGAAGTAGTTTTTAGCGTTGTTGTAACAAATGTCTTCTACTACCTGCGATATTAAGTCCATATCGTTCGGTAGGAGGCCATTTTCTACATCGTTTCCAAATAAGTTGCAGAGGATTCTTCTGAAGTATTCGTGTCTTGGGTAAGACATAAAGCTTCTAGAATCGGTGAGCATTCCTACAAATTTACTTAACATTCCCATGTTAGAAAGTGCATTCATTTGCTTTTCCATTCCGTCTTTTTGGTCGAGAAACCACCAGCCAGAACCAAATTGAATTTTACCCGGAGTATTGCCTACATTAAAGTTACCGATCATGGTAGCCATTAGCTCATTATCTCTTGGGTTGAGGTTATAAAGGATGGTTTTCGCCAATTTGTTGTTGGTGTCTAGCCTGTCGAGGAATGTTGCTAGTGGTTTTCCAATTTCAAAATCGCCAATAGAATCGAAGCCAGTATCAGGACCAAGTTCTCTCATCATTCTAGAGTTGTTGTTTCTGAGAGCACCAAGGTGGAATTGTTGCACCCAACCTTTTTCGTGATCCATTTCTGCAAGAAATACGAGTATTGCAGATTTAAATTTGGCAATTTCTTTAGGTTTTAGCTCAGCTTTAATCAATACTTTGTTAAAGATGGATTTAATCTCAGTATTGTTATAGTTTTTTGCATATACATATTCCAAACCGTGATCAGAAACACGGCATCCCATATCATGAAAAAAGTCGTGTCTTTTCTTTAAGGCAGAGAGTAAATCGTTATAACTAGCAATATTAGTATCAGCTGCTTCGCTTAGCTTTTCTAAATAAGCGTGGTAAGCGTCTATGTTTTCTATAGCAAGCACTTTATCAGCTCTGAAAGCCGGTGCAATTTTAACATCGAAGCCGTCTTCTTTAATTTTCTTGTGGAACTCCAAAGTATCTGCCGGATCGTCGGTTGTGCAAACAACCTCTACATTCATCTTTTTTAGTAGCTTTCTTACAGAGTATTCAGGAGTGTTTAGCTTCTCAGAAGCTTCGTTGTAAATTTTTTCGGCAGTACTGCCATTTAAAATATCGTTAATCCCAAAATAGCGCTGTAACTCCATGTGAGTCCAGTGGTATAATGGGTTTCTTAGGGTATATGGAACGGTCTCAGCCCACTTCTTAAACTTTTGGAACGGATCTACATCACCCGTGCAATACTTCTCGTCTATGCCATTAGTACGCATGGCACGCCACTTATAGTGGTCTCCTTCTAACCAGATTTCTGTAAGGTTTTTAAACTGTCTGTCATTGGCAATATCTTGTGGAGGTATATGGCAATGGTAGTCTATGATAGGCTTAGAGGCAGCATGATTGTGGTAAAGATGTTGTGCTGTTTCGGTTTCTAGCAAAAAATCTTTGTCTAAAAATTTTTTCATTTTCAATTAGAAAATTGAGTTAACAATAGGTTTTTTGGTTGTGATGTTTACTCAAGTTTACAGAAATTCAAGATTAATTATTAGCAATAAAGGAGATTTTTTTACGGTAACGTTCCCAACAACGTTCCCGATTTTCAGCTATAAAATCTCACATGCTTTTTGGTTTGAAATGAGAATTAGCACCGAATTAATTTAGAGATTTATTGATTTTTGAATGTGTTTTTCAAATAAGTTATACCAAATTATAAGGTTAATGAATATATAGGTTTTACGTCTGTATATTACTTAACTTAAGTATAAAATTTGCGTAAATTCCATTGGAATTCATTCATTTTAAAATTTAAATTTTATGCTACTACACAAAAGGCTTTTAGCCCTATTGGTATTACTCTCTTTTATTATTTTTTCATGCGATGATGAAGGAGACGAAACACAAGTCTTAACAGAAGAAGAATCTGAAAGTAAAGCCACATTTGAAGACATTATGTATGTAAATGCAGAGATTAACTCAGCTATGGGCATGAGTGTGTCTGCGATGGGTACAATGGGAGGGCGTATTGCAGAAGACGATTATTTCTGTGGAACCATGACATATTCTTTAGAAGAAAACTTCGAGTTTATTTATGATTTTGGTGAGGGATGTGAAGGTGTTGATGGCAAATTAAGAAAAGGTAAAATCATTATGTCTTTTGATGGATTTGATAGCGAGAGCATAACCTATTCTATTACTTATGATGGATTTTATGTAGATGGTAATGAAATAAGAGGTACTGTTACTACTTCTGCCTATGTTTTAAATGAAAATGAGAATTATGCTTTTAATATTACGATGAGTGGTTTTGAGGTGAGCTTTAGTGATGGAGAATCATTTACTTATAATGCTTCTTACTCTTATGAGTGGGTAGAAGGTTTTGCTTCTATGGATCCATATACAAGTGTGTTTAATATTACTGGAACTTCAAGTGGAACAACTAGAGATGGCTTATCTTACTCTACTGAAATTACATCACCTTATGTTTTAAAAACATCTTGCTACTACGAAGGATATTTTTATCCAGTGAGTGGTGTAATTGATGTTTCGCCAGTTGGAAAATCTGAGTATTCTGTTGATTTTGGTTCAGGAAGCTGTGATAAGACAGTATCTATTACGTTAGGTGCAAAAAGCTTTGATGTGGAACTTCCTTAAGAAATTGATCAATATAGATACATTGAATTGTTAAGCCGTCTTAATATAAGGCGGCTTTTTTTCTTTATTAAGCTAAAAATTACTTGAGTATTAAGGTTAACATATCGCTTGATATTAAAGAAGGGGCGGAATCGTTACTGATGGGAAAATTACGAACAAGAATTATTTAATAAATAAACTAAACTTATGAATATTCTTTATTTACACGGACTCGACAGTTTTCCTGACCCGGGGAAAATTGAGATACTTGAGTCTAGAGGCCATACAGTTACCAGCTTACACCTTGAATATCGCAAACAAGTAGATGCATTTGATATTATATATAAAGAAGCTGTTAGAAACCAAATAGAATATGTTGTAGCCAGCTCTGTTGGCGGATACTATGGTTATTGGTTAGGTCATAAACTCGAAGTAGATCAGTTGCTATTTAATCCAGCAATGCCATTCAGGTCTGTAAGAGTACAAAACCATAATATTACTGAAAAACCTACTGTAGGTAGTTATGTAGTATTAGGTGCACACGATGAAATAATTCCATCAAACCTGAATGTAAATTACTTTAATTCTAAGGAAAATACCCGATTAATTACCTGCCAGTGGCTTGGTCATAGAGTTGATCTTCAAACCTTTATGGAAATGACTAACTGGGCTGGTCTTTAAAAAATAATCAGGGCAACTTATAAAAGTATTTTTTATGCCCTTTTTCACTTCTAATATTTTACTTCTCCTTACAATACGATTCTTGAAGCTGTGTCGCTGGTTGATAACCCAATTCTATACTTTTTGCAATAACACTACAAGTTTCTTTATCTGCTTCTCCACTTGCCAAGTTTATTTTAGCTAATGCTTTACCGTAATATGCTTCTGCGTTTTCTGGAGTAATGGCAATACAGTCATTAAAATCGCTAAGTGCTTTTTCAAAATCTTCAGTTACCATATAAGCTTTCCCCCTGTAGAAATGTACATTGGCATCTTTGCCATTAGAAAGCTCATTGGCAGCATTAAAATCTTCAATAGATTCAGAAAGGTTATGTGCGGCCATTAAAGAAAGTGCTCTATTTAAGTAAATCTCGTATTCGCCTTGCTCAAATTCAATAGCTTTCGAATAGTCTTCAACGGCACTTTCTGGTCTGTTTAAGGTTCTTTTTACATTTCCTCTGTTATAGTAAAAGCGATAATCATCTGCTTTCATTGAAATTGCTTTGTCGAAGTCTGTAAGTGCTTTTGAGTTTTCTTTGAGATTGAAATATGCTACTCCTCTCATATTATAAAGAGAAGGATCTTCAACTCCTTTTTCAACTAGTTCAGAAATTACAGAAACAGCTTCTGAAAACTTACCAGCTTGCATTTTTTCTCTTGCAGTATTTATTATATCTTCATTTGATGGGGAGCAAGAACTCATTAGATAGGTGATTAATGAGAATAGTATAAGTGTATATTTTTGCTTATGCATGATCGATTTGAACAGAAATTTTCTGCAATTTTAATCATCAATCATTAAAAGAAAGAAGCTTAGCCTAAGAAGAACTGTATTTATAAAGTATTTAAATATTGATCTTTTGCTTTTTCTAGCATTTTGCAGATGGCTTTTCTTTCTTTAATCAGCTCTCTAAGAATGTCTTTTTCTTTTCTGAAAATACCTAGTAGCTTTAGGTTTTTTCTTGTTTCTACTACTACATTCCAATATAAAAGCACAAAAAAGCCACTAATTGCTGAAAGAAAAGTGAACACAGGAATTAATACCCAGTTATGTGTGAGTTGATAAACCAAAAGGTTAGTTAAAAAATAATAGATCGAAAATGTAAGTACGCCAATTGCCATCATTACAGGTGCTCGAAACTCAATATGTTTGGAGATAAGAGGTGCTATTTTAGAAGGTAAAATATAAGGGATATAATTTGTGAGCAATCCAATTAACCATATAGGCGAACCAACTATAAGAAAAGTTAATATGCGAATGCTTTTCCAAAAGATATTAGATTCTAAGTTTTTCTTTTTGAGTAAACCATCGTGTAGACCTAATAAATCAAGTTTTCGGAAGTAAGTATTGATTCTTGTTTTAAGTGAAGCCAGCATTTGGCTATCATTTTCTTCAAAGTATTTAAGTGCCTCAGAGATACCTTTAGAAATGAGAAAATCCTTTTCTTTCTTAGGTAAATCTATAGATTCAGCTAGTTCATTTTTAAAAATCAATTCGGTTTGCTCAAGTAATCTTTCGTGATCTTTATCTATTGTAACTACTAATTGCTTTTCAAGCTTCTCTCTAATATGATCTGTCAGTTTGTGGGCAGCATCAGAAGATGAATTATTATAGACTTCTTTCCACTCACTAACATTTATAGGTTCATCTATATTCAGTGTAACATCACTTCTAAATTTTTCTCCTTCTGAGTAGTTAATTCCTACAGTTAAAATCTTCACTCCTAAATTAAAATTATTCTCGGCTTCGGCTCCTAAGGCAATTCTGGCAGTACCTGTTTTAATCTCTCTTAGCTTCTTTTCCATCACACTAGTACCTTCAGGAAAGATGAGTAGTGTCCCTTTATTCTTTAAAAAGTCAAAGCATTTTTCAAACACGGCCTGATTGTTTGCTAATTTACCTGGTGGCAAATCTTGCTTGCGGTAAACCGGAATCATATTTAGAATATTACCCAAAAACCAGTCTTTAATGGGTGAGCCAAATACTGTTGATTTTGCCAAAAAATACACTTGTTGCTGCATTAGGGCAGCAATCAATACCGGATCCATAAATGTATTCGGATGATTGGCTACTACAATTAGAGGTACTTCTTCTGGAATTAATTTTTTGTTATTTACTGAGATTTTTTTGAAAAAAATACGGGTTGCAATCTTTACAATTATCTTTAAGAAGGAGTAAATCATAAGCTTTTAAGCTGATGTTTTTGGTAAACGTGTAAATAAAATTACTATAAGTCCTACTAAAAAGAAGCCGATCATAGCAAGCATACTATTACGCATACTTCCGGTAAGTTGTTCAATAAACCCATAAGAAAAAGTGCCAAGTACGATTGCTATTTTTTCGCTAATGTCGTAAAAGCTGAAATAAGATGCGGTGTCAACTGAGTTTTCGGGAATGAGTTTAGAATAGGTAGAGCGACTAAGAGATTGAATTCCTCCCATTACAAAGCCTAATGCAACTGCCAGCATGTAAAACTGAGTTTCTTCTTGAAGAAAATATCCGCCAACACATATAAACATCCAGATAACAACAGCTATGGCAATACCTGTCTTGTTGCCAAACTTTTTAGAGATAGCAGCAAATGTATAAGCGCCTACAATAGCAACTATTTGGAGAATTAGCACCACTGCAATTAGTTTAGTACCTTCCATATGAATCTCTTTTTCACCAAAAAGCGGAGCAAGTAACATTACAGTTTGTACTCCCATGCTATAGAAGAAAAAGGAGATAAGAAACCTAAGTGTATTTACCTGTTTTTTAAGCTTATTGATTACCGATTTTAATTCGTGAAAACCTCTGGTAATTACAGCTTTATTAAATGGATGTCCAGTTGGTCTGTCTTGTAGGTAATGAAGGGCAATGTGAGCAAAACCAAACCACCAAATAGCAACTTGTAAAAAAGATAATCTGGTAGCTAAACCTTCTGTAATGCCAAGGGCTTCGTAGTTTGATATAATTACTAAGTTGATTACCAATAAAATGACACTACCAATATAACCCATTGCATAACCACGGGCACTATAAGAGTCCATTTTATCGACAGTAGCAATTTCAGGTAGAAATGCATTGTAGAAAACAAGTGCACCTGCATAGCCAATACTTGCCAATACAGAACAAAATATTCCCCATTCTACATTTTCACCAGTAAAGAAATATAAGCCAAAGCATGCTAATGCACCAGTATAGGTGAAAAAACGCATAAATCTTTTCTTTTTTCCGCTATAATCTGCAATACCTGATAGTGCTGGCGATAAAAATACAATTACCAGAAAAGAGAAAGATATGGCATACGTATAGAGTACAGAGTTTTCTATTTGTAATCCAAAAAAGCTAATTTGATTGCTATTATCAAAAGCGGCTCTAGTAGAACCGCTAAAGTAAATTGGAAATATAGTAGCTGTAATTGTTAAATTATATACAGAGTTTGCCCAGTCGTAAGAACACCAGGCATTTACAACTTTTGGGATGTTTTTCTCTGTATTATTGGGTGTTAAGTCAGATGTTTGAGTCAAAATAGATATATGCTTAATTACAATGAGCAATTAAACAAATAAGCTCCTATTATCACAAAATATTTTCTTTATGATTGAAATAATTTAATAAAACGTCAAGATTAAGCGGTTACAGTTTCTTCTTCGTGTGTTTTGTTAAACTTATTAAGAACCCATTTCATGCAGGTATGCACCAAATCGGGGTTGAGGTACATTAATGGACAACCGCTTTCAATTACATTGATGTGTCTTAGGTGTGCATATTTTACAGCTTCTTCGCAGTAACTACCCTCACCAAAAGATTTGTGTATCCAAACATATTTTACTCCTTTGGCTGCACACTGTTCAATAATAGACTTGGTTATATCTGGATGAGTAGCAATAACTACTCCTTCTACATGCTCTGGAATCGAAAGTACATCGTGATACACTTTTTCTCCGGCAATTTGAGATGTATTTGGATTTACAGCATATACCTGATAGCTTTCTTGTTTAAACTTTTCAAAGATATGGTTTGCAGGCTCTTTGCCATTTCTAGAGACGCCTACAACAGCTATACTATTTAAAAGTAAAAATTCACTGATGAGATGATTAGTTTTCATATTCATATTTGTGCTTGAAAATGTGAAACAGATGTTTAGCTGTATCTAGCTGTTAGTCAGAGATTTGTATTTGACCAGGTTGGTCAAAAAAGGTAGTATCAGTTTATCCCAAGCTAGTTGAATACGGTTATAAAAAAAATGATAATAGTCAGGGTGTTTATATAAATATAGTAAATATGCTGATTCGAATAATTAAAATTCTAATTTTTAAAATGAGATTTTAAGACAATCTTTGTAATAATTGTGATATTTACTCTACTAATATACCCGGTAGTTTAAATTTAAGAGATTTAGTTTGCCGAAAATATTTTAGTAATAAGCGAACCAATACTTATAAAATATCTCAAAAATTAAATCTCAATAAGCTTATTGGTTTGTATATTTATAATGATATATAGTACATATATCTTTTCTAAAGCATATTTCTATGGAAATCCCCGAGAAAAAGAATGATGTTCCTTCTCGATTCGAACTACAGGTTTTAAAGGAACTGAATGAGAAAAAGCAACAGACGGGTAGTGATAAAATAAACAGTTTTTTAAGTAGTATCCCTCAACCGTTTATAAAGGCTGGTGAATGGTTAAAGAAAATTCCGGGACTAGATAAAATTGCAGATAATACTAAACAAGCAGTTAGCGACTTATTTCAGAATTTTCAATCTGAGAAGTTTAGTTTCGATACAATTATTGAAAAATACAAAGACTCTGGTTATGTACAAATAAACAATCCAGATGATATTTCTACACTGGATTTAGAAGATATAGAACCGCTCATAGGCGATATTTGTAAGAAATATCAAACCTTGGTTTCTGAAGAAGAAAGCGACTATTCTTCTGCTGTGAGTTTACATGGTGTGCCAAAAGATGTTGTAGCCCTCATAAACCTAAATAGAAAGGCTGTAAATGAATATGCTGCTCACTATGGCTTTGATATAAGCTTAGAAAAAGAACGCCTTTTTGCCCTTAATATACTAGAGTATGCTGCTTCTGAAAATGAGTTTGCTAGAAAGTCTGTAATGGAACGTTTGGTAAATCAAACCAAAAACATGACTAATAAAGAGGCTAAAGAAGATTTAGACAAAACAACTTTTTTAAGTATGTTTTCCACTTTAACTAGTTCTATTAGTATTAAACTATTAAAAGCAAAAGTAGGAGGAGTAATTCCAATAAATGGAGCTGTTATAGGTAATGGCTTTAATGCTTATTTTACGAGTGAAGTGTGTTCAGCCGCACAATTCTTCTATAAGCAAAGGTTCTTAATTAAGAAGTATGGAGTTGAGGTAATTGATCTTTCTGAGAAGGATTTAAAAATGCTAGAAAAAATAAATAAACAAGAAAAAGATAAGTAAAACAGATATACAACAACTAATTGATATTTAAATGAAAGAAAAGTTTGAACTAGCTAGAGAAGAAGTCCAAAAGTTGAAGTCAAAGCCAAATAATACAGAGTTATTGAAATTATACGGGTTGTATAAACAAGCGACAGAAGGTGATGTAAAAGGAGACAGACCGGGTACTTTTGATATTAAGGGTCAGTTTAAATATGATTTCTGGAAAAGATATTTGGGAAAAGGCGAGGAAGAGTCTATGGAAGAATATATCACACTGGTTGATACATTAAAAGAAAAATATGGAATGGAAGAAGCTTGATGATATTAAGCTGAACTTTTTAGTTGAAATGGTATCTAAATACCATTCCGATTCCATAAGCATCAGGTTTGCTGTAAATATCTTCGTTTTTGGTTAATGAATTTAGAGCAAACCTGTAATTAGTTTCTAAAGAGAAACTGTAGTTTTGATTTACTGCATAATTGATCTCATTACCTATTAAGCCATTTACATGCACCTTTCTAAATGGTGATTCGCTGTCGCTAGGTTTATTTACATAAGAGTCTATTGAACTATTATCAGAAGTAATTTCATTCCTTATAAACAAATCTGTATTAACTCCTGCCTTCAGTATTAAGTTAACTTTGTGGATTCCAATAATATAACCGGCTTTTACTGGGATTGACGCAAACTCAAAAGAGTTATTGATAGAGTAGATATCTCCCAAATTTAATAAACTAGCACTTAAAGGCGAGTTTTCAATAACTGGTTTATTGAGTAATGTTACAGGAATAGTAGTGCCATTATTTAAATCTGATACTGTCAAATTACTTTGTGTGTGTGTGTTATAGTTGGCATAATTAATTCCGCTTTCTACTAACCATTTGCCAGAAAGCTTAACCCCCATATTAATGCCATATGAGAATGAAAGGTTAGGAGAGTTGCTTTGGCCTAGTAAAACAGTAGATATTTCTTCACCAGCTACAGTAGTTACATCATTTAAAACCACAGTGCTAATAGTTGGGTTACTTACCTCAAAATTTGGGTTAAAGAAATCTGTATTTACATTTAAGTTGGCGTAAAACTTCTTACTTCTGTCTCTTACTACATTTTTTGTTTCTTCAATCTCTTTAATTAGCGCAACTTGCTCTTGTGCTAAAGTGGTAATAGAAACTTTTGTCTCTTCTGGAGATTCTTTTTTAACTAAAATGGGAACTAACTTAAGTTTATTTCTCTCAACAGAAATGATGGGAAGCCTATCTATATCAAATTTCTCTGTTTGAGAATTTGATTGTTGAACAAGTACAGAAGATTGCGAAACCGCATTAAATGCTTCGTTACTCGTCTGAAAAATTCTGCTTTGTATCTGGTGATTAGAAGTATCAGTATCGTCTTCTTTATGCTGAGTTAGATTATTATCACCTTCAGAAATGTTAGATTGGTTTTTTGCTAAATATTCACCTTTAGATTCTTCATCATAGTTAAGCTTAGCTAGCGATTCATTTTCACTTTCTTCAATTAATTGACTTGCTTTATTTGAATTAGCAATACTGTTATTTTGGTTTTGTTCAGTTTCTTTTAATGTCGATTTATTTTTAGTATCTAAATTGTTTTGTGAGATTGTATTTTGAGTTTCTTCTGAGTTAAAGTAATTATAGGCAAACAAGCCACTCATTAACAAAGTGATTGTAACAGAAGCAGCAGCAATGCCTCTATAAAATCTATAATATCCTTTATATCTAATATGGTCAGCTTTATTTAGGTTATGATCTATCTGCTCCCAGACGTTTTGGGATGGAGTAGCCTCCGCATTTTCAAACGCTTTAGCCCAGGCATTTTCAAAGTCTGTCTTAGAGTTTTTGTTGGAGCTTTTCATAAAGCACTTTTTCTGATGATACAATTTTTTCTTTTAACAGATATTTGGCTCTGGAATACTGAGATTTAGAGGTCCCTATACTTATGCCTAGCATTTCTGCTATTTCTTTATGCTGGTAACCCTCGATAGCATAAAGGTTAAAAATGATTCTACAACCATCTGGTAGGCTTTGTAATAAGGATAGTAGGTCATTATAATGGATATTGGCTAGTGTAAATTCTTTATCCGATAAGTAGTGTAAGTCACTAACATCTACCATAGGGTAGAGATAAAGTTTGCTTCTTTGGTAATTTAGTGCTGTGTTAATTACAATTTTCTTTATCCAGAAAAAGAGGCTAGACTCTTTACGGAAAGTAGAAATATTGTTGAAGACTTTCACAAAAGCTTCTTGAAGTATGTCTTCTGCATCTTCAGCTTTTCGGCAATAGCGCAAACACACTGCAAACATTTTCTTGCAGTAATGCTCGTAAAGCTGTTCTTGAGCCTTACGATCGTTTTTGCTACAGCCTTTAATCAGCTTTGCTTCGTCAATCATTAGAATTCATACAGTAAAAAAATCAGCACATAAATTTACCTTAAGTTAATAAATCATACAGTATTCCAAAAATACTTACACTAATAATGACACATTAAGCATGGTAAAAAGTTGGATTTATATATTCAGTATTTAGAAAAAAATGTACATCTCGAAAAACAGTACGGAAAACAATTAAGGTTTGCTCACATTAAAAAAAGAAAAACACCGACTGAGCGGTGTTTTTAATAATTAATCGACACTAGAACTTTAATTAGATAGGATTTTATTTTCTCTCATTCACTTCTACAAAGCTAACCTTATATTGCATGCCAAGAAATACCCCATTTATCGGGATATTTTGGGGGATAACTACTGAATAATGTCCAAAAAATGAAAAAAATCAACATTTTCATGTGGGCCATATAAACGTTTACCTACTTTTTGTAACAAATTCTCTCGTGATTTTAATGATTTTTTGTGGGAGTGATATAGGATGTATGTTTATAGTAATATTATGGTATTTTTATTATGCTAGTTTGAAAGCATTAAAAAATGATTATATTTAATTTAAACTAGACAAACATATCACAAATCCGTTCAATCTAACTTTTTTTAGTATTAATCTTATAACTTATACTACTTTCTCTCCTGTCTTAGTTATATGGTTTTGACTTTTAACATCCCTTATAAAAGGTTTGATTTTTTAAAATTTAAATTTTTTGTGTTATGATTTTTATTTGCGAAATTTTCTATATTTCTGGCTTTATTTTGATAAATAACAACATATAATTTTAACAGTAAATATGAACTTAATGAAAAGAACAATTACCATTAGGTCTTTATTGACCTTAATGATGTTGGGTATTAGTACGTGGGTATTTTCACAGAACGTAATATCCGGTGTCGTGAAAGATTCAGAAAGTAAAGAGCCTTTAATTGGAGCCAATATAGTTATTGAAGGTACAGTTAAAGGAACCACTACAGATGTTAATGGCTATTTTCGACTGCAAACATCAACGCCACTTCCTTTTAAAATCATTATTTCAGTAATCGGATTCGAAAACAAAGAGTTAGATATAACATCATCTAATCAGGAAGTAGAAATAGATATGCAGACAACTGCTATAATGGGGCAAGAGATCGTAGTTTCAGCATCTAGAGTAGAAGAAAACATATTAGAGTCTCCTGTAACGGTGGAAAAACTGGATATTTTGGCAATTAAACAAGCTGCTGCACCAGATTTTTACGATGCATTGTCATTTACTAAAGGGGTGAATGTAAATAGGGGTAGCCTCACTTTTACCTCAGTTAATACAAGAGGTTTTACTACAAATGCCAACACGCGTTTTGTGCAGTTAATCGATGGAATGGATAATTCAGCTCCTCTGTTAAACTTCCCTACAGGTAACCTTGTAGGTATTTCTGAGCTCGATGCCGAATCGGTTGAATTAGTACCAGGAGCAGGTTCTGCTTTATATGGTCCAAATGCATTTAATGGTATTCTGATATTTACAAGTAAAAGTCCTTTCGATTACCAAGGTTTAAGTGTGCAAGTTAAAACAGGTGTAACAAAGTCTGATGCTGGTGGTACGCATCCGATGAATTCATTTTCAGCAAGATGGGCTAAGTCTTTTAATAACAAGCTGGCATTTAAAGTAAATTTCTCTGTACTCGATGCAGAAGATTGGGTGGGTAACGATTATACCACTGATCGTTTTTATGCTAATCAAGTAAGAAGTAACGATCCGGGGATTTCACCAGATTTTGATGGAATGAATTTATATGGAGATGAAGCTAAGATTACAGTTCCGGTTAATTCTGCTTTGGCTAATGCTATAGAAGTTGGTGCGCTTGCCAGCTTGGGAATCCCTGCGGATCAAACACTTGCTGATGCTTTTAGAACGCTAGATAATCCTGTAGTAACTCGTACAGGTATGAAAGAAGAAGATCTGATTGATGATTTTGAAGCAAGAAGTATAAAAGCGGATGCGGCGCTTCACTATAGAATTAATGATAATTTAGAAGCAAGTTATAGTTATAGGTTTGGAACGGGTAGTACAATCTATCAAGGAGCCGAAAAATATGCAATTCGTGGTTTTAGTCAACAGTTTCACAAACTCGAATTAAAGTCTGATCACTACTTTGTAAGAGCATACACTACACTTTCTAATGCTGGGGACTCATATAATATGTCTGCTTTAGGTGCTTATGTAAATGAAGCTTTTAGTGGTTCAGAAGCTCAATGGGTTCCGACTTATGGTGTTATTTATGGGCTTGCCAAATTAGGTTTATTAGGTTTAGCTAACCCAGCAGTTCCTTTAGGTACTATATTAAATGAAGAAGATGCACATCGTGCTGCTAGAGCAACAGCAGACTCAGGTATCCCTTATCCTGGAACAGAGGCTTATGCAAGTGATCCAAGTGTATTTAATAATATGGTAAAAGAAGTGAGAGAAAATAGGTATTTCCAAAGAACACCTCCAGGAGCTCGCTTTATAGATAAATCCAGAACTTACCATGCTGAGTTTAACTATAACTTTATAGATTTTGAACCAATTGATATTCAAGTAGGAGGTAATGTTCGTCGTTATTCACTTTTCTCAGATGGTACTATATTTAATGAAGATCCAGAAGATGGTACTAATTTCGAAAGAATTGGTATTAATGAATACGGTTTCTATACTCAGCTATCTAAAAAAGTTTTTGATGAGAAGTTAAAGCTTACCGGTTCACTTAGATACGATAAAAACCAGAACTTTAAAGGGCAAGTTACACCACGCCTTTCTGCTGTTTATAAGGTGGCAGACTTGCATAATATAAGAACTTCTTTCCAAACTGGTTTTAGAAATCCTGATACACAAGCTCAGTTTATATATTTTCCATCTAGTACAGGTATCCTACTTGGCGGAACTCAAGATAATGCAGAGAGGTACGGATTGTATCATGGTGGAGCATATATTATAAATCCACTTACAGGAGAGCAAGAAACTGTTGATATAGATTATGTACAACCTGAAAAGTTAAGTGCTTTTGAGATTGGTTATAAAGGTGTGTTTGATAACAAAGTGATGGTTGATATTAATTTTTATAGAAACTGGTATCGCGATTTTATCAATCAGCAATTATTTTATCTAAAAAATGAATCAACACACCAAGGTGAGACTTTACCTGTAGGTACACCATTTCAGCCTTATATAAATAGTAATGCAGAGGTGAGATCATTAGGGATTGGTATTGGTATTACTTATAATTTGCCAAAAGGCTATATACTGAACGGTTCATATAACTATGCTGATTTTGAATATGATGAATCTTCAGAAATTGTGACTTTCAAACCGGGATTCAATACACCTCCAAATAGATTCTCATTGTCTTTTAGTAACAGAGAAATTGTAAAGAATTTAGGTTTCAATATTTCATATCGTTGGCAGCAACAATATTACTGGTATAATACCTGGGGCGAAGCTAATATGCCTTCTTATGGTCTTATGGATGCAGCTCTTAGTTATAAAGTGAAATCTTTAAAATCTATAATTAAAGCAGGTGGTACAAATATTTTAGGAGATGATTACCGCACGAACATAGGAGCGCCATTTGTAGGTCAGATGTATTATATCTCTATTACCTTCGATCAATTTTTGAACTAATAAATTAGATGTGAAAATGAAGAAACTTTATTTAATATATATATTATTTAGTACAGTTATTTTGTCTTCATGCGAAGATAACTTACTCGATGGCGTAACCTCAGTGCCTACAGATCCTGCAGTAGTTCCTGCTACTGCTGGTTCTGCAGATTTTTCTAATTATGTGGCGATAGGTAACTCATTAACCGCTGGTTATATGGATGGAGCGCTTTATACAAGAGGGCAATCGAATTCATTTCCAGCACAATTATCTAGCTCAATGGCAGAGATTGATGGAACTGGTACTCCTTCGAGTTCATTTAATCAACCAGATATTAATTCTGAAAATGGTTATTTTGGCATGGCTGGAACTGTGATTTTAGGTAGGTTAAAATTGAATAGTGAATCACTACCAGCACCACTTATTCCAGGTGAAATACCAACAGCATATACAGGTGAAAAGACAGAGCTAAACAATTTTGGCGTGCCGGGCATTTTACTTGGCCAACTAGTTAGTCCTGAAACAGGTAATCCAAATTCTGCATTATATAATCCGCTTTATGCACGATTTGCAACTCAGCCAGGAGTATCAACTATTTTAGGAGATGCTTTATCTACTTTGCCATCATTTTTTACTTTATGGATAGGAAGTAATGATGTACTAGGATATGCCATTTCGGGAGCAACGAATGAAGCAATCTTTACCGACCCAACCACTTTTGAATATTTATATTCACAAGTATTACAATCAGTTTTGGTTACAGGGGCAAAAGGAGTTGTAGCAAATATTCCAAGCATTACTGATATTCCTTTCTTTAATACAATTGGATATAATTTTTTGACTTTGGATTCAGCAACAGCAGTACAATTAAATGCTGGTTATGCAGAATTTAATGGTGGAATTCAATTGTATAACTCTACTCCAGGTTTACCAGAGAGCCAACAAAGACCAACAGTAAGTTTTCAAGAAGGTGCAAATGCATTTTTAATTGAAGATGAAGATTTGCCAGATTTAACAGCATTTGGAATTCCAAGTATAAGACAAATGACAGAAGACGAAATGGTAGGCATGATTGTACCTCAAGATTCTATTTCAATTTGGCTTATGAATGGAGAAGGTATTCCAGACGAATATATACTTACATCTGTTGAAATTGAAGAGATAAGTCAAAGAGTAATCGATCTAAATACAATTATTGCTAATTTGGTTACAAGTCTGGGAGGTGATAATGTGGGTTTAGTAGATATCAATTCTATTTTTCAAAATTTTGCTAGTAGTGGTATTACTAGATATTATGATGTTACGGTTGATGCTACCTTAGCTCCACCATTTGGATTATTTTCATTAGATGGTGTACATCCTAATTCGCGAGGAAATGCTTTTGTAGCAAATCAATTTATTGATGTAATAAACTCAAAGTTTAATGCTACTTTACCATATGTAGAGTTAGAAGCAGTACCAATCAATGATTTTCCGCCTACAAATTGATTTTTTAATGATTTACTTTTTAAAAGAATAGAAAAAAGAGGCTTTTTGAAGCCTCTTTTTTCTTTCAGTATTACTAAAAAAACATGTAATATTTATATGATTTCGATTATAAATTTTTTTAGGTTAATAGATTTAAACTATTCTTAGTTTCTCCTTATTTTTCTTATAAATTTGCACTTTCATTATTGTAGATCGAGCTAAATAACAAAGAGATGACTAAGAAACAGAAAAAAGAAATGGTTAATTTTTTTAGAGAGATGGATGCTAAAATTGAAGCTAAGGAAGAAAAGCAAAAAGTTTTAGCTGAACAAAATCCTCATTTCCCTACAACAAAGTCTTCTAAAAAAGAAACAGGAGAATTAGTAAATGTTTTTTGATTCTCAAACATTACGTATCACATCTTATAATTGTGTCAACTTAGATTGATTCCTGCCACCGCTACTTCTAAACTAAAGCATTTATTATATTACATACCCCTTCCTAAAAAGTTTGGGTATTTTTTATGTCTTTAATTTAAATAGTAAGGTTTTTTACTGCTTAGTTGGATTAGATATATTTGCTTAGGTAATTCAAAATAAACTTGATATAATTTATAAAGTTGAAATTTAATATGACTTATAAAATATACCTTTTAGGTATTTTGTGTCTTTTGTTAGTTGGTTGTAGTGAGGGAGGTGATAAAGATGATTCAGGAAACTCAAAAGATAAATCGGAAAAAGAAAAAGTAAAAAAACAGAAGAAGGTAGAAGATAATACTGTTTTAACTGACAAAAATGTAGTTTCTTTTCTTACGGAATATGCTAAGGAAAATCCTGAAGATCAGGTTATAATGAAAACTTCACTGGGAGATATAAAAATTAAGCTGTATGAAAATACCCCTTTGCATAGAGCTAATTTTATTCGTCTTGCAAAAAAAGATTTCTACGACAACACTTTATTTTATAGAGTTATAAAGGGTTTTGTTGTTCAAGGAGGAGGGTCAGATGATTTGGCCCATGGCAGAAAGAAAAGAAAAATTGGTAAGTATAACATACCAGCAGAGTTTAAGAGTGGTAATATTCATAAAAAAGGTGCCTTAGCTGCAGCAAGGAACTACGAAAATAACCCAGATAAAAAATCCAATCCCTTTGATTTTTATTTTGTACATGGTCAGCAATACGATAAATTAACATTAGATGCAATGGCAGATGAAAAAGGGATAACTTTTTCTGAAAAACAAAAGACTGCTTATTTGAACATTGGTGGTGCTCCACATCTTGATGGAGAGCATACAGTTTTTGGAGAAGTGATTGAAGGATTAGATATTATTGATGAAATAGCATCTAAAGAAGTAGGAGAAGGTGATTGGCCAGTAGAGAATGTATATATTGAGTCGATTGAAATTGTAAAGTAATTAGTACATCTTTTTATAGAATTAAGTTGAGAAAGAGAGTATTTAATAGAGACGCTTTTGAGCATTTTTTGCAACAACAAGAAAAGCAAGAATTGGTAGAGCAATTAGGTGATTTGTTTGAGCGGTTTGAGGTTGTATCTGATTATTATAAGATGGCTTTACGATCAGGTAGACGAGAGGTTTTAGAAAAATATAAAGACAAAATTGAAGATGAGTTTATCATAGAAGATGATGAAGGAAACCTTCTTGAACCAGATACTGATAAAATTTCAATAATTCTTAATGAGTTTGAGATGTTGAATCCTAAAACAAATCATCTTGTAGAAATAATCTGTTTCTCGATTGAATTAGTAGGCGATTTTGAAGAAGAAACAGATGAAATATTAGATGATAACTTTTACGTTTTCTTTGAAGAATTGCTAGCCGAATTGCTTCAAAAACTTGAAGTACAAAATCAATTAAAAAAATTCAGAATATACATTTGTGAGATTATTCTTTCAATTGCAGATAAATCTAGTTTCAGAGAGGAACTGGAAAATATCTTTCATGACTTTTATGATGAAATAAAATAAAAAAGGAGGTCTTGAAATTAGCCTCCTTTTTGGTTAAGTAGAAGTAATTATCTACCTCTATATTTTGCAGTATAACGGCTTGTGCCGATTATATAACTGATTTTGAAAGTAGTAGCTAGGTACATATCAGTAGCAGAACCACCTCTACCTTTTCCTGCAAGTTGTTCTGCGGTTTTAGATGTTTGAATTGCACCAGGTTCTCTTAATGCTTCTGTCATCATTGCACGTTCTTCGCTACCTCTGTATGCCATTGCTAATGCTAATTCACTCATCCCCTCGGTATTTTCAGGAATAGTTGCACTTACATCATCTAAATAATCTGTAAATGCATATCTCAACACCATTTCTGCACTAAAGTCTATATTAGGACTGACTTTATATCTAATACCTGCTCCAAGCGGTACTGAAATTGCTATTGGTGAGTAATTTACACCTTCTGTTTGTAAGTTTCTAAGGTTAACCCAAGTTCCTCCAAGGTCGTATGGTGTTTTAGCTTGGGGATTAAAATAAGTAGCTGCAACTCCAATAGTAAAGTATGGGATTGGAATTTTAGGTCTTTTATAGAAATAGCTGTTATTTCTAAATAAATCTATTACTACTGCTCCTGAAACTTCTACCATTCGAGTTCTAAAGTGAAGGTTTCTTGTATATCTACCAGTACCACCTCCTTCACTATCATAAAAATCATTATTGTAATCGTCTCCTGAAATAGCGCCATACATGATACCGTATCGACTAGAGATAAAAGAGCCAACTTTTTTTTCAGCTGTAAATCCTATACCAACTCTCGATTGCTTAAAGTCAATGCTTGCAAATCCAGTAGAAGGAGTGATGTCGCCAAAGTAGTTAAGCATACTTACTGACCCGCCTAAGCTCCAGTATTGTTTTCGGGCATTATATCTTTGTGCATTTGCCCACTGCACAGAAAAAAGTAACAGCAATGCTATTGCAAATCGTAAATTTTTCATTCTAAAAATATTACAGGTTGAAATAATCTTTAAACCAAAAATCCTATTTAAGTAGCTAGTATCAGTTATATCTATTGAAAGTGAACAAATAAAAAGAGCATGCTTTATTGTTTCTATTAATTTTTATTAGTAACTGCTTTTATTATTTTTTATTGAATTACTTAAGCAGGTTGTAAAAAAAAAGATATACAGCTTCTTAAAAACTATGCTGAATAACGTTGCGCATTATTCTATTGTATATAGAAATCATTGTATATAGTATTCCACTTTTTTTTTATCTGAATTAGATTGTAAGAAAAAGCATTGAAAAAGGTTTTTTAATATGGGCTTTTATTACGTTTTACCTTTAAATTCAATAAAATGGAAGATGGATAATTTTAAACATGTTAAATATTTTGATTTTTTGAAGTAAGTATCCTCTTATAAGTAAATAAGGAATTCTAAAAAACGGTATAAGAAATATTTAAGATATCATGTACTATTATTTCTTATAGGAAAAGAATTTTAGTTATATTTATTAGTAAAGCATATTGTTTTCAACCAAAATATTCAAAAATGAAAAATATCTCTCAGGAAAAGACAGATGAATGGATAATAAGAATAGCTACAGTATCGGGTTATTTGTTATCTTTTATCTTAGGGCTTCTATATTTTAACGATCTTATAGAAAACAGTGTGACTCATTAAATATATTTGCTAGTATTAGTTGTTCGGAGTTTTTAAGTTTTATCTTTTGAGTCAAATTATAATGACTAAAATTTTTAATCTGGAAGAAATTAAGGAGGCAGTAAAGCAAATTAACCTTATTTCGGGAATTGAAAATGGATTTATTGCTTTTTCAGAAGGGAAAGTAACTGTACCACCAGTTGGAGAAATGTTATTTGATGAGCCTCCTGGAGAAGTACATATTAAGTATGGTTATGTCGATGAGGATGATGTTTATGTGATTAAAATAGCCTCTGGGTTTTATGATAATCCTGCAATTGGATTATCTTCAGCAAATGGAGTTATGTTAGTTTTTAGCAAAAAAACTGGAGAACTCTTAGCCATATTATTAGATGAAGGCTATCTAACATCTGTAAGAACTGCTGTAGCAGGTGCAATAGTTGCCAAATACCTTGCACCTAAATCAATTGAGAAAATTGGTATAATTGGTACAGGTATCCAAGCGAGACAGCAATTAGAATATCTGGAAAAAGTAACTGACTGTAAAGATGTGTTAGTTTGGGGTAGAAATAAAAAGCATGCAAAAGAGTATGCTGTAGAGATGAATAAAAAAGGATTTAATGTATCAGTAAGTAGTGATACAGCAGATATTGGTCGTAATTGCAATTTAATTATAACCACAACATCTGCAGCCGAACCTGTACTTATTGATAAACATATAAAAAGAGGTACTCATATTACTGCAGTTGGATCTGATACTTCAGAAAAAAATGAGCTAGAATCTTTAATCTTAGCCAAAGCTGATTTAGTTGTGACTGATAGCCTAGAACAATGTAGAAGTAGAGGTGAAATTTTTCAGGCTTGGATTAATGGTCTTATTTCAGATAGTAATGTTGTTGAATTAGGTAATGTAATTAAAGATAAATCATTTCATAGAGCTAATGAAAATCAGTTAACTGTGGCAGATTTAACAGGTGTAGTCATTCAAGATATCCAAATAGCCAAAGCTGTGTATAGATATCTAAATGAGAATTCTAAATAATTAATGGGGCAAAACTATCCCTTTATTTTGGGTTTTAATTTTATAAACATTGCCTCCAGAAGCAACTATTAGTTCATTGCTGTTATTACCAGTAAATGCAACATTAAATGCGGTTTCTGGCATTTGAAAATAATCTATTTTTTCACCTTTAATTGGATCAATAACATATACACCTGTAGTTTCTTTTTCACCAGCAGCTCCATATATTAATCCTGATTGGTCCATACACATACCATCAATTCCTCTATTTGGAGAAAAATCATATATAACTTTATCATTTGAAACTTCACCATCAACAGAAAGATCATATTGATGTAATTGTTGAGTTCCCCGATCAGATACATAAAGTTTACTTTGGTCGGGAGTAATCAATATTCCGTTTGGCCTTTGTAAGTCAGAAATTATTAAAACAACTTCTCCTGACAGATCAATTCTGTAAACTCCACTAACTGGTTGAGATTTTTCGGTTTGTGGTTTTCCATAATAAGGATCAGTAAAATACACTCGCCCTTTTTTGTCAACACAAATGTCATTGGGAGCTATAAATCGATTGCCATTATATATATCGGCAAGTACAGTTACTGAATCTTTGTTTTCTATTCTTACGATTCTTCTTAAAGCAGCACTTGGGGCTTGTGGAAAGTTGTCTGCTCCAGATTGACAAAGCAACATTTTTCCATTGTTATCAAAAGTAATTCCATTAGTAACACCCGCTGGGTGTAAAAATACACTTACATTTCCGGTAGTATCAATCTTACTTATTTTGTTTCCAGGCTGATCTGAAAAATAAATATTTCCTTGTTTGTCTATGGCTGGGCCCTCAGCAAGAGTGCTGTTAGAAGCTAAAAGTTGGAGTTGAAATGTTCTGTCAAATACGCCTTTAGAAGACTGGGTATTACAGCTAGTTAAAGCAATTACTAATGCAATGAATTTGATTTTTAGTAATAGTTTCATGAAATTAAAGTGTATTTATTGATGATCTTGTCAATTAATTCTAGTTCGAAATTTAGTTTAATATTTTTTATAAATGAGGTTTTCCTATTCTTTTCTAGTACTTCTTATTATTTCATACTCATCATGTACTAATAAACAAAAAGATACAAAATCCAAAAATCCATATTTAGTTGTTTTAGGTATTGCCCAAGATGCCGGTTTTCCTCAAGCTGGTTGCAAAAAATCTTGTTGTACAGAAGTATGGAAAGATAACACCAAAAGAAAAATGGTTGCTTGTTTAGGTTTGGTCGATCCACAAACAAATAATTTCTGGATGTTTGATGCCACACCTGATTTCAAAGATCAACTTCATAATATTAATACACTATTAGATAATTCTGAAGATGTACTACCAAGTGGTATTTTTTTGACTCACGCTCATGTTGGTCATTACACAGGCTTAATGGAATTGGGTAGGGAAATAATTGGTACCTCTAAAGTAGATGTTTTTGCTATGCCACGAATGGATAGTTTTATTAGGAACAATGGTCCTTGGTCTCAGTTGGTTACGCTCAATAATATTAAGCTAAATCTTTTAAAATCAGATTCTACTGTTAGCTTAACCGAAAATATTTCAGTTACACCTTTACAAGTTCCTCACAGAGATGAGTTTTCAGAAACCGTAGGATATATAATTGTTGGAAATGCAAAAAAAGCTCTTTTTATTCCAGACATTGATAAATGGAGCAAGTGGGATAGAAGTATTGTTGAAGTAATTAAAGAGGTAGATGTTGCTTATATAGATGGCTCTTTTTATAAAAATGGAGAAGTTGTCGGAAGAGATATGAGTGAAATTCCACACCCATTTATAGAAGAAAGCATGGGTTTATTCAGTAATCTAAAACCTGAGGAAAAAGAAAAGGTACGATTCATACATCTGAATCATACCAATCCTTTACATAATATCAAAAGTGATGAAACTAAAACTATATTGGCAAAAGGTTTCTTTATAGCTAAAGAAGGAGAAAAGGTCGAGCTTTAATTCTTGTCTTTTACAAGGGTATCTTTAATCGTATTTTTCCTCATTTTCATGTTTAATGTTTCTACTATAAAAGCAAATGCCATAGAAAAATACACATATCCTTTTGGTACATGCTCTCCAAAAGCTTCTATTACCAATAAAAAGCCAATTAACACCAAAAAGGAAAGTGCCAGCATTTTAAGAGTAGGGTGCTTTTCTACAAAATTCCCAATACTTTTTGCTGCAAACATCATTATTGAAAGTGAGATAATTACTGCTGCAATCATAATTGCAATCTCCTGAACTAACCCAACAGCTGTTAAAATTGAATCAAAAGAAAAAACAATATCAATTAAAACTATTTGAATAACAGCTTTAACAAGACTCTTTGCTACTACATTACTATCTTCATGTTCTTCACCTTCTAACTTATCATGAATTTCTGCGGTACTTTTACCAATAAGAAATAGTCCTCCGCATAATAATATCAAATCTCTACCACTAAAATCAGGGTCTATATCAACTGCTTCTAAGAATGGTAAACTAAATATTGGGTCTGTTAGTCCGATTATCCAAGTAATTCCCATTAAGAGTAGTATTCTTACACCAAGGGCCATCAGAATGCCAATGTTTCTGGCTTTATCTCTCTTATCTGTAGGCAGTTTACTAGCTATAATGGTGATAAAGATAATGTTATCGATTCCTAAGATTATTTCGAGAATTGTAAGTGTTAGTAGACTTATTAAGCCTTCTGATGTAAGAAAAACTTCAAAATTCATAATTGCATTTGTTCCTTTAGAGAATGATTGAAAAGTTTAGTCTCTATAATAAATTCTGTGCGAAAATATAGAATTCGACTAATTGTCTTATAATTTCTTTTAATAGTAATACATTAGAAATAATACGGCTTTCCGACATCAAGGATATTCAGATCCCCATTTATTTTACCATTTTCATAAGCTTTTTTCAAAACTCTAATAGGCTCACCAGCGGGTTCATCAGATAAATCATAAGTGCCATAATGCATAGGTATAAATTGCTTGCCTTCTAATTCATGAAAACCTTTAATTGCATCTGTTGGGCTAACATGAGATGCTTCCATCATATATTCTGGTTTATAAGCTCCTACAGGCATAAAGCAAATATCCATTGGGCCAATTAATTTATTAATGTCTTTAAAATGAGCAGCATAACCAGTATCTCCAGCAAAGTAGATTTTTTTGTTTTCAAATTCTATTAAAATACTTCCCCATAAAGTTTTATTAAAATCAGCTAAACCTCTTTTATTCCAGTGTTGAGCTGGTAAAAAAGTGATTTTGAAGTTATCAGGAGTATTAAATATTTGATACCAAGCTGCTTCTTGAAAATTATAATCACCTAGTTTTTTTAGTAACTCTCCTTGTTTTAGCGGAAGTAAAAAGTTGACTTGCGGATTATTTTTTAATATTTCTTTTAATGAAGCTACATCATAATGGTCTCTATGAGCATGAGAAAATAAGATGTAGTCCAAATTTTTTATTTCGGAAATAGAAAAAGGCAGTTCATGTCTTCTTTTCATAATTGGTAAATCTTTAAGACATGGATCAGTAAGTAAAAGCTTACCTGCTATTTTAATAGAAAACATGCATGCCCCAACCAAACTACTTGATTATCATCATTCTCAAAAATGCTATTATCCTTAACTACTCTGGGTGAATAATGGTCATTTTTCTTTTCTTCTTTCTGCGGGTTTCTAGAAAGTTGCCACTTAAGAATTGTTGAAAACGAAGGTTGTTTTCTTGGATAATCGCCAATAAACTGACCATTCTCAAATTTATTTCCGGGATAATTTTCTTTAATAAAAGGAAGGTTTTTATTGAATAGATAGGGCATGAGAGTGTTTGATACAAGTTTAATTTAAATGTAAACAGCCTTATGTAAATCCTGTTTCAAAAAGCCTTGAAATTTCTGTAAATAATCCTCAGATTCGCATAAACATAAATAAAAGTCACATGTCAGTTCATAAAGCCAATATTAAAAGAATTACCACCCATATTTTACAGGATATGAAAGATAGGGGAGAAAAAATATCTATGCTTACTGCTTATGATTATTCTATGGCTAAAATTATAGATGTTGCCGGAATAGATATTTTGTTGGTTGGAGATTCTGCTTCTAATGTAATGGCTGGTCACGAAACAACTTTGCCCATCACATTAGATCAAATGATTTACCATGCTTCTTCAGTAATTAGAGCTGTAAAAAGAGCATTTGTAGTGGTAGATATACCTTTTGGTTCTTATCAAGGAAATTCTTCAGAAGCACTTCGCTCTGCCATTAGAATTATGAAAGAGTCTGGGGCACATGCAGTAAAAATCGAGGGAGGAAGCGAAATTAAAGAATCAGTATTAAGAATATTGAGTGCTGGAGTGCCTGTAATGGGACATTTAGGTCTTACACCTCAATCTATTTATAAGTTTGGAACTTATACTGTAAGAGCTAAAGAAGAAGCGGAAGCACAAAAGCTTATTGAAGATGCCTTATTGCTAGAAGAGTGTGGTTGTTTTTCAATTGTTTTAGAAAAAATACCAGCAGCATTAGCCAAGAAAGTATCTGAAGCGGTAAAAATTCCTGTAATTGGTATTGGAGCAGGTAAACATACCGATGGACAAGTTTTGGTATTACACGATGTATTGGGTATTACTAAAGATTTTAATCCTCGTTTCTTGAGAAGATATGCAGATTTGTATTCTATTATGACTGAAGCTGTACAGAATTACATTTCAGATGTAAAAGAAAAAAGCTTTCCAAACGATAAGGAAAGCTATTAAGATTAATCTTTAAAAATAGATATTTTTATTAACCGAGCTTAAGCCTCTGTCCAACTTTTAGTCGGCTAGTTTTGAGGTTATTAAGCTCTTTTATTTTTTCTACAGTTAGGCCTTTATATAAGTTGGAAATACCCCATAATGTGTCTCCTTCTTTTACTACATGTACTTTCCCTTTTGGTAGAGAGGCAGTAACATTACTAGATGTAGTAGTGGTATTTCTTTGAGTAGTATTACTTGCTGTAACTTTTGGTGGGTTTGACCCTTTGCCATAAATTACTAACTTCTGTCCAGGATAAATCTTATTGCTATAAATGTTATTCCAAGCTCTTAGTTGAGATAATCCAACGCCGTTTCTTTGAGCAATTGAGCCTAAAACATCTCCTCTTCTTACAGTGTAGTAATATTTCCCTTCTTTAGAAATACTACCAGAGCCTGAACGGCTAGCATAAACAGGTTTTGGAGGTGCAGTAGCCTTAACTTTAGCTAAAATATTTGTTTGCTTATCAAGGTAAAGACTCAATCTTGCTGCTGGAATATTTATAGGGTAGTTTTTAACTCCGGCAGGTACATAATTGTATTTGAATTTCGGATTCAATGCTAGCAAGTCATCTTCACAAACCATTAGTTCGTCAGCCAGTTTTTTCAAATCAATTGACTGATTTACATAAATAGTTTCTTTTGGAATAGCATAATATGGTTTGTCTTGAATCAAATTGTGGTCATCAGCATATTCCATCACATACATCATAGCAACAAACTGTGGCAGATAAGAGCGAGTTTCTCTTGGAAGTCTTTCATAAATATCCCAAAACTTCACCTTTCCAGTTCTTCTCTGAGCTTTCTTTACATTTCCTTCACCGCAGTTGTAGGCAGCAATTGCTAACTCCCAATCGTTAAACCTGCCATAAAGATATTTTAAATGTTTACAGGCTGCTTCTGTTGCTTGTTCGGGATCTCTTCTTTCATCTACTGTACTAGAAACACTTAAGCCATACATTTTACCAGTGTAATACATAAACTGCCATAAACCAACTGCTCTGGCAACTGATACCGCTTTAGGATCAAGTGCAGATTCTATAATTGATAAGTATTTTAGTTCGTCTGGTAAGCCATGTTCTGCTAACTTCTTTTCGTATAGAGGGAAGTAGATATTTTTCTTTGCCATCATTCTCAGTGTAAATTCTCTTTTTCTTACTGAGAAAAAATCGATAAACAATCTTACTCTTTGGTGATAGTTTAGCTCGATTCCATTTTCAATTTTAGCAAGTCTATCTTGGATAACTTCATCTGATACAGAAGGTATAAAACTGGAATTGTAATCTATCTGCTCTAGATTAAAAGCAGAGGTTGTGTCAAATTTTAACATCCTGCTTACTGCCTCTTCTTCAATTTCTGCTGCTGTCAGATAAGCTTCTTCTTCTTGGAATGGTAATAAATAACCAGGAGGAAGAGCAACTGTAAAAACACTGTCAGATTCTATATACTGGGTGTTTTGAGCAAATGATGAAAAAACTGGTAAAAAAGAAATTAATAAAAAGAGGTATCTTTTAAACATGATTTATTCAAAGATTTTAAACCAAAGAAGTTTAAGTTACGTGAATATATGGTTTAATTATTTGAAATTAAAGTATTGGATATCAAAAGATTAACAATCTAACGAAAAGATTGTATATTATTCTGTGACATTGTAAGATTGAGCAAGATCTTTCTCAAGACTTGCAGCAAATTCAAACAGTTTTTCTTCACTAAATGCTTCTGACATCACTTGTAATCCTATAGGTAAATTATCTGAACTTTTACCCGCAGGAATCGAAATTGCCGGAATTCCGGCCACATTTGCTTGTACTGTAAAGAGGTCGGCAAGGTAATAATCTACCACACTTTCTTTACTATAAGCACCAATTTTAAATGGTGGAGCAGGAGTAGTAGGAAGTACTATAAAATCGTATTCTTCAAAAAGTTCGCTCGTCTTTTCTTTAATGAGCTTTCTTACCTTTTGTGCTTTTGTAAAGTATGCATCGTAATAGCTTGCACTCAATACAAAAGTACCCAACATAATCCTTCTTTTTACTTCTTCACCAAAACCTTCGGAGCGAGATTTTTTATACATCTCTTCCAAAGCTGTAGCAGAAGGAGTTCTATATCCGTAACGTACACCATCAAACCTAGAAAGGTTAGTACTAGCTTCTGCTGTAGTAAGAATGTAATAAGTAGGTAATACATAATCTAGCAAAGGAAAATCGAACATAGTAACCTCATGACCAGCGTCTTTTAACTGGTTAATGGTAGTTTCCATTCGTTCTTTAATTTCAGGATGTAAACCCTTACTTTCTATACTTTCTTTACTATAACCTATTTTCCACTTTTTGCCAGTGTTTGTAACTTTACTGTAAGCGGGAACATCTTTTTGAGAAACAGTTGCATCAAAATCATCTTTTCCTGCAATTACCTCTAATACTAGAGCTGCATCTTCGGTAGTATGAGAAAGAATACCGATTGTATCAAATGATGATGCATAAGCTATTAACCCATGTCTAGAAATTCTTGAATAAGTTGGTTTAGTACCTACAACGCCACAAAAAGCAGCTGGCTGCCTAACCGAACCACCTGTATCAGAACCTAAAGAAACTAAACACATGTTAGCGGCCACAGCTACTGCCGAAGCACCTGAAGAACCTCCAGGAACAAGGTTGTCACCATGAGGGTTAATTGTTGGTCCGAAAGCAGAGTTTTCGTTTGAAGAGCCCATCGCGAACTCATCACAGTTTTGTCTGCCTATTATAATAGCGTCTTCTGCAAGTGCTTTCTCTACTGCTGTTGAGCTAAATTTTGAAACAAACCCATCTAGAATTTTACTGGAAGCCTGTAAAGAATGGTCTTTATAACAGATTACATCTTTTAAGCCTATTACCATACCTGCAAGTTTACCTGCAGTTCCAGACTTTATTTTTTGATCGATCTCTTTTGCTCTGCTAAGGGCTTCAGTATCGAAAGTTTCTAGAAATACATTCAGGTTTTTTTGACTGGCAATGTTTTTTAAATAATGCTTTACCAGTTCTACACAGGTAACTTCTCCAGCCTGCAGCGCGTCTCGGGTTTCTTTATAAGAAGAGTACAATGAGTGATAATTTTAAAAAAGCCGAAAGTAATTGAGTACTTTCGGCTAATTACCAAAAAATATTTTCAGATAAAATCTTTCTAAAAGTAGATCAGTTTAAGCGACTATAATTAGTCGTTTACACTTTTCTTAATTGATTTAGATTCTTCGTCTATTTCGTCTTTTATCTCCTTGGTGGCATCCTTAAATTCTCTAATACCTCTTCCAAGGCCTCTTGCGAGTTCAGGGATTTTTTTCGCACCGAATAACAACAGGACAACGAAGATAATGATAAACATTTCCCATCCCCCTGGCATTCCAAATAATAATACTGCTGAAATTGTGCTCATAATATTGATAAATTTAAATACAAGTACCGAAGCTTGTTGCAATACTTCTTAAAAAGTCATCCTCTTTTGGCCGAAAGTAATATATCATTCCGAAGACAACATTTACTACAAAGATAAAAATAAGTACAAATTATTGAAACTAATAACTTGCGGCTTTTTATTGTTGAATTTTTAACTTACTTAACAATTCCGCCAAAATTTGATTCATATAATTATGAAGATTTTAAGTGCTAAACAAACTCGTTTTCTAGATAATTATACCATAGAACATGAACCCATTCTATCTATTGACTTAATGGAAAGAGCTTCAGAAAGGTTCACTAATTGGCTTATTAAAAAATATAATTTAACAGAAAAATCCCAAAGAAAAATAAGGATTTTTGCCGGAGTTGGCAATAATGGTGGAGATGGTTTAGCAGTAGCAAGAATGCTTCTTCAGTGGAGTATAAACGCAGAAACTTTTATTGTAAGGTTTTCTGATAAGGCTTCTGAAGATTTTAAAACAAACGAAGCTCGATTAGGCAAAATCGATGAGCCTATGAGTATTTATACAATAGGAGGTATTCCAGATTTACATAAAGATGATTTAATAATTGATGCCATTTTTGGTTCAGGACTTTCTCGCCCTTTAAAAGGAATTGCCGCTGATGTAGTAAGTAAAATTAATGCAAGTGAAGCGACTGTGGTCTCAATAGATATACCATCTGGACTGTATTGTGATGATATAAATGATGATGAAATAAAGATAGAGGCTGATGAGGTTTTGAGTTTTCAGTTACCTAAACTAGCCTTTTTACTTGTTGAAAATGAAAGGTATATTAAAAATTGGGAGCTTACAGATATTGGTTTGTTAGCAGAAGGAATTGAAAAAACAGAGTCTAATTATTATTATCTCAATAAAGAATTTATCGCCTCTAAATTTAAATCGAGAGGCAGGTTTTCTCATAAAGGTACTTATGGGCATTTACTAATAATGGCTGGAAGTAAAGGGAAATTTGGTGCTGCTCAACTTTCAATTAAAGCTGCTCTAAAAAGCGGTGCCGGATTGTTAACCGCTTTTGTTCCTGCTTGTGCTTTTGAAATTATTCAAATTGCCATTCCCGAAGCTATGTGTCTTACAGATATTCATCAAGAAGTGCTTACCGAGGTTCCAGATATAGAAAGTTACAAAGCATTAGCCATAGGGCCGGGAATTGGAACGAGTATGCAAACTAGGAAAATGATGAAAACTTTGCTAGAGAAACTAGAAAGACCCTCTGTTTTCGATGCGGATGCATTAAATATTCTAGCAAAAGAACCTGATTTATTAAAAAAACTACCGGCAAATAGCATTCTTACACCACATCCAAAAGAGTTTGAGCGATTAGCAGGAAAAAGTAAAAATAGCCTCGAACAGATTCAAAAACTTCAAAAATTTTGTGAAGAAAATCAGGTGGTTACGGTGTTAAAAGGTGCATATACTGCCATTTGTAATACTGATGGAACTGTATATTTCAATAGCACAGGTAATCCGGGAATGGCTACTGGTGGTTCTGGTGATGTGCTTACAGGAATTATTGCTGCCTTACTTTCAAGTGGTTACGAACCTTATGATGCTGCAAGAATCGGAGTGTACTTGCATGGCATGGCAGGCGATTTTGCGGCAAAAGAATTAAGCATGACAGCGATGAGTGCCGGAGATATTATCGCGAATCTTGGTAAGGCATATCTCGAATTCGAATAATGCTATATATTTGCTCTGCATTTAATTTTGAATAGGCTTTTTCAATTGTTTGAACCAGCTTTTTATAGTTGATGTTGAAAAATATTCAGATTTCAATTTTTTGCGAAAAGAATATATAATTTCCCAATATGCCGCTAGTGAAAAACATACATAAACTTTCTCTTCAAGTTCTTAGAACTCTTGTAATTATCGGTTTTAGCTTTTCTTGTGTACCTGATGACGATGAGGCTCCAATTATAGAAGCAGATAGTTTCCAATTACTGGCCTATAACTCAGTTACAGAGGAATTTGATATTGAAATTAATGAAGATATTCCACTTGTAATTCCGGGTAGTTTTGTAATTAAAGGAACGTTTAGTGACAATGTGCAACTCAACGGGATGCTCGCCACTGTTGAACCTGTAAATATTGAAAATAATACTTCTGATATTTTATATAGTATTTACCCATGGGAAGAAGATCAATTTGAAATAGCTCTAAAAGGAACGTCAACAGAAGTTTTTAGAGAAATAGATTTGCCAACTTCTGCTCAAAGTGGATTGTACAACTTTTCTCTAGTATTATACGATGAGCTAAATAACATTTCAGAAGAATTAAATTCCTCTTTTAGGATTGAAAATAATAGTCCGCTAATCGCTTTAAATGAGCCAAATGAGGATTTTATTGAAATGACTACAGGCGAAATATTAACTGTTTTAGGTGAAGTAACAAGTGATCATGTACTTGATACTGTAATTGTGAGAGTTGGAGTGGGAGATTATTTTGCAACAGAAATATATGCGTTTGATGTAGATAATACAGGAGAAGGATTAGAAGAAACTCAACAATTTGAAATTAATACGTCTTTTGAATTAGATACTTTAATTGGGGTTGGTAGAAGATATTTGAGAATTTATGCAAAAGACATTGAGTCTAATGAAGGTGAATTGGAAGTTACGCTGCAAATTGAGTAAGAAAAATTAATTGAAAAATGGCATAACTAAAATATTAGTTATATTTGATTTCTTTCAATTACATTTTTATGAAATACCTATTTTTTTTAGCGCTATCCATTTTATTTTTTTCTAAAGCAGAAGCTCAGCATTACAGAAAACAAAAGAACAGCGAAGTAAAAAGCTATAAAGCAAAAGCAGATTCTATTCTTTTTTATCTACAGGCTAGAAGAGATTCTTTAATCAATGCAAGAGAAAATAAAGAAGTAGATTCAGTTAGAGAAGAGCTTGCAAAGCAACAAAGAGCAAAGTATTTGGCAGGTATGGCGCGTAGAGATTCTATTAATCAAATAGAAAATGCTTTGGTACTCCAAAATAATCAAGCTGATACAGTTGATGAACTTCATTTGAGAAGTGCAGCTTATACTGCTTATCCAAAAGAAATATCAAACTTTAAGCAAATTAAAAGTCTTGATTTAAGAAGTAATCAGTTACAAGATTTTGATTCAATTCTATTGAGCTTAGCAACGCTTAAACATCTCAATCTTTCAGGGAATAAACTAGGCGAAAATTCTGAGCTTACAATGCCAGAATTAAAGCAAATAACAGAGTTAGAGTTGGATGCAAACGATCTTAAGACAGTTCCAAATGGTATAGAAAATCTGGGTAAACTTGAAGATCTTTCTTTAAGTAGAAATCTTTTAGAGAATGATCAGTCAAGACTAAAATTCAAAAAAAATACAAGTATTAAAAAACTTGATTTAAGTAGAAATGAGCTCAGTCGTTTTCCCAAAAAAGTGAAGAAACTGAAAAATCTGGAAGAACTTAATTTGAGTGGAAATGATATAAAAGATTTAAAAGGACTTAAAAGACTAAAAAAGTTAAAAGTGCTTAATCTGAGTTATAATAAAGTTTTTATTAAGCCTAACGATTTTAAAAAGCTCAAAAACTTAGAAACGCTCACACTAAGATCATGTAATTTGGTGTATGTGCCTGAGTCAATAGCTTTGCTCCAAAACCTAAAAAAACTAGTAGTACCAGAAAATCATTTAGAAGATTTACCCGAAAGCTTAAAGCAGCTCGATAGTTTGCAAAGCCTGATGTTATACAAAAATGATATGCAGGTTTTTCCAAGAGTAGTATTGGAGCTAGAAAACCTCATTTGGTTAGATATTTACTACAACCATTTAAAAGAAGTGCCCTCTGAAATTGCCAACTTAAACAAGCTAGAAGTACTATATCTCTCTTATAATCAATTAGACAGATTGCCAGTGAGCATAGCGAATATGCCTGAGTTAAAAGAGTTATATGCCCACAATAATAGAATAGTTACATTACCAGAAGACTTTGCCAAGCTAAATCAACTAAAATATTTGCATTTGCAGAACAACTTGCTAGCGAAGTTTCCCGGTTTTATACTAAAATTAGAAAATCTCAAAGAATTAAATATTGCCCACAACCAAATTGTTGCATTTCCGACAGAGATACTCGATCTCAATCAGTTAACCTTGTTAGCCGTGAATGGTAACCCATACGAAAATGGAAGTAAAGAAAGAGATATCTTACTTCAAATTCTGGAAAAACTACAAAAAAGAGGAGTAATTGTTAGATTTGACCTCAACGGCAAAGAATATTGACAGAATAGGATTTTAAAGAGGCAAATTTGGATGTAATTATGAGCTTTGTGCTGATAATTGCTATTATTGTACTTTTGATTTCCCAAACAAGAGAATAGGTAGGCTAAACACTAAAATTTTATATGAGTGAGCTTGATAATGAACACTCAGACATACAAAATAATAATCAGGGAGATACTCAGAAAACAGAAAAGAAATCGGCTAGTAAAAACAAAAGACTGCGCTGGTTTAGTAGTTTTCTAGGTGTGTTATTGATTATTGCTGTCAGCCTGCAACTTATCTTTAAATATTATTCAGACGACATTATAAAGAGACTGCTCAAAGAAGTGGTTGCGCTCAAAAGTGACGGTTTATACCAACTTGATTTTGAAAAAGGCAGTTTTTCTCTATTCACTCAGGAGTTTAACATCAATAATTTAACATTTAAGCTTAACGAACAGCGGCTTGAGCAACTTAGAGTACGCGGTAAAGAATACAAGTTACTTTACGAGTTAAGTATTCCTGAAATTGAGATGAAAGCCGGTTCTTTAAAAGATATCTGGTTTAAAAAAACATGGCGAATTGAAGATTTTCACATCATAAATCCTAATGTAAAGTTAAAAGCAGATACACAAGTTGCTCGTAATACAGAGCAAGCAAAAAATACAAACGATCTCTTTTTTCTAATTTCTGGCTACCTCAACCTTTTTAGAGTTGAGCATTTTATTCTAGAGCATGCCAATATTAGTTATACAGATACATCTGAAGTTGAATATGCTTTAAATGATATTAATCTGGAAATCAATGGGTTTCAGGTAGACTCAACGTCACAGTTGATTGATGGTAAACCTTTCTATGTAGATGACATCCATTGCACTTTGGGTAAAAACGAAATGAAACTGCAAAAGCAGGGCTATCAAATTAATTTTGAAAAGTTACAAGCTTCAGTTTCTGGCGAAAAACTGTACTTGCAAGGCTTAAAAGTTTTACCACTAGATCAAGATTCTCTGCTCAATCGAACTATGAATTTTCATTTGGCAGAGCTAACTATGGGAGGTCTTGACTATAGTAGGGCATATTTCGATTCGGTTATAATTGCCAAAAGTATCTTAATTAATAAGCCTGTTATAGATGCGCGGGTTGTTAAAACTAACAATCAGAGCGATGCAAATAATGCTGCTTTAACCTATGAAAGTATAGGTAAATTTATAAAGTCTGTTACGGTCGGAGAAGTAAATTTCGATAGTGCCTCTTTGTATTTTAATATTCCAGGAATGGATATAGAGGTAGAAAACTTTTCTTTAAACCTAGATAATGTTTGGTTTGACGAAGACTCTTGGGCAGATAGAAAAGACCGATTTTTTGCTGATGACTTTGAGCTTTTACTACGAAATTATGTTGCCGATTTACCAGATCGCATACATCGTTTGCAAGCTTTAGAAATGGGTATTTCTAGCAATAGAAGATATGCCTATTGCAACAATGTGTTAATCTCTCCAAGAAATGAGGGAATTACAACTAAAGAACTTAACAAGCTTGGCAAAGATAAATTAATGAATTTCTACCTATCCAGGGTAGAGTTTACGGGTTTAGATATTTGGAATGCCTACCTCAATAAAACTTTAAATGTTAGTACATTTCGAGTAAACAGACCAAGATTAGAAGTAAATCACTTTGTGAATCTTGCAAAAAGAATTGCACTTCAAAACAAATTAGACTCAATACAAAAAATTAAGCTTGAAACATTTCCAGATACTATTGCCACGCAAGAAATTTTCGACTTAGACTCAACTGCAATAGAAGAACTGGTGCCAGAAACGATAGATAGTGTAGTAATCGTGTCGGATAGTTTGGTGCTTGCAGAAGTTAAAGAAATACAAGAGCGATTTCCTGGTGCTAATGATGTCCCGATAACAGAAGGAGATACCACATTAAAAAATGTATCATTTACAACTTACCTGTTCGACTATTACGATTCTCTAGAACAGCTAACAGAAGACTCTCTAAGACTTCTTACTGTTCAAGATTCATTACAAAAAATAGATCGAGATTCCCTAATTAAAGAAGAAGTTTACCAACAAGTAAAATCAGTTTTTAGATATGTAAATATCAATACAGTTGATATTAATGAGGCTCATTTTAATTACGCTGAGTGCCAGTCAGATACAGTCGATAGAATCTTAATGGAAGATACTTTTGTAGATCTGGAAAAATTTCGCTTATCGCCAGATTTACATTCAGATAGTTCTGCCATTTTCTTTTCTCAAAAAGTAGAAATCAGATCTAAAAAACTGGCTTATTATTTACCAGATAGTATTCACTATGTGGCAATAAACGACTTGGTAATTTCTAGTGAAGATTCTTTGATAAAAGCAGGAGAAACTTGGTATACACCTGCAAATAGGAACAGAAATTTTATAGTAGATAATATCGATGATGTTAAAACCATTTTCGATATCAGATTAAAAGGTTTTGAGTTAGGCGGACTCAATTTTAATGAAATGGCTAGGGACCAGAAATATGAGATAGACTATTTCAATATAGAAAAGCCTAATATTTTCCACTTTGTTTCTTCTAAAAATAAGCAAGATTCTGCCTTAGCGAAACAAGAGATCAATCCGAGCGAAATTATTGAGCTTAATGAAGAAAACCTTTATAAGTGGAAACCCAAGCTGCACGATTATATTCAAAAATTTAATATCGCTGCGGTATCTGTATCAGATGGTTTTTATTCACTGGCAAGAGTTACAGAAAGAACCAGAGAAGTTATAAGCGCGCGAAACATAGAGATTTGTGTAAAGGATTTTGAGTTAGATAGTACTGAATTACTTGCAGACCATGTATTGCCGTTAACAGGTGATGTAGAAGTACTCGCGCAAAATTACTTTATCAATTTGCCAGATAGTATCCATATTCTTGAAGCTAAAAGTTTAGGGATTTCTATGTCTTCCGAGTCATTCTATGTGTATAACATTTTGATTCAGCCATCTGCAATTGGCAGGCGAGATAAAGATGCCAACAAATACAACATGGCGATACCAGAGTTTAGGCTAGATGGTGTTGATTGGGAAAGACTTTATATCGATAAAGAGTTATATGTAAGAGAATTGCTGGTGAATAATCCGGTAATGGATTTAAAAACCATGCAGAAACAAGCTGGTGCAGGTGAAAAGATAGACGACTCTGAGCAGGTAGCAGAAAATAAACCAGCATTTAAACCCGAAATGCTATACAACGCTGCATTAAAGGTTTTTAAAGTAGTTGAGATTAAAAGGATGAATTTGAACCAGGGCAACTTAAACTGGGAGCAAATTGCAGGTAATAGTATTAATCAAAATGTAAAAACAAACCGACTAGATATTGCATTAAGTGATTTTAGAATAGATTCTCTAGAAGGCATTCGTGACGATCGCTTTTTATTCTCTACAGATGTACAAGTAAATATTAAAAACTATATCCACAGGCTTCCAGATAAGTGGCATTCTATTCGAGCTAGCGAAATAGGTTACTCATCTTCTGCACAGGAGTTTTACGGCACATTTGTGCACTATGCACCAAAAAACTGGGCAGATTTTAATTTTATGGAGGCAAATCCAGAGCGTAAAAACCTAATGGATATTTATACTCCAGAATTCACGCTAGAAGGCTTTGACCTAGGTAAAGTTTTATTTGAAAATTCGCTTAAAGTTGAGGATATCACGCTAGAGAAACCAAAATTTAGAGTAGTACTACATCCAAATGGCGAAGCTCCACCACCAGAAAAAAGGTTTAGCACAATTAAGCTAGATAGTACTTTAAATAAGATTTTTGATGGAATTGAAATAGGAAACTTTGAGTTTGAAGATGCTGAGATAGAAATAGGAATACATCCACAGGGTAAGGAAAGTACTTACTTTAATTTCGACAGATTATTTACCAACATTACAAACCTTAATACACTGGTAGAAGATGAAGGCTACACTAGGTTTATGCTTTCAGATGATATTCATATTGGTTTAAACGATTATGCGCTAGATATGCCAGATAGTATTTATCAGTTTAAAGCCAGTGAATTGGGAATAAGTACTGGTAGAAATCTGGTGTATGTAAACAATCTTGATTTTAAACCAAAAATTGCAAAAAATACCATTGCCGAGCTTTTTGGTCACGAAATAGACTGGATGCACTTTAAGGTAAATCGAATAGAATTAGAAAACTTTAAGTTTGATGATTTTCTTTCTAAAGATGCGATAGTTGCAGACCAGTTTAATATAGACAGGCTAGATGCTTATGTCTACAGAGATAAAAGACCGCCAGAGAGATTCGGACACAGACCGCAAATGCCTCAACAGTTTTTGCGAAATATGCAAACCTATGTAAAGCTCGATACAGTAAACCTTTATAACTCTAAGCTTACTTATGAAGAGCTGGCATCAGACGGTAAAGCACCAGGGCAATTATATTTTGAGAACTTGAATGCTTATGCTTTCAACATTACGAATGATACAGCTCTAATTAACAATGGAGCCGCAGTTCAGTTATTTACCAATGCATTTTTAATGGGTGAGGGAAGGATAGAAGCTGCCTTTTTAATTCCGATAGCCAACGAAAATAATAGTTTTACTTTTCAGGGTTCGTTGGAGCCAATGGATTTGAGAGCAATTAATCCAATGCTCGAAAATGTAGCTGGCCTCAAAGTAAATTCTGGTATGCTAAGAAGACTTTCTTTCGAGGTACAAGCCGATGAAGAATATGCAGATGGTATAATGAGGTTTTACTACAAAGATTTAAATGTAGCTTTACTTAAAAGAGATGCAAAACCTAAGAAAGAAGGTAAAATAAAGAGTTTGCTTACCATGTTTGCCAACGTGCTTGTAAAGTCTAAGAACCCGCGTTTCCTTTTCTTAAAAAGAGGTAAAATTTATGCTGAAAGAGATAAAAGTAAATCTATCTTTAATTATTGGGCTAAAACGCTACTTAGTGGTGTAAAACACAGTGTTGGGTTCAGCAACGAAAAACCTCCAAAAGACAGAAGGAAAACTGTTTTCCAGTTCTGGAAAAAAAGACGTAAAGATTTTAGACGAAAAAAAGAGCGCTAGAACAACGTACCAAATCCACTAACATTAATCTTCAGTTTCTACTTCGCTATCGTCTTTTTTATTCTTAATTGCCTCTATTACCTCTGTTAAAGTTTGGCGAGCCAGTGCAAGTAAAAATGTAGCTATATATTCTTTTATCGATTTAATTATAAAAGATTCTTTTTTAGGTCTGGTATCTACCGGAGGGTGTTCAGCATCTCTGTATTCTATATGCCTTTCAGGTTCTGGGTGGTAGTGTGTTTTCCTAAACCTGATAATTAAATCTAGAATGCTATAAGCTGCTACAAGCACACCGCCAATTACCAATACTTTTTTTCCTTTACTTTCTACATTGTCATATATATCATTTACATTATCTCTAATGTGTTTTTGATATACTTTTGCCTGATCGAGTAAAACCTGTTTTCTGTCTGAAGTATCTATTTTATTCAAAAGTCTCAGTCGTTTTTATTTGTTCTTTCTGAAATTACCAGATCAATTCTGGCTTTTATATTCTTGCGTTGCGAGATAATTAATATTAAAAATGCTATATACAATAGGGAAACTACAAAATAGCCCAGAAAGTTAATTCCGCTTAGGTTGTTAATAACCACTGCCACTGCCAGACTAAAAAAGAAAATTGCAAATGATAAAAAGAAAATAAGAACAGTAGCCAGAATAATGTATGTAAGACTATGTGCAATGCCATTTTTAATTTCGAGTTGGGCGAGAGCCACATAAGTTTCAATCATCCCGGTAATATTATCAATCAGATTATCAATGGCTTTGTTACTGCTTGCAGTTTTCGGTTCGTGTTCGCTACCACTACTCATAGTTTAATTTTCCCTGTTTAAATATCACAATTTTTTGGTGTGCTATCCATTATATAATAATAAATTTCACGCGGCAAATATTCAAATTATCTCTGTAAGGCACAAAGATGCCTTACTTTAAATAAAGGTATTTTTTTATGACCTTTCCAAATATAAACAGGGTATTTTTTATAAACCTGAATTCATTGCTCAGTAGAGTTGGTATAATTATCACATTGTTAATTGTTACCAGCATCGCTTTTATTTCGCTTTTTGTGCTTTCTTTTAAAGAGGCGGGCAAAAGGTATGAACAGGTAATTAGCAACTCTTTACCCGCCGAAAAACTATGTAGCCAGATTGAAGTTTACCTTGCCAAAAGTGTTGGTACCTTAGATAACTTTCTGCTTACAGGAGATAATGATTTTAAGCTGAAGCGGGATGTTATATGGAATGGCCATATACCTGCCGCATTAAACAAACTGCTCTATTACACCCAACAGTGGGAAAACAAGAATGCGGTTTCTTATGTCTACGATCTGGAAATAAAAGCCAATAGGATAAAAGCAGAAGAAGCTCTTATCGAAAAAACCTATCCTTCAATTTATAACTTAACCTACGAAAAGTTAACAGATCGCAAAATTGCCATAAACCAGTTAGACATACTTTCAGATGAAGTTCTCTTATTACTAGACAGGCTCATTAAAATTAAAGATGCAGAAATTGCACTTGCCAGAGAACAATATATACAAGTATATCAGCAGCTAATTATATTGAGTATTTTAAGTGCATTTGTATTAATTTTTATAGGTATAGTTAGCCTAAAAAAATACAATTCAGTTCTAGAAAAGCGGATTACTACATTATCTAGAACATTGCATAAAATCGCTTCTGGTGAACCAACCCAAAAGCTAGAATCACATAATGATGAACTAAAACCGCTTAGAGATTCTATTAACAATATAGTAGATGAAATGAGTATGTTATGCAAGTTTATTACCGAAGCAAGCAAGGGCAATTATAATATAGAAGAAGTCGCGTTTAACAAATATGGTAAGTTAGGAGATGCCGCAGATTCATTAAAAAAGAATTTAAATAAAGTTGCAGACGATACTCAAACAAGAGCTTGGATTACAGAAGGTATTGGCTACTTTTCTGACATTTTAAGGGAAAAAAGTGAGAATATTACCAGTTTGTCAGAAGCTATTATTGTTAACCTTGTAAAGTATCTGGATGCAGTGCAGGGCGCAATATATTTATTGGAGAAGAATTATGATGGTGATGAATTAATACTTAAGGCAAAATATGCTTATGATAATTTGCGCTATCAGGAAGGTAAAATTAAGATAGGAGAAGGTCTTTTGGGCGAGGCATTTAGAGAAAAAAGGATGGTGTATCTAGAAAAAATCCCCAAAGATTATTTACACATTACCTCTGGCTTAGGCGATGGTTTGCCTCAAACATTATTAATTATGCCGCTTACAGCCAACGATAATACTAATGGAATGCTAGAGATTTCATCTTTCCATAAGTTAAAAGATTTTCAGATAGAGTTTGTGCAAAAACTTTGTGAGAGTATTTCTTCTACCATTATGCATACTGAGAATAGTATTCGCACAAAAGAACTGTTGATAGAGGCGAACGAAAATGCAGAAAAATTACAGGCTCAAGAAGAAGAAATGCGCCAAAATATGGAAGAGCTCTTGGCAACACAAGAAGAACTTAACAGGCAGAAAAAAGAAACAGAGTCTTATCTAGAAGCTTTTCAGAATAGCTATAACTTCGAGATTAATACAGATGGCTATGTGATTAATATGAGTGATGCGCTCCGACTAGAAGTGGGCATGCTTAAAACAGAAGTAACTGGTAAACACATCAGTAAATTCTTTCAGCATTTCAATCTAACTAAGATCATAGAAAACATCAAAGACCAAAGCGTTTACATCGATAGGTTTGAATTTTTAAATACAGAGCGAAAATTAATTTACTTGAAAGTCCACTTTCTGCCTGTGCAGGGAAATCAAAATGAGTTAGCTTCTGTATTATGTTATTGTTTCGATATAAGCAATGAAGTAAATCAAATAGAAAGCGGGATAAGCAAATCAAAAACGATGTTGAAAGAACATCAGGAAATTGTGCAGAAGATGGAAGTAAGAATTGAAAAAATGAGAAAGCGAAGTGAGCACAACGAAACTTTACTGAAAGAGCATATTAAAAAACTGGGTGGTGGTATATAAAAAAAGCTGGCGGTGAGCCAGCTTTTTCATTAAAATTGAATCTTATCTTAATTATGCAGTTTGAGTAGCTGCAACTTCTTTTTTCTTCTTCATTCTTATATAAAAGAATAGTCCGGCAAATGCCACAATTAAAATGGCAGGTAAAATTGTAATATTACTCAGCGTTTCTTGTCCTGCAAAGAGTTCTGCGGCTTGGCCATCTAGTCCTAAAGCTTTAGCTTGTTCTCTGTTACTATCTAACCAGCTTCCTATAATTGGTTGGAAAACAGAAGTCGCAAACATACCAGCTCCACCCATAATAGACATACCAAATGCACCTGATTTAGGAATATACTCTGCAATAAAGCCAATCATTGTAGGCCAGAAATAACATACTCCAATTGCAAATACAATAGCTGCTACATAGGTCATATTTCCTTCGGCAATGCTTAATAGATATATGCCTATAAATGCAATTACAGAAGATGCTAGTAACAAACCGGTAGGATTTAACTTATGTACAATCGGGCCGGCAAAGAACCTTCCTACAGCCATTAAACCCGTTACAAGTGCTAATACTAATAAAGGCTCTGCACCAGCATTACCTAACAAACGCTCAACCCATTGTGTGGTTCCAAGCTCACTAGTAGCTGTTAAAAACATGCATAAGATCATAAATATGTATAGTGGACTCATCATGGCTTTAAGGTTAGTAGCAGATGAGGTAGAAATATCGCTCACATGGCTTGGGAATTTTTGTCCAAAGAAGATGATGCCATAAATTAATGTAGGAATAAGCATTACACCAATTTGAGATTGCCAGCTCATATCAGACATTACCTGAGAAACCAAGCTACCTATTACGATACCACCAGGAAACCAAACGTGGAAACGGTTTAGCATAGTAGTTTTCTTTTCTGGGAACATGTCGGCAATAAGTGGGTTAAAGGCTGCTTCTACCATACCATTTGCAAAGCCAACAAAGAAAGTAGAAACAAATAATCCCCAAAATCCTTGAGAAAGCATGGTTAAACCCAAGCCGATTATATGACTAAAAAATGCTATATATCCTATTTTTTTTGGTCCGAGGGTGTTGTAAAGTGGACCTCCAATTATCATGGCTATTGGAAAGCCAAGGAATGCCATTGATGTAATGTAGCCTAGTTCTGTATCTGATAGCTCAAATTCTACTCCTAGTTTTTCTAAGATGCCTGCTCTTATTGCAAAGGTCATTGCGGTTACAATAAGCGCAGTACAGCTTCCCAGGAATAGCCTGGAGCGATTAATTTTCATTTCCATAGTTAAAATCGATTTGTTGTTATTCTAAATTTATAATTTCTAAATCTAAATATTCTGAAATTAATAGTAAAAAAAATAATGTTAAATGTACTTACATAGGAAGGCATTAAGCCTAATTTAAGTTACAAAATTTCGGATAAGTTATATGCAGATTCAGAGAAAATTTACAATGATTTTCTAAAAAAACTTATACTTTTATAGATAGCCGAAAACTTTAAAAATCTTAAATGCAATAGATAAATATGAAGAGAAAACTTAAAATGGGCATGGTAGGAGGAGGAATAGGCGCTTTTATTGGCGGTGTTCATCGAAGAGCTGCAACTATAGATGGTCAAGTAGAACTAGTATGTGGTGCTTTTAGTAGTACCCCGGAAAAATCCAAAGCATCGGGTGAAGAACTTTATTTGCCACCAGAGCGGGTATATGCAGATTATAACGAAATGATTTTGAAGGAGAAAGAATTACCAGAAGGCGAAAGAATGGATTTTGTCTCTGTAGTAACTCCTAATCATATGCATTTTGCGCCAGCTAAAATGGCATTGGAAAATGGATTCCCTGTAGTATGCGACAAACCTCTTGCTTTTACTATAGAAGAAGCGCAAGAATTACGCGAATTGGTTCATAAAACCGGACTTCCTTTTTGTATTACCTATAACTATACAGGTTATCCAATGGTAAAACAGGCAAAAGCCATGATTAAAGAAGGAAAGCTGGGTAAAATAAGAAAAGTAGTGGTAGAATATCCGCAAGGTTGGTTAAGCGATCGCTTGGAAGATACAGAGCAAAAGCAAGCTTCTTGGCGGACTGATCCTTCTAAAGCAGGTATTGCCAACTGTATGGGCGATATTGGAACCCACGCAGCCAATCTTGCTGAGTATATTTCTGGTTTAGAAATTACAGAGATGTGTGCTGATTTAACCAGTTTTGTTGGCGGCAGAACATTAGAAGATGATGGAAATGTATTGCTACATTTTAATAATGGTGCAAAAGGTATTTTACATGCTAGCCAAATTAGTGTTGGTGAGGAGAATAACCTCAACATCAGGGTTTATGGTGAAACTGGCGGCTTAACTTGGCATCAGATAGAACCAAATACATTGATCTATAAAACACCTGATACCACTCAAATACTTAGAACTGCTGTAGGTCCAATTTCTGGAAGTGCGAGCTTACACACTAGAACTCCTGCAGGCCACCCTGAGGGTTATATAGAAGCTTTCGCTAATGTTTATCTCAATTTTATTTATACCTTAAAGGCAAAGTTAGCTGGGCAAGAACCTGCTGAAGAATACCTCGACTTTCCAGATGTAGACGAAGGCGTAAGAGGAATGGCTTTTATTAAAACGGTAGTAGAAGCGAACACAAGCGAGAAGAAGTGGTATCCTTACGTGAAATATTAAAAGTATTAAATAACACTAAGAAATAAATCTAACCTACAATTAACTGACAAAAATGAAGACAATTAAAGGACCGGGAATATTTTTAGCACAATTTTTAAGTGATGAAGCGCCATTTAACACGCTAGATAGCATTTGCGAATGGGCTGCAAGTATTGGATTTAAAGGTGTGCAAATTCCTACCTGGGATAGCCGTGCTATCGACCTGAAAAAAGCTGCTGAAAGCAAAGACTACTGTGATGAAATTAAAGGGATTGTTGGAAAACACGGAATGGAAATTACAGAGCTTTCTACTCACTTACAAGGGCAGTTAGTAGCAGTACATCCGGTTTACGATGAAATGTTCGACGGATTTGCTCCGGCAGAGTATCATAAAAATCCGAAAGCAAGAACTGAATGGGCAATTCAACAATTAAAATATGCGGCAAAAGCAAGCCGTAATCTTGGTTTAGATGTATCTGTTTCTTTTTCTGGTGCATTGCTTTGGCCAACTATGTATCCGTGGCCACAGAGACCTGCTGGTTTGGTAGATACTGGTTTTAAAGAATTGGCTAATCGTTGGTTACCAATCTTAAATGAGTACGATGCACAAGGAGTAGATTTATGTTACGAAATCCACCCGGGAGAAGACTTGCACGATGGTGTTACTTTCGAAAAATTCTTAGAAGCTACTGGCAATCACACCAGAGTAAATATGCTTTACGATCCGAGCCACTATGTTTTACAGTGCTTAGATTATTTGGATAACATCGATATCTATCACGAAAAAATTAAGATGTTCCACGTAAAAGATGCTGAATTTAACCCAACTGGTAGATCTGGTGTTTATGGTGGTTATCAAGACTGGGTGAACCGTCCGGGTAGATTCCGTTCTTTAGGTGATGGCCAAGTTGATTTTAGCGCAGTATTTAGCAAGCTAACTCAGTACGATTACGATGGCTGGGCAGTAATGGAATGGGAGTGCTGCTTAAAACACCCAGAGCAAGGTGCTGTAGAAGGTGCTCAGTTTATTTCAGATCATATTATTAGAGTAACAGAAAAAGCATTTGACGATTTTGCTGGAACTGGTGCAGATGAAGAAATGAACCGCAGAATATTAGGTTTATAATTTCTGCTAAAATAAAATTAGAAATGCGCCCTGCTGGAAAGTGGAGCGCTTTTTTTATGGAGATAAGTAATGTATTGCCTTTCCTGAAAGTTTAGCCTATTTTTAATAAAACCTAAACTTCATTATTACATAAACCTAGTTACCATGAACAATTCAACTTCTCCTTGGCCCATCCTGAATTTTACTGAAATGCAAGACACACTGGAAACACTTCACCAGTGGATTCAAATTGTGGGTAAAATCCGCCTAAAAACAATGCCTTGGCAAAATCATTCTTGGCATGCAACACTCTACATTACTGCAAATGGTTTTTCTACACATGCAATTCCGTATCAAGGTCGCATGTTTCAAATAGACTTCGATTTTAAACAGCACAAATTGCTCATTACATGTTCTAATACAGAGACTGTTGCCATGGATTTGTCGCCAAGAACAGTAGCCGATTTTTATAAAGAGTTATTTGAGAAACTTTTAAGTCTGGGTATCGATGTTAAAATTCATGCAAGTCCAAATGAAATGGAACCTGCTATCCCTTTCGCAGAAAATACGATCAACAAATCTTATGATCCACAGGCAGCGAACAAGCTCTGGCAAGCCATGTTAAAAGCCAATTGTGTTTTTAATCAGTTTAGGTCGGATTTTATAGGCAAAGCCAGTCCGGTACATCTGTTTTGGGGTGCTTTTGACTTAGCCGTTACTCGTTTTTCTGGTAATTCGGCTCCGCTACATCAAGGTGGTATGCCTAACATGCCGCTAGATGTAATGCAAGAAGCATATTCTCAAGAAGTGAGTAGTGCGGGTTTCTGGCCTGGTTCCAAAGATTTTCCTGCACCGGCTTTTTATGCTTACGCTTACCCAAGCGATGCAAGCTTTGGAGAGCAAAAAGTATTACCCCAAGAAGCATTTTATAGCGCAGAAATGGGTGAGTTTTTCTTGAAATACGAAGATGTTAGAACTGCTGCAAATCCAGAAAAGACCTTGTATGACTTTCTACAAACCACCTATGAAGCCGCAGTAAATACCTCGAACTGGAACAGAGATAAATTGGAGCGGTGAATTTAGAGTAATTAAAATTAAAGAAAAAGAGAATCAGGTATTAAACTAAAAACACTAACATTTTTGGCTTGGTTAACCTCACTTAAAAATGAACAAATTAATTATTTTATTAGCCTTTATTTCGAATCTTTCTTTTGCTCAGACAGATACTGAGTTTATGAATGATTTCTTATTAGAAGATGAGTTAAATGTCTCAAATGAGATTGAGCAATACAACCAATTTAATTTTGCTGAAATTTGGACAAAAACTGATAATAATCTGATTTATGGAATTATTGGAGTTGATCATCAGCGAATCAAAATAAAATTATTATCAATTGAAAAAAGCTCAGATAATCCAAATGAGTATTTGGTGACTGGTAAATCAAATGTAAAGGATAATATCTGTGATTTTAGTGGAGTAATTCAAATCGATGAAATTAAAACTGTAAAAGAGCTCCATTATGGTGTTGATGAGGAATACAAAAATAAAGGAATAAAAGCTCAAGGTATTTTGATTACAAGCTATAATTTCGAAGAAAGCGAGGAGCAAGTACATAGTGGATTTTTTGCAGGTAAGCTTTATTCGAAATGGTATTTGGATGCAAAAAATAAAATGCAGTATGATGATATTCAATTAATTTCTGATGGATATTTAAACAATGCTTTTATTGGGACTTGGGAAAGTTATAAGACAGGTAAAGATAAAATATGCAATTGGGCTGACTATAGAGTTCCAAATGCTAATAAAGATTTTGATATAGGGGTAGGTGAATTTAATGTTGCTGAAAAATATTGGAATAAAGGCTGGGTAGATATTGCGTTAAAACATCAAGTGCCAAATGGAGCAATCAAAAAAGTAAAAACAAAAAGAAATGTTAAGCTGTGGTGGGAGTGATATCTAGATATTAATTATTCAACTAATAAGGCCTTACCTTTTAAATAAAAGGGATTGAAAATCAAGGTTTTAAATGCATTAATGTATAAAATAAAACCCCGCAATTAGCTAATAAAAGCTTTTTTCGGGGTTTTTGATTTGTTAAATTGTAGTGTCTAATCACAATTAACACTACAATATATGAGAGATCAACAGCTTTTCCAACCACAAGATTACTTAACTCCAAAATGGTATTTATTTAAGAGTAGTAAATTGGGTAATGTTTATGATAGCATCCCTTGGGAACAACTTTCTGCATGTCTGCCTAAGAAAAATAAAGGCCCTGGTGCTCCTAGCTGGTTTTCGCCTCAGGGCATGTTTGGCTTAATGTTTCTAAAAGCCTATTTAAACCTGAGTGATGAAAAGCTCATAGCACGCTTTAATACCGATTGGAGCCTTCAGCTATTTTGCAATAAATTGCTACAGGATCATCAAAAGATTAAGGATAAGGCCATTTTAAGTCGAATCAGGACGTATATGGCGGACCATACTGATTGGCAACAACTTCAAGAGGTACTACTCCAACACTGGAAAACAGACATGCATAATACGCATGTGCTCTTAATGGATGCTACTTGTTATGAGAGTTATATTCGTTTTCCTACCGATGTTAAGCTGCTCTGGGAGAGCTGCCAATGGGTGTTTGAAAAGCAGCTTTACAGATACTGTAAAATATTAGGAGTAAAACGACCTGGCTCCAAATATATAGATCAAAAGCGCATGCAGATGTCTTATGATCGTAGTCGTAAAAAGACATATAAAGCTGGTCGCAAGCGTAAAAAGTCATTGATATATCTACTATCCAAAGGATTGGGGCAACTGCAATGCCTACTTAACGAAAATCCACAAATACAGCTTCACTTACATGAGAGAACATATCTAAAAACTATAAAGAAGATAATCGAGCAACAGCAATTCTTGCAGCAGCATCCAGCTAAAGAATTGAAAAACAGGATTGTATCACTTCCCAAGGCTTATGTTAGGCCGATAGTGCGAGGTAAAGAAGCTAAAAGGGTTGAGTTCGGAATGAAGGCACACCTGCTTCAGGTGGATGGTATCTGCTTTATCGATACCATGGAGTTCCGCGCTTTTAATGAAAGTACCAGACTGAAATTAAGTAGTTTAAAACATAGATCGATATTTGGCTCACTTCATCAACTAGGAGCAGATCGCATTTACGCCACCAACAAAAACAGGAAGTATTTAACAGAAAAGAAGATATTTACCTGCTTTCCAAAGAAAGGTCCTAAAGTAAACAACCCTGCTGAAAGCCAACTCAGAAGTCTCATCTCTAGCCAAAGAGCCACGGTGATGGAGGGAAGTTTTGGCGTGCATAAAACAGCTTATGGCCTCAATAAGATCAAGGTTAAAGGAGAAAAACGAGAAATGATACACGTTTTTTTCGCAGTTATGATGGCCAATGCCGTTAAGATCAGCAAAAGGAAATCAGAACAAGCCCCTCTACTTCAGGCCGCCTAAACCTAAAGCTGAAAAGCCTATGGGATGAGTGTGTCTATACTATCCAAAAGCAATATTTTCCAGTTTTATCAATAGGATTACTCACAGTATTGTACTTTTTAAATAGTCCAAAACAGCAGGTACCAAGATTTGAAACAAAAAAAAGCTGAACTTTATCTATCCAACTCTTATTTTTTATTGGTCTTAATCAATTTTCAAGGAGGCCCTAATAATTGAGCAATCTCAAAATTTTGGTTTGTATAACCTATCTTTAAGTTTCTTTCTCTTAATGTTTTTGTATCTGTAGAGTATGAGTTATAATTTAAACTAATAATACCTTTTCCCTTTAATTTTTTTAGATGCTTGTAAGTAAGGATGAATGGCAAACAAGGATTTCCTTCATTATCTATTTCTATAGATCGAATAATTGAATCTTGACTGTTTACAAACTCTAATTTTTGTTTTCGTTTATTTACTACGCATTCATGCCAATGAACTTCAACTATATCTGTTTTTGATAAATGATCTAATTGGAATTTTATAAGTCGGTTTTTTGATTCTCTTCTAAAATTGTCTGTAAAAATAAGTTGATCATTGAGGTGAATTTCATAATAAACAATTGTGTCTGATGAGTAATATAAGTTAGATGCTTTTAGATTGAAGCTTAAAACCAACAGAGTTGAACAAATAAATATAAGAAATAAAGAAAAGTTGATTTTGATGATCATAAAAAAGCTGAATTAGTTCAAAAACATAACAAGTTAAGTGCTTAGCTTAACTTGTTATATTTCAATTAGATATTACTCACCCCCCAACAAACCTTTCTCAGCAGCAAGTACAGTGTCGAAACCGAAGCCGGCAAGTGCTTTATCTAGTTTCGCTTTTATTTGCTCATTACACAAATTACCGATACTTCCTTCGTGGGTGTGAGCTACTTCTTTGGCTTCTTCGTAAGTTCCTTCTTCTATAGACATCCCAACTTTTTTATAAGCATCTCTAAAAGACATTCCACCTAACACCATTTTATTCACTTCTTCTACACTAAAAATAAAGCGGTAGCGGTCGTCATTAATAATATTTTCTTTAATAATGATGTGTTGCAACATGTACTCGGTAATTTCCAGACAGGTTTTAATATCTTGTAAACCATCAAAGAAAGACTCTTTCATAATCTGGAAATCGCGGTGGTAACCAGAAGGCAAGTTGCCAGTAGTCATCCCGATCTCTGTTGCAATAGATTGAATTTTGTTGCAACGTGCTCTAATCAACTCAAATACATCTGGGTTTTTCTTGTGCGGCATTATGCTCGACCCAGTAGTTAAATGGTCTGGAAAAGTAAGAAAACCAAAGTTTTGGTTCATGTAAAGGGTTACATCCATTGCCATTTTACCCAAAGTAGAAGCAATTGAGTTTAAAGCAAAAGCGACTGTTTTTTCGGTTTTTCCTCTACCCATTTGTGCATAAACTACATTATAGCTCAAATCATCGAAACCGAGCAATTCGGTAGTCATGGTTCGGTTTAGTGGGAATGAAGAACCATAACCAGCCGCCGAACCCAACGGATTTTGATTAGTGATTTTGTAAGCTGCTTGTAGTAATTGCAAATCATCGGTAAGACTTTCTGCATAAGCACCAAACCACAAACCAAAAGAAGAAGGCATGGCTACCTGAAAGTGCGTGTAACCCGGAATCAACACAGATTTATATTGCTCACTCAACTCAATTAAGCGATTAAAAAGCTTTTCTACTCCTTCTGTAATCAATCTAATTTCTTCTCTAATAAAAAGGCGCAAATCGAGTAAAACCTGATCGTTTCTAGAGCGACCACTATGGATTTTTTTACCAGTATCTCCCAACTTCTCTGTAAGCATTTTCTCAACCTGAGAATGCACATCTTCTACACCATCTTCAATTACAAACTTACCTTCTTTGGCATCTTTGTAAATTTCTTGTAAAGATTTAGTGAGTGTTTCCAACTCTTCTTTTTCGAGTAGGTTGATGCTCTCAAGCATGGTAATATGCGCTATTGAACCCAATACATCGAAAGGAGCCAGAAACAAATCGAGTTCTGCATCTCTGCCAATGGTAAATGATTCAATTTTTTTATCTATACTGGTATCTTTTTGCCAAAGCTTCATGGTATCAATATTTTAATATCTATAAGAATGAATTGTTTGTTGAATAGCTTTTTTGTTGGTTGATGTTGCAAAGTTCACTAAACTGCTCCTAAATCCAACTGGTCTAGTAAATTTATATAAGTGCGAATACCCTGTTCAATTTCATTAGTAAAAATAAACTCATCTGCAGTGTGCGATCTGGCAGAGTCTCCCGGTCCAACTTTTATGGTGGTAAAAGGCATTAACGCCTGATCTGAAAGGGTAGGAGAGCCATAAGCTTCTAGCCCTAATTCGAAACCCTTTTTCACAATCGGGTGTGTTTCTGCAATACCAGAAGAGTTTAATCTAAATGAGCGTGGATTCACTTCGCATTTCACATGCTGCTGAATAATCTCATAAATCTCTTGGTTGCTATATTGCTCTGTTGATCTCACATCTACTACAAACTTACAAGCGTCTGGCACTACATTGTGTTGGGTACCGGCTTCTATTTGGGTAACACTGGTTTTCACTTTGCCCAAAGTCGGAGATACTTTCGGGAACTCATAAGTTCTAAACCACTCAATATCTGGAAGTGCTTCGTAAATGCTATTAATGCCTTCTTCTCTGGCTGCGTGTCCAGCTTTTCCTCTAGCTACACAATCGAGTACCATCAAGCCTTTTTCAGCCACAGCCATTTGGCAAAGAGTAGGTTCGCCCACAACACCAAGATCAATTTTACCTAGCTCTGGTAAAAGAGCAGCAATGCCATTTTTGCCAGAAACTTCTTCTTCGGCAGTTGCGGCAAAAAGTAGTTTATAAGGTTGCTCTTTTTTACTGAGAATGAGAAAAGTGAATAGTAACGAAACCAAAGGACCGCCAGCATCATTGCTGCCTAAACCATAAAGTTTTCCATCTACCACATCCGGACTAAATGGATCGCGGGTATAAGCTGTATTTGGTTTTACTGTGTCGTGATGTGAATTAAGCAAAATTACAGGCTTGTTTTCGCTACTTCCGGCGGTTTCAACCCAAACATTGTTTAGGCTTCGGTGAACATCTAAGCCTTGCTTTTTGAGGAAATTTTCAAGTAAATCGGCAGTTTTGTCCTCTTCTCTGCTGTAAGAGGTAATGCTAATTAACTCTTTTAAAAGATTTATTGCTTCTCCGGCAGCTTCCTTCACATCCAACATGGTATTTTTATTATTTTAGAGCATTAAGAATTAAAAAACATAAAATTATAAGTTAATGGGCAAAGAAGGATTGAATCGCCGGGAATTTTTAAAAAGAACGGCGGCTATAGGTGGGGTACTGGCAGCAGCACCTTTTATTAATCCTGTTATTTCAGAAGCGAAACCACTGGTAAAACTCCCTTCAAGAATTGTGTTTTTAGGTGATAGTATCACAATGGATGGCAGATATGTAAACTTGTTTGAGTATTACATCAGAATACATTATCCGGAGTGGCAGGGAGAAATTATTAATATGGGTTTGAGTAGCGAAACAGTATCTGGGTTATCAGAACCATCTCATCCATTTCCTCGCCCATATGTGCACGACCGCTTACGAGATGTGTTAGATAAAACAAATCCCGAACTGGCTTTTGTCTGCTATGGAATGAATTGTGGCATCTATCACGATTTTTCTGAAAAAAGATTTGAAGCTTACAAAACTGGAATAATGGGAATTGCCAACCAGTTAAAAGAGCGAAAAACAGAAGTGGTTATGCTTACTCCACCACCATTTGCTTTTAGAGGGAATGAAAAAACGATTTTGGCAGATGGCGAGGCTTACAGCTATTCTAAACCTTACGAAGCTTATGATGATGTGTTAACTACTTATGGAAATTGGATTAAAGAGACTTTCTCAAAAAAAATGCAGGTAATAGATATACATGCAGCGATTGAGCCTTATAAAGAAATTTGCTACGATCAAGATATAGTGCATCCGAATTTTAATGGTCATTTTGTTTGGGCACATGCGCTTTTAAAAAATCTCAAATTACTAAAGGAAGAAAAGATAAAAGTATCTGTAGAAGGAGGTATGGCAGATAGTTATGCTTTTGAAGAGAAGCTCCCATTTAGTTTTCCAGAAAAGATGTTTGGGGAAAAATGCCCTGCCCAGTTGAAAGATATGTTGGCAGAAATGAATTATACCACACTTAAAATAAAAGGCTTGCCAGCAAAAAACGATTATTCTTTGTTTGTAGAAGGCACAGACTTTAAAGAAGGTAGTGGCAAAGAGTGGAAAAAAGGCATAGAAGTAGGCTCGCTCATTGCCAAACTCGCTGCCGTAAACGATACAACCAAAGAGGTAGATACTTTATGGGAAGTAGTGCAGCAGAAACGCGGTATTTACGACAGAGCTTTGTTAAATGCGATAGGTCATGGAAACCCGCATGTAGAAGCTGTACCTCTTGTAGAAGGTGAAAGAGTTAAAACTGAATTGCTTGAAAAATTAGCTGAAATGGATGGTAAGCAGGGCTTTAAAATGGAAGTAAAGCCAACTGCTTAAAAGAATATATTTCTTTCTAACATCATAATAAATGCGATACCTCCGGCAGCACCAGAAAGCAGCAGATTCCATTCTCTCTTTTTTACATTACCAATATTGCCAAAAAGGAAGGTAAATAGCATGATGATGGCCACAATCATTAACTGACCTAGCTCTAAGCCGATATTAAAAGCCAATAACTGGGTGAAGATACTTTCATCTTTGCCCAGTAAACTTCTTAAATAATTAGAAAATCCTAATCCGTGGATTAAGCCAAAGAAGAGTGCTACAAAATAGCGTTGGTTAATCTTCTGAACTGTCTTTTTAGAATCATGGAAGTAATTGAAAACAGCAGTGAGAAAGATAGTTACCGGAATTAAGAATTCAATTAATTCGCCATTTACATTTACTAATTGCATGGTGGCTAATGCTAAGGTAATTGAGTGGCCTAATGTGAATGCTGTAACCAATACAAGCACTTGTTTCCAGTCGGCTGGTTGATAAACTGCGCACAATGCTAGTATGAAAAGTATATGATCGTAGCCGTTCGGGTCAGATATGTGTTCAAATCCCATCTGAAGGAATAGCTGAAATTCGCTCATTATAAAAAACTTAGTATGTTTGTGAAACCAAAAGTCGCTTTTATTTGTAGCGTTCAAAGTTACTCTAAATACTGAATATGCAATTGTCTGTTTATCTTTTTATCAGCTTAATCAGCCTTTTTTCTACCGGAGTGCTGCATCCTGTTCACTTAGCAGTTACGCAGGTTGATTATAATAGTAACACAGGTTCTTTAGAAGTTACCCACAAGATTTTTATAGATGATTTCGAATCGGCGATAGAACTCACTAATACTAATGATTTAAAATTAGGAACCGATAGAGAAATTGAAAATGCCGATGAATATATCCAAAAGTATATTGATGAGCATTTTAAAATTACAGTGAATGGCAAAGCTACTCAACCGGTTTACATTGGGAGAGAGAGTGATTTAGTTGCCATTTGGGTTTATCAGGAAATAAAAAATGTAACTGATCTGAAAGATATTGAGTTGCATAACGAAATCCTACTCGACTTATACGACGATCAGAAAAACATTCTGCATGTAAAATATGGAGATGTAAAGCGTAGCTTCCTGTTTAGAAAAGACCAGACAGATGAGTCTATGACTTTGTGATTCTATTTAATCTTACCTAAAGCCCTTAATCGCCGTCGGGCAATTAATACTTCTTTGGTGAGCTGTTCAAGCTCATAAGGATTGGTATAATCTTGATATCGGGTATGTAAAGAACCTCCTGTAAGCAAGGCAAGCTTTATATAAGCTCCTTTTATATAGGCGAGGTCATCCATAAATATTCTGCCTAGTATAACCCTTACAGGCCGATCTATTTTAGTGAGTAATGCAATGTCTCTTACAGCGCTACGGTTGTCGGCTATAAGTACAAACTCTTTTGAGTCTGGAAAACTCTCCATTGCATAGAGCAGCGATTCAATATCGTTTTCGGGTAAATCTCCGCCATCACCTTTTTCCATCACTACTTTCATCAAGTTTATTACTTCTTGAAGAGAATCCGCTTTAATGGCGTAAATACCACCAGTATCGCCTAGCTTTTTGTCTTTGGTTTTTTTATCATCTCCATCATTAAAGAAAACAAAATTTCTAATATTACTTTCTCCAAATCTGGAAATATGCCAGCGTAAAATTTGAGTGGTGAAAGGATACATACTTGCCGTCCAGTCACTTACAATGGTAACTTCTTTCCAGTTGTGAACATTACGTTCCAGAATATCAAAAGCCAGTGTATCATTCCCCATTGCCAGAAACTTTCTGTCTTCAGGTTCTAATGAAAAATAGGTTTCTTTAATCTTCGTAATGTTTTTCTGGTAATCTACCTGTATGCTGTGGTCTAAACTTTTCTTTGTAGAAAAAACAAAACCATGGAAAAGCTCCTCTGCCTGTGTTTTTGTAATACAGTCAGTTTGCCTTACCATGGTCCATTTAATACTATCTATATCGAATAAGCCGGGAATCCTCTTTTTTAAGTTATTTAAACGGCTAATGTTTAAGCTTTCAAAAGAAAGATTTTTAGGATAATCGCTGTAAACTAAGTCTACTCTGCGAATATTTCCACGCTCTATATTTCTTAATATTTCATCATTAATTACACTCGCCTCACCAAAAGACATATCAATAGCGATTTGGTCGTCTTCGATAATGTATTTGTTGGTAGAGATTTGCTGAGCCTGATTATATACATCTCTTGCTTCATGCTGAGCCTGAAGTTGCGTATAGCAAAAGGTTACTAGGATAAAAAAAATGTATTTCATAAAAAATGCCAGGCCTTAATAATGAATTTTTTAACGAATACAGGTAGTTATTATGATTGTCAACAGTTATTCTTTTTCAAATCCCTCATCAATCTTTAAGTTGCTTGCGTTCGCTGCAGCCACTGCTAATTGGTCACATCGCTCATTTTCTGGGTTACCTGCATGTCCTTTTACCCAAATGAGTTTAACATTATGTCTTCTGTAAACTTTAATAAAGCGTCTCCACAGGTCTTCATTTTTCTTACCTGAGAAACCTTTTTTCTCCCAGTTCCATAGCCAGCCTTTTTCAACAGCATCAACTACATATTTAGAATCTGAGTAGAGTTGTACAGGAGTGTTATTTAATTTTAGACTTTCTAATGCAACACAGGCAGCCATAAGTTCCATCCTGTTATTGGTGGTTTCCCGAAATCCTTCTGAAATCTCTTTTCTGAGATTATGTGCGCGAGAAATCATAACAACTCCATAACCACCCGGCCCGGGATTTCCCAACGACGACCCATCTGTATACACGATAATAGTATTACCACTTTTCTTGCTTTCGGGCATAACTACAATTTAATAATGAATAAATGATTTTTCAAGTTTCGCAAAGCTTGATAGTTTTCCAGAGTTTTACAAAATGTATTTCCAGTAAACTCCGAATGCTCTAAAAAAAGCATCTGGTTTAGTAGTTTTGGCTCATTTGTAGCAAACAAAGCCTTTTTGTTTATAATTGAATTGAAGTTGTTTGGGTGTGATGCTAAAAAATAAAAATCTACAAGACAGTATTGAAAACCTTTCGGTTCTAGTTGTTTGAGTTCATTTTCGTGAAAAACGATAGCAATTTCTATACTGTCTTTATTTAAAAAGGGCATAATTCCCTTTCCAGAAGTAACCGCTAGCTTATTAATGTGTTTCTCTTCTATAAACTTAACAACTTCTTCGTAATTGGATTTTTGAAAAGGAGAGAATTCTTTAAAAATAAAAAAGCAATTAAGCGCAACGAGTATCGATGTTAAAGCAGTTTTCCATTTTAAATGATTGATGACGAAGGTAAAAATAATTAAACTGGTTGGAAGATAAACCGGTAGTAAACCTCTTGGGGCTTTTTGTAGAAATGAAACAAAAAGTAAATAGGGAATAGCTAAAAGCAATAAGAAAAAAACTGGGGAAGATTTTTTAAGCTTAAGAGCTTTCTTTTTGAAAAGGAAAAAAAGACCGATGAGCAACATGATGATAACGGCTGGCTCCAAAAAGAGCAGATATAGTGGGTAAAACCAGAAATCAGCTCGAAAGGGTGGCACTTCGGCATAAGGATTCATATCTTTTACAAATGTTTGAACCCAGTAATACTTTGGGTAAGTTAGCCAATCTAATCCCATAAACATACCAGTAAGTAACATTAGCAAAGGAGGAAGCGCTAAGAAAAGTGCTGCTGTAAAAATGCTGTTAATCCTTAAATGTTTTCTTTCTGAAATGAGATAAAGAAAGGCAAAGAATGCAATAAAATAGATTTGCTTGTAATTGATACAAGCTGTAACACTTGACCAAAACCAAGCTAGGTTCCAGCTTTTATTTGCATTCTCTTCTTTAAAGTATTTGTAAAAATAAATTACCGAAATGTTGAAACTGAGTAAAGATAAACTTTCTATTGAGAAATATTTTGATGTAGAAAAAAGTAAAAACCCAGTTCCAGAAAATGCTAAAAAGAGTAGTTGAGTTTTTGTGTTTAGTTTAACTTTCTCCCCGAAAAAAATAGTAAATATAGAAATTGCCGAAAGGTTTATAAGGGCATTTACATATTCTAAAATCAGGAAGTGATTGTTAAGGAGAGATGCTCCCAACTTATAAAAAGGCAAGAAAAATAAATAGAAAAGTGGGCTGGCATGGTGATAAAGCCTGCTAAAGTTACCAACAGAGAGTTTTTGAATAATTTGATAGTTGGTTACCGAGTCATAGTCAAATAGTCCTGCGTGTTGTAAGCCGACAACTCTCAGAATAAATAGACAAAGAATAAGTAACCAGAAATAAATATTCTTAATTAACATGAAAAATGCCCTTCAGGTCAGAAGGTGTCATCATTTAATAAATCTAAGGGACTGGTTGCGCCATCATAGGTAAAAGTGGCAATAATAAATGCAATAGAAGATATAATTAAACCAAACATAAAGATGGTATAAGCAGTACGTAAATACCTGTATTTTCTACCTAAAACAACTCCAAGGAAATAAATGTCTTTAATCATGCTGCCGTATAGGTAATCGCTATCGTTAATCATTTCTTTCATACCCCACTCAAAATCAGATAGTTGCATTTTATGGAAGTTGCCAAAAAACAAAAGGTTTGCTTTTTTCTGTTTAATGTCGTCTTTGCTAAATCTACCTGAGGTAATGTTTGGTCTGGTTGCCAAAATGGCGAAAACGATGGACGCAAGACAAACAATGAGGAGTATAATAGTAGGTGCAATTAGGTGCGGGTTGTTGTCCAGTTTACGCATCAAAACACCCACGATAATGGTGATAATGATAGAGTTTACTGAAATCATGATATTGGCTTTGCTATCTGCCATAGAGCTAAAGTCTACATGATTTTTAGAGGTGGTCCTGAACATGGTTTCTATGCCTCGCTCTGGTCTGCCTTCTACTTTTTGTAATTTCTTTTTGAGCTGTTTTAATTCAGTTTCATCAACATTTAGCTCTTTAAGAAGTGCTTCGTCTTTTTCTTTATCTAACTTTTTAAGCTTTTTTTCGAGTTTTTTTAGATTCTTCTTTTTCCTTTCGCTGTATGTAGTGCGGCCGTACTCAGTAAAGTATTCGTGTTGTTTTAAAAACTCCAAATCCTTTTTAATCCAGTCTTCATCAGAAAGGTCTTCTTCTCTTAAAGAATGCAACTCTCTTCTTAATGAAGCAGAAACCTCAAAAAACTCATTGCTGCCCAGGTGAGATAAGTCTGCGTCGCACAATACTTTTTCGAGCTTGTTTTTAGGGCTTTGAGGCATTTTAGTTGCCCTAATTGCATCTTTTACTTTTTTGATTTTTTGCTCTGGAAAAGCATGTTCTTTTAAGAACTTACCCGCCATTTTTGCACTTATTTCTTCGTGGCCACTTTCAGTTTCTATATGTCCTGTATCATGAAACCAAGCTGCAATTTGGAGAATTTCCAGCTCTTCTGTAGTTAACCCTTCCGCTATACCAATTTCTTTAGCAGCTTGTGCTACTCGCATAGTATGCTCGGAGTCGTGATATTCTTTATTTTGAGGTAGCCTTTCTTTAAGAAAATGTTTCACATAACTTTCAACACTTTCTAAGATCGATTGCTTTGTTTGTTCCATATAATTAGGCAAAAAAATAATCCGCTCTTATAATAACAAAACTAAGATAATTAAATGAAATTATAAATTATTAATATTGGCTTTAGAATAAAATGTATATGGAAACAAAGAGAATTTGTATGTGGTCGGGTCCAAGAAATGTTTCTACGGCCTTTATGTACTCGTTTGCACAAAGAGAAGACACTCAAGTAGTGGACGAACCTTTTTACGCGCATTATTTAAAAATTACTGGTGTTGACCATCCCGGTAGGGAAGAAATCTTGGAGTCGATGGAAAATGGTGCCTTAAAAGTAATTGAAGACTTAATTTTTACTCCTAAACAAAAGCCAGTCTATTTTATTAAAAACATGGCTCATCATTTTCTTGAAATACCAGATGAGTTTCTTTTTAGATTAGACAATATGTTTTTGATAAGAAATCCAAATGAAATGCTGCCATCACTTATTAAAAATATTCCGAACCCGGTAATGCTGGATACTGCTTACGAATTGCAATATCATATTTTAAACAAGCTATTAGAAAAAGGTATAGAACCCATTGTAGTAGATTCTAAAGAGTTGTTGTTACAGCCTGAAATAATCTTAACTAAACTCTGTGAAAAACTGAAAATTCCTTTTGATAAAAATATGCTTAGTTGGGAAGCTGGACCAAGAGAAGAAGATGGTATTTGGGAGAAATATTGGTATCATAGTGTGCATAAATCTACTGGTTTTGCAGCTTACAAGCAGAAAGAAGAAGAGGTTCCGACTCATTTAGAAGGCTTATTAACTGAGTGTAGTAATTTGTATGAAAAAATGTATGAGTATGCTTTAAAGGCATAGTATATTTGTTTGGGCAAGTGCAATTACAATTCTCTGAGGCTTTAGTAAAACTGCATTTGTAAATTAAAAATCAAGTAAATTATAAATAAGACAATCACTAATAATTAAAATATGGCTCAATCTAAAAAAGTAGAATTACCAAACCCTAAGAATGAATTTATAAAGGTTTATGTGAACGGAGAAATTGTACCAAGAGAAGAAGCAAAGGTTTCTGTGTTTGATAGCGTAGTACAAGGTGGCGACTCAGTATGGGAAGGTTTGAGGTTATACGAAGGCAAAGTTTTTATGCTTGATGCTCATCTCGAAAGGTTAATGAATTCTGCTAAAGTACTTGCTTATGAAGGCGTACCGACCAAAGATGAAGTTAAACAAGCGATAATAGATACCCTAAAGGCAAATGAAATGTACGATGATGTGCATATGAGATTGACTTTAACTAGAGGCAAAAAAGTAACTTCTGGTATGAATCCTAAATGGAACCAGTATGGGTGTACTCTTATCGTTTTACCAGAGTGGAAAGCTCCAATCTATAGAAGCAAAGGTTTAAAACTGGTAACCTCATATATCAGAAGAAATAACCCACAGTTTTTAGATTCTAAAATCCACCACAATAACCTTTTAAATAACATTCAGGCAAAGATAGAAGCCAACTTTGCTGGCGTAGATGGCGCTGTAATGTTAGATATGAATGGTTTTCTTTCAGAAACAAACTCTACTAATATCTTTTTAGTAAAGAAAGGGAAATTATACACTCCTTTTGCAGATAGCTGTTTGCCGGGAATTACCAGAAACTTATTGCACGAAACAGCAGCCGATTATGGATTAACCAGTATCGAAAAGAACCTAAGTATTACAGAAATGTATACTGCTGATGAGATGTTTACTACTGGTACAGAAGGTGAAATTGCCCCAGTGTATGAAGTAGATGGTCGTGTAATTGGCGATGGAACTACTGGCCCAATCTCTAAGAAAGTACAAGAAATGCACTTAGACCTAATAGAAAAATTAGGTGAAAAAATATTGTAATGGATTAAGATTCTATCATTACAGAAAATAAAAGGCTGCCAGTTTTAAATCTGGTAGCCTTTCTTTTTGCAAAAATTCTTTTTCTAATATAAATCCCAGTTACCGTTTCGGTAGTAATTTGGTAAAACCGGATTATGAATCATATTTACTTCTACACTCGCTGAGTCGAGTTCTATTAAGCCTTTTCCAAAAGAAGTGATTAACGACATGGCATCATTTGTAAGCCAACGGGTATCAATATCATCAAACTTAAGAGATCTTAATATGGGTTTAAGTTTATCTTCTGGAATTGATTTAGCTCCTAAAACCCAGCCCCATTCACCAAGTGTAAGTACTTGATTATGCAGAGGAATGGTGTTGAACCCAGCTTCTCTAATTGTTTTTTCGATACAGTAAAAAGCTTTTGTAGCATAATATGGGCTACCAGACTGCACGATAATTACACCGTTAGGTCTTAATTGCTGATAGCAAAGTTTGTAAAACTCTAGTGAGAAAAGTCTGCCTAACTCTATTGTTTTTGGATCAGGAAAATCTACAATAATTACATCATAAAATTCCATGGTTTGTTGGAGGTAGGTATAAGCATCTCCATTTTGCACAGTCACCTTTTCATTGTTAAGTGCATTGTCGTTTAGGGAGGTAAATATTGGATGTTTCTTACCAAGCTCTGTTACTTTTTCATCCAGATCGACCAGTTTTATAGTTTCTACTGATGGATATTTTAACACTTCTCTGGCAACACAGCCATCGCCACCACCGAGTATTAATACATTTTTTGCACCAGGTACAAGCTTCATTGCTGGGTGTGTCATAGGCTCATGATACAACCATTCGTCAAAAGAGCTTAATTGTTGGTTTCCGTTTAGATATAACCAATGGTATTTTTTCCACTGAGTAACTACAATCTTCTGATATTTAGATTGATCCTGATAAACAACCTTATCTCTATAGCGCTTTTGTTCTCCATACTGAATAATATCATTAGAAAATAAAAAGCCAGACGTAATTAAAATTAAAACAAAGACACCCGCTGTGTTAATAATGAACAGGAGCTTCTTATCAATCAGTTTTTTAAACTTTAAAAATAAACCAACAGCTACCAGAAAGTTTACTGCTCCTAAAACAAAAGGAGTATAGGTTAAGCCTAAAAAGGGAAGACCTATAAAAGCGAAAAATACACCTCCTAATAAACTTCCGTAGTAATCTTTTTCCATTACGTTGGAGATGTTTACTCTTAAATCCTCATAAGACTCATTAAGTCGGGTTACAAGTGGTATTTCCATACCTATGAGTAAGCCGATCATAATACTCATCATGTAAATAACAGTACCATCTAGTTCGAATGAATAGATATATAGCTTTTCATTAAAGCTAGAATAGATAGAAACTGTATAAGCAGCCAGTGCACTTACAGATACTAGAATAGAAAGTGCAAATTCGATGAGTACAAACTTTTCTAGTAGGTGAGTATCCATAAACTTACTTATACGGCTACCTAAACCCATAGAGAAAAGCATCATGGAAAGTACCATTGTCCACTGGAAAACTGAGTTTCCTAGAAAATAAGTGGCAAGTGTTGAGAGAATATACTCAGCAACAATTCCAGATAAACCTGTAGCGAATAATGCTGCTTTTAAAATGTTAGAGTTACTGAAAAAGGATTTTTTTTCTGACATCAACTAAATCGACAAAAGAGATTAAAAAATTTGGGCAAATCTATAAAAAAATACCATTTGCTAGGTGATTGTACCAGTTTAAGCAAAAGGCTATTTTACTAACAGCAATATTGTGATTTGATTATTAAGAAGAAAACTAAAATGTCTGTTTTTAGCTTTGTTTTAAATACTTTTAAATAAAAAAAGCCGGCTCAAGGCCGGCTTAAAATTATTACCTTCTGCTATAATTAGGAGCTTCTCTAGTTATTGAAATATCGTGAGGGTGACTTTCGTGAACACCAGCAGCAGTAATTTTTGTAAATTCTGCATTGTGTAACGAAGAAACATTGCCTGCACCGCAGTATCCCATACCTGCTTTTAAACCTCCGATTAGTTGGTAGATTACTTCACCAACTTTTCCTTTAAAAGGAACTCTACCAGAAATACCTTCAGGAACTAGTTTTTTAATGTCGTCTTCTGCATCTTGGAAGTAACGGTCTTTAGAGCCATGTTCCATAGCTTCAACAGAACCCATGCCTCTGTAAGACTTAAATTTACGACCTTCGAAAATGATCATTTCACCCGGAGCTTCTTCTGTTCCTGCTAGTAATGAGCCAATCATTACACTACTTGCACCACCAGCAATTGCTTTTACAATGTCACCAGAGAATCTGATACCACCATCTGCAATAAATGGAACACCTGTGCCTTTGAGGCCTTCTGCGGCCGAGAATACAGCAGAAAGCTGAGGTACACCAACACCTGCGATAACTCTGGTTGTACAGATACTTCCTGGTCCGACACCGACTTTTATACCATCTGCACCAGCTTCGGCTAAGGCTTTAGCACCAGCAGCAGTAGCTACATTACCCACGATTACATCTAAATCAGGAAATTCAATTTTCACTTGTTTTAAAGCGTCAATTACACCTTTAGAATGTCCGTGAGCAGTATCGATACCTATTACGTCTACACCAGCTTGTTTTAGTGCATGGATTCTCTCCATCATGTCGCGGGTAACCCCAACAGCAGCACCTACTCGTAATCTTCCGAACTGATCTTTACAAGCATTTGGCCTGTCTTTGTTCTTTAGAATATCTTTGTAAGTAATTAAGCCGATTAATTTATAGCTGTCGTCAACAATCGGAAGTTTTTCAATTTTATATTCTTGTAGAATTTCTTCTGCTTTTTCAAGACCAATTCCTTCAGGAGCTGTAATTAAGCTTTCCTTAGTCATGATCTCAGAAACTTTTACATTCAGATTTTTCTGAAAGCGTAAATCTCTGTTTGTAAGAATTCCTATTAGTTTCTGATCTTCGTTAATTACAGGAATACCACCAATTTTAAAATCTCTCATGATTTTGTTGGCATCTCCTAAAGTTTGATCAGGATTTAATGTAATAGGATCGAGTATCATTCCACTTTGAGACCTTTTCACCCTTCTTACCTGCATGGCCTGGTTTTCAACAGACATGTTTTTGTGTATAAAACCTAAACCACCCTCTAGTGCTATAGCAATAGCTAAATCAGCTTCTGTTACAGTATCCATAGCAGCAGAAACCAGTGGAATATTAAGCTTTATATTCTTTGTAAGATAAGTAGAAGTATCGGTATCGCGGGGAAGAACTTCTGAATAGGCAGGTAATAATAAGACGTCGTCATAGGTGAGCGCCTCATACAAAACTTTATGATTTTCAGTGGACATAGCAAATTAATTTAACTATTTAATTTGCCGGTCAAAATTAGTCAGAATATGTAAGAAAAAAAATTTCTTTTATTAACTCTGCTTAATTTTGTAATCTTTTTAACATTAGACTTAAATTTTAGGTTTGCATTAAGTTAACAGACTATTAAATTAGAGCTTTATACTAAAAAATGTAAAATCTGAGTCTGATACAAAAAAGTATATTCGGAGAGCAAGATTTTTCCGGGTTTTCTAATTCATTTGAAGTTCAATTTATTGATAAAATATGTATGCTATAGTCGATCTTGAAACAACAGGAGGCTTATCGGAAGTTGACAGGATCACTGAAGTAGCAATCTTTATTCATGATGGTTCTAAAATAATCGATGAGTTTACCTCTTTAATTAATCCTGAAAGAGAAATTCCTCCATTTGTTTCTCGCCTTACAAATATTTCAGATGAGATGGTGGCAACTGCGCCTCATTTTTATGAAGTGGCCAAAAGAATAATCGAGATGACAGAAAATTGTACGATAGTGGCGCATAATGCCAGTTTCGATTACAATTTTTTGAAGCATGAATTCAAAATGCTAGGTTTCGATTATCGTAAAAATAGTTTATGTACGGTACAGTTAAGCCGAGTGATTTTACCTGGCATGAGATCGTATAGCCTAGGCAAACTTTGTAAAGAAATAGGCATTGATTTAAGCAGCCGTCACAGAGCTTTTGGAGATGCAAGAGCTACAGTTACATTATTTGAGATGTTGCTTGAAAAAGGTACCAGGGGTGTTTTTGAGGAATACCTTTCGTTAGATTTGTACAGTGCCAAGCATCATCCGAATGTATCTCCAGAAACCATAGAAAACCTGAAAGAGGAAACTGGTATTTACTATTTCCACGATCAGGAAGGAAATATTATTTACATAGGTAAATCAAAAAATATTCGTACACGGGTGATGTCGCATTTTACAGGCAATACCACTCGAAAAGCCAAAAAATTAAAAAATGCCATAGCCGATATTTCTTTTGAGTGTACAGGAAGTGAGTTGGTGGCTTTATTAAAAGAAGAATCTGAAATTAAAAAACATCAGCCATTTTTTAACTCTGCATTAAAACGTGGAGAGTTTAGGTTTGGAATTTATGCGTATCCCAATAAAAATGGATATTTAAACCTAATGGTGAGAGATAAGCGAGCCATGAAAGATGAGCCTGTCATTTATGTTTATTCTAAGAATCGTGGAATAAAGATGATGGAACAGATGCTTGAGAAATTTAAACTTTGCCAGAAGTTATGTGGCTTGTACGAATCTAGAGATTCCTGTTTCAATTATATGGTTAGTTTATGTAATGGTGCTTGTGTAGGGAAAGAAGATGTAGCTATTTACAACAATCGTGTGGAGCAAGCTATCGCTTATTTAAAAGGCAAGGGGCAAAACTATTTTATTTTAGATAAAGGGCGACATAGCAATGAGAGAACAGTTGTGCAAATAGAAAATGGAAGGTATAAAGGTTTTGGTTATTTGGATATGGAAGAAGCTTATGTGAATGCTTCTGCTCTAAAACAAGTTATTATACCTTCCAATGGAAATAAAGATACTCTGCAAATAATTACGACTTATCTAAGAAAGAAAAAGGTCGAGAAAATTATTAGGTACTAAATCTGTTTTTGATTGCTATTTCCTGTTTTTACTACCGGAACTACAGTAACAATTCTAAAATCTTCTACATATTTTTCGATGTAGACACCCGAAATTGTTAATGCTTTCTTTTCGGCAAAACTCCTTATTTTGTTATTGGTTTCAGTAGCAGAAGGGGCTACAACGGCCTCTGCTTCTATACTTGCTTTAATGGCAGCACTTGCCTTGAAACTCTTTTTAGTAAAGCCTTCTGGTAAAATAGCAATTGGGTTTTCTGGAATTATACCAATTAAAATATCTAGGGTATCAACTTCATCAGGATTTTCAAAAAAACAAATGCTGAATGTACCCTCTATTATGCCTTGCTCATATTGCGCATGAATGGCATTTACCAAACTATCCATAGTTTTATCGTAAGGTGTGCCATGATACATCTTTCCAACAATTTCAAAGGCAGGCTCTTGAATTAGATCCAGTTTTACTTTTGTAAACCCTCCGAGCAAATAATAAGATACGACTAGTATTGCACCTAATACTATCCAACTAATAATAAATTTTTTTTTCATGTAGAAATTTTCTAAAACGTAAGTAAAGAAGCTGTCACTTCTATTATTGAAGACAAAATTATGATCATTGAATAAAACATGAAGATAAAATATGTTTTGAATAGGGTTTTTATCCATGAATCTTTATAAACCCTTCTAAACATGGCTAAAGTATAGATGGCGAAAGTAAAAGTACCATAGATTAATAAATCAGATATATCTGTGTAGATATAATGTATAAGAATGAATGCTGAAGTTATAAAAAATAAATAGGTGTGTAGGTGAACTGAAAAAATTAAATGGTTGTAATATAACTTGTGTTTACTCAGATAAAATATTTTTAAGAGTAAAGCGAAAAATGGAATTAATAAGAAAAACATCACTGAGATATTTTCTATTATTTCATTTATTAAGTATTGAGGACTACTGGTTTGCCCAACTTTTAGTGCTTGTTCAGCCAGTTTTCTATTAAAGTAATTTTTTTCAGAAGCATTCATTGAGTCAAGTAAGGCATCTGTCGTCATATTCTGATCTCTTAACCAGATATAGTAAAACTTCTGTTGGTTATATTTATAATCTACACCCAAAAAGTTTGCTTCACTAATACTCATTGTATCGAAACTTAATTGGAGTAATTTTAATTTATTCTCTTTAGAGAAAACATTACCAATAGAATCAATCTCGGCAGTTTCTATAATTCCTTCCTCTTTAAGGTCGGTAAGTAAGCTTCTCAGGGTTTTACTCGAATCTGAAAGTATATATTCAGAAAAGGCTTTGTCTACTTCGTTTTCATTAACGATGTTTAGATTAAGATCAGACTTAGCCAATTGAAAGTTCTGAGAAAATAAAAAGAAGAAAAAAATTGTAGTTACTAAATATAATCTGATCGGATTTACATAAAGTTTTCTTCTACCTTCAAGAAACTTAATGGTTAAATGTCCTGGTCTGAAAAGGAAAGGGAAAATACTTCTGAATAGTTGAGAGTCTAGATTTAAGTAATTATTAATAGACTCAAAAATTAGATACCAAATAGCGTATTTGTAGTCAGTGTTTTCTTGACCACAATTAGGACAATAAGAATCCTTTTTCGATAAGGTGTAATTACAATTTAAGCAATAATCCTTAGGGTGGCGGATGCGCATTTAAAACTAAATATTAATAGACTTTTATAAAATCCCGAAAATACACACAAATCGGGGTGAAATAAATAGAAAAATGTAATTTTGAATTTTTATTAGAAAAATTCTGAAAAAGTGAACACTTACGGAAAAATATTCAGGATAACCACTTATGGAGAATCTCATGGCAAAGCACTGGGAGTGGTAATTGATGGTTGTCCTGCAGGGCTCGAAATTGATGAGGAATTTATCAATGAAGAATTGAGAAGAAGAAGACCTGGGCAATCTAAAATTACAACACAGCGCAAAGAGGCTGATGAGATTCAAATTCTTGCTGGTGTATTTGAGGGAAAATCTACAGGTATGCCAATAAGCTTGGTGGTTTTTAATGAAGATCAAAGAAGTAAAGATTACTCTCACATTAGCGATAAGTTTAGACCTTCTCATGCAGATTATACATTTACTGCTAAATATGGAGTAAGAGATTATAGGGGAGGAGGTAGAAGTTCTGCTAGAGAAACATTAGCAAGAGTAGCTGCTGGTGCAGTTGCTAAGCAGTTTTTAGCTACTAAAAATATTTCTGTAAATGCATATGTATCTCAGGCTGGTAATATTTCTTTAGATATTCCTTATCAGGATCTGGATTTATCAAATACTGAAAATAACATTGTAAGATGCCCTGATGATAACACTGCCGAACGCATGATTGAGCTAATTGATCAGACAAGAAAAAACAGAGATACAATTGGTGGTGTGGTAAGCTGTGTAATTCAAGGAGTACCTGCTGGTTTAGGTGAGCCTGTTTTTGATAAATTGCATGCTGAGTTAGGTAAAGCTATGTTAAGTATTAATGCTGTAAAAGGTTTTGAAATTGGCAGCGGTTTTAAAGGTGTTGAGTTAAATGGTTCGGATCACAACGATATTTTTTACACCGATGAGGATGGAAATGTAAAAACCAAAACTAATAATTCTGGGGGTGTTCAAGGTGGAATTTCTAACGGAGAAGACATCTATTTCAGAACTGCATTTAAGCCTGTTGCTACCATTATGAAAGATCAAGATAGTGTAAATGAGGCAGGCGAAAAAGTAACAGTTACAGGAAAAGGAAGGCACGATCCGTGTGTTGTACCGAGAGCTGTACCAATTGTTGAGGCAATGGCAGCAATTGTAATTGCAGATTTTTACCTCAGAAATGTGACTTCAAAGCTATAAAAGGGCTAATATTATAAATAGTTAGCATAATAGAAAAAATAATTCTAGGGGTGTTTTGTAATTAGTATACAATATTCCTACCTTTGCAGACCGAAAAAGAATTAAAGGATAAAAACGATAGCATAAATGCCTACTATACAACAATTAGTAAGGAAAAGTAGAAGTAAGCAGATTTCAAAATCAAAATCTCCTGCTTTAGATTCATGCCCTCAAAGAAGAGGAGTGTGTACTCGTGTTTACACCACGACACCTAAGAAGCCTAACTCAGCTATGAGAAAAGTAGCAAGGGTAAGGTTAACTAATGGTAAAGAAGTGAACGCTTATATTCCTGGTGAAGGTCACAACCTTCAGGAACACTCAATTGTGTTGATCAGAGGAGGAAGGGTAAAAGATTTACCTGGTGTTAGATACCATATTGTAAGAGGTGCTCTAGATACAGCAGGGGTAAACGGTCGTACTCAGAGAAGATCAAAATACGGAGCTAAAAGGCCAAAAGAAGCTAAAAAGTAAATAAAAATTTAAGCAATTAAAGAATTATGAGAAAGGGTAAACCTAGTAAAAGATATGTTTTGCCTGACCCGAAGTTCAAAGATACTTTGGTGACCAAGTTTGTGAACAGTTTAATGTTGGACGGCAAAAAAAGTACTGCTTATTCAATATTTTATGATGCTTTAGAGATAGTTGAAAAAAGACTTGGCAAAGATGATGCTTCTGTAAATGGTCTTGAAATCTGGAAAAAGGCATTGAACAATGTAACGCCTGCTGTAGAGGTAAAAAGTAGAAGAGTTGGTGGAGCTACATTTCAGGTTCCTACTGAAGTTAGGCCTGAAAGAAAGGTCGCTCTTGGAATCAAATGGATGATTACTTTTGCCAGAAAGCGTAACGAAAAGACGATGAAGGAGAGATTGGCAGGAGAAATCTTAGCTGCTTCCAAAGGTGAGGGTGCTGCAGTTAAGAAAAAAGACGATACCCACAGAATGGCAGAAGCAAATAGGGCATTTTCTCATTTTAGATTTTAATAAAAGTGGCAAGAGATTTAAATTTCCAGCGTAATATCGGTATCATGGCTCACATTGATGCCGGAAAAACAACAACAACAGAACGTATACTGTTCTACACCGGACTTAGTCATAAAATCGGTGAAGTACACGACGGTGCTGCTACAATGGACTGGATGGAGCAGGAGCAGGAAAGAGGTATTACTATTACTTCAGCTGCGACTACTACCAATTGGAAGTATCCAACTACACAAGGTCAAGCAACACCAGATACTAAGGATTATCGTGTAAATATTATTGATACTCCAGGTCACGTGGACTTTACTGTTGAGGTAGAAAGATCTTTGAGGGTTTTGGATGGTGCAGTAGCATTATTCTGTGCTGTATCAGGTGTTGAACCTCAGTCTGAGACTGTATGGCGTCAGGCAGATAAGTATAAAGTTCCAAGAATCTGTTTTGTAAACAAAATGGATAGAGCTGGTGCCGACTTTTTCAAAGCTGTAAACGAAATTAAAGATAAATTAGGTGCTAACCCTGTTCCTTTGCAGATTCCAATCGGAGCTGAGGAAACATTTAAAGGTGTTGTTGACCTTATTTCTAACAAAGCTATTGTTTGGAATGAGGAAGATATGGGTATGACCTATGAAACAATCGATATTCCAGAAGATATTGCAGACACTGTAGAAGAGTGGAGACAAAATTTGATTGAGTCTGTAGCTGAATACGATGAAGCATTATTAGAGAAGTTCTTCGAAGATTCTGAATCAATTACTGAAGATGAGATTAAAGCGGCGATTCGTGAAGCTGTAATTGATATGTCATTTTCTCCAGTTCTTTGTGGTTCTGCTTTTAAAAATAAAGGAGTTCAGGCTTTATTGGATGCTGTTATAGCTTTCTTGCCTTCTCCATTAGATTTACCTCCAGTAACAGGTGTTAACCCTGATACTGAAAAAGAAGAGTCACGTAAACCAGTTGTAACTGATCCTTTTGCGGCATTAGCATTTAAAATTGCTACTGACCCTTATGTAGGTCGTCTTTGTTTTATGAGAGCTTATTCTGGAGAGCTAAGTTCAGGTTCTTATATATACAATATGAGAACTGGTAAAAAAGAGCGTATTTCAAGATTACTTCAAATGCACTCTAACAAGCAAAATGCAATTGATAAAGTAGAAGCAGGTGATATTTGTGCTGGTGTTGGTTTTAAGGATATCAAAACAGGTGATACTTTAGTAGAACTTGGCAAGCCAATTATTCTGGAAGAGATGACTTTCCCAGAGCCAGTAATTGGTTATGCAATTGAGCCTAAAAAACAGGCTGATGTTGATAAGTTATCAAATGCAATTACTAAGTTAGTAGAAGAAGATCCTACTCTTACTGTAAAAACTGATCCAGAAACTGGTCAGACAGTATTAAGAGGTATGGGAGAACTTCACCTTGAAATTATTATCGACCGTCTTAGAAGAGAATTTAAGGTTGAGATTAACCAAGGTGCTCCACAAGTTGCATACAAAGAGGCTATTAACTCTAGTGTAGAACACAGAGAAATATTTAAGAAACAAACTGGTGGTAAAGGTAAATTTGCTGATATCCAATTCGAACTTGGACCAGCAGAGCCTGATGAAGAAGGTAATATTCAACCAGGTCTTCAGTTTGCTGACGAAATAAAAGGTGGTGCAATTCCAAAAGAATTCATTCCTGCTGTTCAGAAAGGCTTCCAAGAAGCAATGAAGAATGGTGTTTTAGCAGGCTTCCCAATCGAAGCTATGAAAGTAAGATTATTCTTCGGTTCTTTCCACGATGTGGATTCAGATAGTCTTTCTTTTGAAATGGCTGCTAAATTAGGATTTAAAGAAGCTGCTAAGAGATGTACTCCAATTATATTGGAGCCAGTAATGAACGTTGAGGTAGTTTCTCCTGATGAGTACACTGGTAACGTAATTGGTGACCTTAACAAGCGTCGTGGTTTACCAAAAGGTCAGGATGTAAAAGGTGGTGCAGTTGTAATTAAAGCTGATGTGCCTCTTTCTGAACTATTCGGTTATGTAACTGATCTAAGAACAATTACATCTGGTCGAGCATCTGCTTCTTTGACATTCTCTCACTATGCTGAGGTGCCAAGAAACATTGCAGAAGATGTAATTACAAAATCTAAAGGTTAATTAATAGGGGGAGATTAACCTCTTCCTCTTTATGTTCATATTCTAGAAACTTCTAAAAACATATTGGCAGACGGCTAATAAATTTAATTATGAATCAAAAAATTAGAATTAAGTTAAAATCATACGATCATAACCTTGTAGATAAGTCTTCAGAAAAGATCGTGAGAGCTGTAAAGGCGACTGGTGCAGTAGTAAGCGGTCCTATTCCTTTACCTACAGTAAAAGAGAAATTTACTGTTTTGAGATCACCTCACGTAAGTAAAAAGTCTAGAGAGCAATTTCAACTTTGTACTTATAAGAGATTAGTTGACATTTACTCTTCATCTGCTAAAACTGTAGATGCTCTTATGAAATTAGAGCTTCCAAGTGGTGTAGATGTAGAAATCAAAGTATAAATTGAATACCTTTAATTCATAAAAAAGCCCTCTTTATTTTTAAAGAGGGCTTTTTCTTTATTAATTATAAAATTTCTTTAATATCTGAGATTATTTTCTTCGCTAGGTTATCTGCTTTCGAAGGAGAATCTGCTTCTGCATAGATTCTAATAATGGGCTCTGTGTTAGATTTCCTTAATTGCACCCATTCTTTATCAAAGTATATTTTTACTCCGTCTATTGTATTAATCTCATTATTTTGATATCTAGCCTGTATTTCAGCTAAAATTTTATCAACATCAATTGTTGGGTTTAACTCTATTTTATTTTTAGAAATAGTGTAATCTGGATATGTTCTTCTTAACATTTTAGCTGAACCAGCAAACTTTGCTAAGTGGCTTAAGAATAAAGCAATTCCCACTAATGCATCTCTACCGTAATGTAAATCTGGGTAAATAACACCTCCATTGCCTTCTCCGCCAATTACAGCACCTACCTCTTTCATTTTGTTAACCACATTTACTTCACCCACGGCAGCTTCAAAATGCTTGCATTCATTGTTTAATGTAACATCTTTTAATGCTCTGGTAGAAGATAAATTCGATACAGTACTTCCTTTTTTATGTTGTAAAACATAATCGGCAATAGAGACTAAAGTATATTCTTCACCAAAAGGAGTTCCGTCTTCACAAATAAACATGAGCCTATCTACATCAGGGTCTACAACTATCCCCAAATGAAAATTGCCATTTTCTATTTTACTGCAAATCTCAGTAATATTTTCTGGCAGTGGTTCAGGATTATGTGGGAACTTTCCATTTGGTTCACAGTAAAGTTCGGTCACATTTTCAACACCTAAAGTGCTAAGCAATTTAGGTAAGGCTATTCCTCCAGTTGAGTTTACACAATCAATAATTACATTGAAGTTTTTACTTTTAATTGCATCTACATCAACCAAAGGTAATTTTGTAATCATTTCAATATGTTCTTCAATTGCATCGTCTTTGAATCTGATATTTCCTAAATGATTGATTGTAGCAAAATCAAACTCGTTTTTATCTGCAATTTCAAGAATTGATCGACCTATTTCATCAGAAATAAACTCGCCTTTATTATTCAATAATTTTAGTGCATTCCATTGAGCAGGGTTATGGCTAGCTGTAATAATAATTCCTCCAGCTGCTTTTTCTTCTGTTACCATAACTTCTACAGTAGGAGTTGTAGATAAGCCTAAATCAATAATATCGCAACCCATGCCTATTAAAGTGGACTTTACAAGGTCGGCTATCATCTCACCAGAGATTCTGGCATCTCTTCCAATAACCACTTTTGCATTCTCATTCTCGCTTTTTATCCAATAGGCATAAGCGGCGGCGTATTTTACAACATCTAATGGTGAAAGGTTTTCTCCTGGTTTTCCCCCTATAGTACCCCTAATTCCAGAAATTGATTTGATGAGCGTCAAGATATAATAATTTAGTTTAAAAAATGTGCTTTTTTCTTTTCGTGAACAATTGAGTGTAATTGAAAATGGAAAAGAACTAATTAAAATCTAATCTTTACACATTGTAAATGTATTACAATTTTCTAATTAGACCTCAGATTTAATATTAAAAATTAAGAATCATTAAATTATAAGTTCATTATAAAAGCGCCATTATTTCTTGTAAATTTTATAGAATAATTACTTTTTTTTAGCTGATTTAATAATGAATTAGTTTTATAACTTGAATTCGATCCATCGAACACACAGAGCTTATTTTTCACGTCTTCAAATTGTCTAATATTACTCACAGCATTATTATTTATAACTAATAAATCACTAGTAGGAAAGTTTAACATATCCTCTTGATTGCTCACAAGACATATACTTTTACCATTTATAGCGAATATTAAGTTATTGATATTCTCCTTATAGGGAAATGGAAAAGATTCAAGCTTGCCAAGCTTATATAGTTGATAGTTGTTTATTCCATTGTGTAAAAGGTATTCTTTGAGGTGATAATCTATTTTAGCTTTATCATTAAACAATACTGAATCTGTGATAATGTAGGCCATTTTGTTATAGATAATACTTAAGCAAGTATGTTTATTTATTTGATGTACAGTGACTTTGTTGCTATTTGAATTGATTGTTTCATGATGTACCGCAGAACTACTCAGAATCACTATGGAGAGGGTTGCTAATTTTAAATATGAGATACTTCTTTTAAATAAGAATTGAATTACTAGATAAAGAATAATGTAGATAAGGATTACTTCAAAAATATCGGGTGCCAGTGGTGTAGTTTGAGAAAAAGGAAAAGTGTTTACGAAGTATATAGCTTCATTCATCCCAGAAATTAATACTTCGATTATTTTACCAGTTAAAATTGCTAGAGGAGTAATTGTAATGGAAAATAAAGGTAAAAAAATACCCAACCAGACTACGAGTGTTGCAACGATAATAACAACAGGGTTTACAACAAGAAAATATACAGGAAATTGATGGAAGTAGTAAAGGCTAACAGGAAATGTTGCAATTTGAGCGGCAATAGAAACGGCAGAGATTTGCCACAACTTGTCGATAGGGTAGTTTAGAGACCTCTTTATAAGATTATATATTTTAGGATAAAGATAAACGATACCAAAAACTGCAATGTAGGAAAGTTGAAAACCAACCTGAAAAAAATAATAAGGATTAATTATCAACATGCACAAGGCTGAAATAGCTAAAGTGTTGTAAATACTTGATTTTCTATTAATAACATCGGCAATTAATACCAATGTAAACATTGTTGTAGCTCTTACAACAGAAGGTGAAAATCCAGTAATAGCAGCATAAAACCATAAAAAAGTGGCTAAACAGATGCCAAAAAGCCATTTGCCTTTTCTCTTATTTTTGAAAAAAAATAAGAATACACTTAATAATTGATAGATAATACCTACATGTAGTCCTGAAACAGCCAAAACATGCATAGCGCCCACACCAGCATAAGCTTGTTGTAGCTCAAAGTCTAATTGATCTTTAATACCTAAAACAAGTGCTAAAGCAATTGCAAGTTCTTCACCTTCTCCAATATATTTATAAAAGCATTCTTTAAAGTAATGTCGCAATTTATAAGCAAACCCCAGTAAACTGAAGTCTTTATTACTATTGAGTATTACGATGTTTTCTCTATCTATATAATCTTGAAAATAAATCTGTTGTAGGTGAAGAAATCTTTTATAGTCAAACTCATAAGGATTGAGAGGAGGAGAAACCGCCTTAGGATAGCTTTTCAGCAATAACATATCATTAAACTGAGGTAGAGAATCTTTGAAAGGAAGAAAGATATTTGCCTTACCTTCTACCTTTTGCCAACCATCTATTGTTTTAATTGACTTAAGTTCTATTTGATAAATATTCCCCTTGTCTTTTTCTTTAGCAGTAGAAACTACCTTAGCTGTATAAGCTGATATTTTTTTATCTGCTATTACTTTTTCAGTATTGGGTAAGCCATTATTAATTTTTGAATTTAAATATCCTGCTACAAATAAAAATGTGAATGCTAACCCAGAAAACAGATAAAGGTGATTTCTCTTGTTAGCTTTATTTAGAAACAGGATTAAAAGAAAATAAAGTAATAAAGATATTACAGTGAGGTAGTCTAAAAAAGGGATTTTGCTATAAAGAATGTTATAACACAAAATCCCAGAGATATAAAAAAATGTATATCGAATAAAGGCTATAGATGCCCACTTTACTTGCATAAAAATACGATTTTGCTTTTATTAAAAAAACAACGTATTTACTCAATATTGATTATTTTATGCTTGTAGGCAATTAGCCAATTGTTGAGGCTAATCTATATGAAATCGTATAGATACTGAACAAAAGTTTTAGGATCTTCGGCGTGTACCCAATGTCCAGCATTATTGATTGTTCTTATCTGAGCCCTTGGAAAAATTTCTCGAATTTCACTGTAATCCTCTTCTTGTATATAATGAGAGTTCGCTCCTCTAATAAATAACACAGGATTCGAATAAGGCTCTTGCGATTTAATTTCAATACCCACATTCGTAATTTTTTTAGTAATTACTGGAACGTTTATTCTCCAATCAAAATCGCCTTCATCATTTCTGTAAAGATTTTTTAGCAAGAATTGTCTTACACCAAGTGTAGGTTCATACTTAGCTAGAATTGAATCTGCATCTTTTCTACTATTAATTTCTTTAAGGTTAACAGCGTTTAATCCTGCCAATATTTTTTGATGGTGAGGAGGGTAAGCTTTGGGACCAATATCCACAATTACTAATTTATTTACAATCTCAGGGTATTTTAATGCAAAAGTCATAGCCACTTTACCACCCATAGAATGCCCTACAATAGAGGGCTTATCAATATTTTGAGCTTGTATAAATTCATATAAATCATCAGCCATAGTGTTATAATCAAAAGCATCAGTATTTTGAGACTGACCGTGATTTCGCTGATCAACTGTATAAACTTTATAGTGGTTAGAAATAGTTTTTGCAATGCTTGCCCAATTGTCAGAAGAGCCAAATAATCCGTGTAAAATAATAACTGGTGAGCCTTGACCAACTTCTCTGAAAAATAAGTCCATAGTACTATTGATAGAATAAATTATTGGGTATTTTACTATATTTTAAACTAATTTTGCACTAACAAGATTAAGAGTAGAAATTTAATTTTGTTTGATGCAATTAAGATAATTATAAAAATATAAAGATAGCATATAAATTTTTGCTTATTTTCTAAATGTGGTTTTGTGTTCTATAATCACTTAAGATAAGGGCAAAAAGAACTTTTTTTTGCATATGCTAATTATTTAAGAGATGAGAAAGCTAACAATTATAGGTACAACAGGACTCTTTATTACTTTGCTAATTACATCGTGTAAGGTGGATATAAAATCAGATATGGATGTAGAAAAAGTAAAAAGCGAAATTGATAGTCATAAAATCAAACATTTTACTGATTCGCAAATTACTCAGGCGGCCTATGATTTTGGTAATAAATATTTAAGTGAGAAAAAATTTCAAACAGTTTCATGTAATTCTTCATTAATAAAAGAAAGTAGCAAAGATGATATTATCAATGATTGTATTTTGATTTGTAACGATTCGCTAATTTCTAATAATAAAGAAAGAATGATATGGGATGCATATACAAACAGTTTTAAGAATGGAGCTTCTTTAAGCGATAATATTCAGGAAATAGACGATAGTTACTTCCTTTATACAACACCGCTTACATCATTAACTAAAATAAATACTGACAGCACAAAGGCTTTAAAAGTTGTTTTTGTGAGGATTAATAAAAAAGAACTTATCAAGAAAATGTAGATTAGTTAATGATTTATCTAAAATCAACAATAAAGTTTTAATTTAAGAATAGTATTTTTTTATTTTTGCTATTGAAGAAATGTATTGTGTATAGATGTAAGATTTATATGAGTATTAAATATTATCTTTAGCAATACATAAATCTGAAATTCCTGCTTTAGTAATCTTTAGGGTAGATCAAGCCTGTAATTTTATTAAATGCAGTAAAACATGTAATTAAATTAATTTTAAGGTATGAAAAAAATTGTAATTTCCTTACTCAGCTTGTTATTATTTCTTCAGTTAGGTGCATTTAGCCAAGATATCGGTAAGCCTTCTGAAAGTAAAGCTAATTCTTTTTTACAAAGTGGAGAATTAGATTTGGCAAAAGCACATATCGATGGATATATCGCTGAGCCTAAAAATGAAAAAAAATTATCTAAAGGTAAAGTTTGGTTAACTAGAGCTAAAGTTTATGCTGCAATCGCTACTAGCGATAACTCAGATTACCAAGCTCTTTCTGATAATCCTTTAGAAGAAGTGAAAAAATCTCTTGATAAAGTAAAAGAGCTTGAGAAAGAAACTTCTATCACTTATGTAACAGCGTTTGGTCCTCAAGAAAAATATATAGCTTTAACTCAGGACTTCAATGGTCAGTTTCTTGAAAATCAACTTTTCACAGACTTATACCAAAAAGGTGCTGAGTCTTTCGATAACGACGATTTAAGAGGTGCTATCAACTATTTTGAAGATGCACTAGTAGTTAAGCCGACTGATACATTCTCTATTATGAATGTTATTAGTGCTGCTTATAACTTAGATGAAGGTCCTGATGCTGATGTAATCGAGACATATTCTAGAAAATTAATGGATATGAAATTCAGAGTTGATTCTACTAATTATTCTGGTCATGGTATCCTTAGTACATTCAAATTAAACCAAGCTGGATCAATGTTAAGCGAAGCTGAAAATGCTGCTGACTCTGCTGCTGCTATGAAAGTTTACGAAGAAGCTATGGAAGTACTAGACGAAGGTTTAGCTTTATTCCCAGATGATAGCGATCTTCAAATGTCTTCTATTACTGCTTACATCAGATTAGATAAAACAGAAGAAGCGATTGACCAACTAGAAACAGTTGTTAAAGAAAATCCTGATAAGCAGTTATATTTCAACTTAGGTATCCTTTACGATAAATTAGGTGATTACGAAGATTCTAAAAAGAGCTATAAGAAAGCAATCGAAATGGATCCTGAGTATTATGATGCATATTATAACATGGGTGCAATGTTCTTCACTTTAGGTAATAAAAAATACGCTGAAGCTGGTGAATACAAAAACATGAATGGTGAGTATACTGACGATAAAGGAAAAGAACTTGAAGAAGAATCTAAAGTATTCTTTAGAGAAGCTGCTCCTGCTTTCGAAAAAGTAGTTGCTCTAGATAGTTCTGAGCGTCAGCCATTTGAAGTTCTTCAAAGAATCTATTGGATCTTAGGAGAGCAAGACAAAGTTGATGAAATCAAAGAAAAATTAGATGCAATGCCAGATGCTGGTGAGTAATCTAAATTAAGATACAATTGAGAAGGAAGCTATTTTAAAATGGCTTCCTTTTTTTATGTTACTTTTACTTTTTTCAAGTAAAACTTCTTAAAGAAAATGTAAGAAATATAATAAGCTGCAATTGCAATAAAGGGTGTAGTGATAGCCCAAACAATTATAGCTCTTAAATGAACCATTCCTAAGCTCATCATAGTACCACTAAAGTCAGATTTAAACATATCTAAAACTTGAGTAACATGAATGTTTAGTGGTGGTATATCAAAGAGTATATTTCCTGCAGAAAGGTAAGGCACAAATAAAATGAACCACAACGGGTACATAAAATAATTAACCAATTGTGCGGCAGCTTGATTAAGTCTGAGTAAAAGTGCAAAAATAAACGTAAGTAAAGTAGAAACACCGAATACAGGCATTAATCCAAGAGAGACACCGACAGCTACTGTTAAGGACAACTTGTGTGGTGTAACACCTTGTCTTAAAAAGTGAAAAAGTTTAGTTGTAAACCTCTTCTTAAAATAATATTGAAATGTTGCTGTATTCAAGATTAATTATTATTTCATTTAGTTAAAATTGTTTTCTAATTACTCACATAGCCATTAGCTATTTGTAAGAAATTTAATGTCGAATTTTGTTAAAGTAAATGCTGTAAAAAGGACAATTATAATCTGAAATATGACAGATCGAATATTAAAAAAATTATATGGATGTCAGATTAGTTTCTTTGCTGAAAATAATTAAAAGATTAATGATTGACAATAATTTTATCAATTATTCACACTTGTAATATTTAATGAATCTTGAAAATTATTTCCCACTTATTGAGTCATTAACTTATTGATATTCAGAGTGAAGGTATTATATAAGAAGTGTTTGTGATTGGGTTTCGCATATATAATGTATTAGAAATAAACTGGAATTGATAAAAAGCTGTTTTTTGGAAGGCTGATATTGCATAATATGTTAAAAAGAAGATACTTACTATTATTGTTGCTTTTTTGTAGTTGTGAAGAGATTGTTAATCCCGATTTAATATCTGCTGATCCTGTAGTTGTAATTGATGCAATCGTAAGTAACACTGAAAGTAAGAACTATGTTATACTTAGCACAACTTCTGCATTTAATGCGCAAGGCTCAACACCTAAGATAAGTGGCGCTAAAGTAACTCTAACTTATTCAAATGAGTCTGTAAATTACACAGAGTTAGATAGTGGTAAATATGTCCCAATTGAAGATATCAGCACAAGTTTATTAAGCGGGCAGTATCGATTAGAGATGGAAGTCGAAAATAATATTTATGCTGCTGAAGGCATTTTACCTACCTTCATTTTACTAGATTCTATTACAGTTAGCAAAAGAGAAGAAAACCCCTCATTTGATGATGGTTATTATCCCATTATTCATTTTACAGACCCACCCAATGAAATTAATTACTACATGTGGGAGATTTACCTCAACAGTGAGTTTATTAGCAGCGACGATATTATCTTAAATGATGACGAAGCTTTTGAAGGTAGGAGTGTGGCTTATGAACTTCCGTTCTCTATTAATTTAGAAGATGTTGAAGTTGGAGATACCGTCAAAGTCTATAATTATTCTATTTCCTCAGATGCTTATAATTATTACAATGGCTTATTGCTGTTGGTAGGTTCTGGTAGTCCGGCTCAAGCAATACCAGATAATCCTGTTTCAAATATCGAAGGAGGTGGATTAGGTTTTTTTAATGTTTGCCAGATAGATTCAACCTTTGCTATAATTACTAATTAAGATAGCTTTTTCTTGAAATATAATCTAGCTATTCTAAATACTCCTTTGAGCGAAATTTGTACAATAAAAGGCTTAATAAACTTTCTGAAAACTAAAGTTAAAGCAATTGTAGCAGCACTGTATGCCGCTTCTACCGAGGTAAGACTATCAATAAAATCTAAGAAAGGGTAAATATTAGTTCCTATTAATCCTGCATCAATTATTCTACTTATAGCTAAATGACTTTCCGATGCTCTCTGCATAAAGAATTCGATATTACCCATATGGTTTTTATACTCTTCTTTAAACTTCTCTAACCATTGCTTTTGGGTGTGCAGCTGAATGTCTGGAATATAATTAATAATATCTGCATCAGGTTGAATAAGAGTTCGAAACTGATAAGCAACTCCTTCGAACTCAAAGTCGGTTTTTATTTCATAAAAACCTTCTCTAAGCATGCATTTTAAAAACTTGTAAACTCTATAGGGAGCAATAAAAGCCCTGTAAAGTTCGGTTGGAAACTGAACAATTTTAGTGAAAAGCTCTTTGAGAAATTCAATTACCTTCTCTTTCATAAAGATTAGCTTTTCTTCTCAAAAATCTTTCTGAAAGCTGTTCCAGCTAATTGAGAAACTGTTTTAAATAACATATTCCAAATTCTGGCACCAGACTCTGTTGCATCATTATGCAAGTTGAGTACAATGGCTTTTAGTTCTGGACTGAGGTTTACAAACTGATTAGTTAAGTAATTGGTAATATCACCATCAATTTGCACTACAGTTTGCATTAAAATTCTTTGAGTACCAATTTCCCAAGTTTTTCTAATAAGTGTAACTTGGTCTGGTGTTAAGTCCAAATCATCAACTTTGTTGATAGTAGAAAGGTCAATATCATTGTTCCACTCAATCATTTTAGCATCGTCTAGAGGGGGATAATGCCCAGTAGTTTCATCTAAAAGAGAAGGATCAGGCCAAACATCTTCGCCAACACTATAATCTTTCCTTCTCATTTTAAACATACCAATAAGGTTAGAGCTATGCTTTACGAGACGCACCAAAAGTTTAGAGCGCTCTTCGTACTCTTGCATGCGATCAAAGTTTTTGCTCTTTTCTGCTAGTTTGGCATAATACTCAGAGCCAGCATCAGCAATATTATAGATTTCTTTAAAAGAATATTCCCCTCCGTATAACCACTGGAAAAGCACAGGAAATCTACCTGACTCTACAGTCTTATAATATTCACGGGTTTCCACAGGTTTTTCCAAAAGTGCCAACCCATAATCTACGAGTAATTCCCTGTAACCTCTGGCAATTTCTAACAAGGCTACTCTTTTAGTAGCCGGCATTTTACTGGAAGTAGTTTGTTCCTTTACAATTGTATTAACTTCCAGCGTGAGCAGATCAGCTGCCAGATTTTTTAGATAGTCTCTCATTTGAGGGATTCGGGTAATTGATAGGTATCAATGTATGATTCTAAAAAGCTGCTTTTAGTAGTTATTACATAAAAAAATAGCAGTGCGAATCATACATTAAGGTTTCAGTTCTAAATTAAAAAATCAAATTTCTGCATCCTCATCGTCGATGTTTTCTTCGTTGAGGTTAACGCTTTTGGTTTTTTTGTAAAGCTCGTATAAAGAAACAATTGCTTTTACATTATTATCGATTATCTCGTGGCCACGCTCTTCTTTTCTAGCGTGAAAATCTCTTAACCAGGCATATTTATCTGTTACTAGTTCACTACTAATATTAGTAACCATATCTCCCTGAATCAGATTAATTCTGGTTTGAAGTATTTGAAACTCTCCATCCTTTTTAACCTGTATATTTTCTTCCTGATCTACCTGATAATCACCCACAATAGTTTTGATTTCTAAAGTAGCCAGTTTACTTATATTGGTTTCGATATTTCTTACAAAATCGTAAAAACGGTTGCTTTTTTCTGTTTCAGGCATTTTGATAGAATTTTGTGTTTATTCTTCCAATTTCAAGTTTTGTACTCAAAATTGCAATAAAAAAAGGAATATTATTCGGAATATTAAAGATTTCGTAGTTGTTTTTTTTTTGTAATTACATATTCTGACTAACTAAGAAAAATATTATATTTTCCACTTAGACTTACATATAGTCTTTTGATCTGCTTTTTTAAACGAAAATTTCTGTAAAAATTCCCCTACAAACTTACAATTACTTTAATTGATTACGATTTAGCCGTAATGATTCCCCTAAGTACTCGTTGAATTGGAGTGATTTTTTTATAAAACTCTGATGTTCAGGCGGCTTTTTTGTCTATGAAAAAACTTTTACTTGCCTCACTCATTAGTTTGTGTACAGGTTTTAAGGTATATGCACAATCAGAAGCAAACCTTTGGTATTTTGGTAAACATGCAGGAATTAAATTCACTGCAGATAGTTTACATATACTTAATGAAAGTGCATTAAATACAGAAGAAGGATGTGCTTCTATTAGTGATAAAGATGGAAACCTTTTATTCTATACGAATGGTGTTTCTGTATGGAATAGAGAGCATAAAATAATGCCAAATGGTAATGGTTTAATGGGGCATCCATCATCTACTCAGTCAGGAGTTATTATTCCCAAACCGGGTGGCAACAATACCATCTATTATGTTTTTACAATTGCACAACAAGGCAAAATAAATGGATTTAGATATTCTATTGTAGATATGGCACTTTCTGGTGGTTTAGGTGATGTAACTATCAAAAACTATCTGCTTTCTACACCTGTTACAGAAAAAATTACAGCCGTAAAACATAGAGATAATGAATCAATCTGGGTGATTTCTCACGAATGGCAAAACGATAGATTTGTTGCTTATAAGATTAATAAGGAAGGGGTAGCTAATACTCCGGTTGAAAGTATTGTTGGTTCTGTTCACACAGGAAGTACAACTAACACCCAAGGTTATATGAAAGCCTCTCCAGATGGAACTCAGATTGCACTGGCATTAGAAAATGAGCATCTTACCGAGATTTTCGACTTTGATAATGAAACAGGCAAACTTAGCAACTGTATTAAATTAAGGTTGAAAAAAGATTCTTATAACTATGGTATCGAGTTTTCGTCAGATGGTTCGCTATTATATGTTTCTGCTGCAGGAACAGGAGAAGTTTACCAATATAATTTACAAGCAGGTTCAGAAGAAAAAATAATAGCTTCGGCAATAAAGGTTGGTAACACACCAGATAAAACTTGGATTGGTGCACTCCAAATAGCCCCTGATGGTAAAATCTATTTCCCGATTTATAACAAGCCTTACTTAGGTGCAATTGAGTATCCAGATAGTGTTGGTTTTGCTTGTAACTATCTTAATGATGCAGTCTTTCTTGAAAAGGGAATTGCTCAACTTGGTTTGCCAACTTTTACACAAAGTTTATTTAAAAAAGAGATTAACTCTGAGTTAATGTACTTCGAATCGGTTGCAGATGTGGTGGAAAATCAAATTTTGATTTTAAAAAATGTATTGTTTGATATAGGTAATGCTAATCTGAAACCTGAGTCATATGAAGAACTAGAGAAAATAGTGTCTTTGCTTAAAAAAAATCCGCCATACAAAATGGTAATTGCTGGCCATACAGATAATATAGGAAACAAATCTTTTAATATTAGTTTGTCAGAAAGAAGAGCTAGAAGCGTAAAAGATTATTTAATTAGAAATAGCATAGATGCTGCGAGGTTAGCTACAGAAGGTTTCGGAAGTTCTTTACCTGTGAGAAGTAATGATACTGAAGAGGGAAGAAGCAATAACAGGCGAGTAACTTTTAAAATTGTGAGAGATTTGAATGAGTAGCTTATTTTAAAAATGTCTTAATCAATTCTATATATCGGTTCTTATATCCCGGATGTAGTATCATTCCGGCGTGTTCCACCCCATCGAATAACTCCAACTGAATATCTGGTATTTCTTGCAACTCAGCTAAAAGCACATCTGTAGGAGTTGTCTCATCTCCAATATTTTGCAAAATTATTACCGGATAATCTGTCTTTTTAATTAAAAAACTGAGTTTCATATAGTCCATATAGCCTTCAACATTTCTGTTAAAAAGAAAAAGCGAACCAGCAACCAATGGATAAAAAATGTCTTTATTATTTCTAGTGATGTAGGTTTTTACATTGCTAATTGGAGAATCTAGAATTAAACCTTCTACATGGATATCCATCGAGTTAAGATGATTGACCATATCTGCTCTCCTCATTGAAATGGCAGCAGCAGTAGCCCCCATTCCTGTGCCGAAGAATACAAAGTTGCTAATTCCAAATTGCGATTTTACAACTGTAGCACCAGTAATAATATCTTCTGAAAACTTGTAACCAATAAAAGTTTTGGCATCTTCAGAAACACCAGAATTTCTTAAATCGGGAAGTAATATACTGTATTTATCTAGTAGACCGGCTTTTTTAAAGGCATCCAAAAATTTCATGCCTTCTAATCTGTTTGAGTGTCTGTCGTGGCAAAATATAATGCACTGGTTAGACGAGCTATCTTTAGAAGGAATAAACCAAGCGCCTAACTTAGTACCATCAAAAGATTCAAATTGAATTGTTTTTACAGCTAAACCAAGTTTTTCTGGAGAAGTAAGCTCTCCAATACCTAGTTCTGTAATATATTTTTCATCACTAAGGGTTTCATCAATAGTGAGTTTTGGAAAGAACGTAGTTTTATAGAAAGTATCTAATGAGAATAAAAAGAGTGTTCCTACTAATAGTATTGCTAGAAAAAGGCTAAGGCTTATTAATATCTTGTTCTTCATAGAAAATATTCTACGCGATAACTTAATTACTTATAATAAAGTCTGGATAATTTAAGTTTGGCAATTTTATATTTTTTGTTTACTTAAACAAATGCAATCAAATTTTAAAATTTTATGATTAATCAATTATTTTTTAAAAAGTAACTAATTATTAAGAAATATTTGATTTTATATGTGTAAAAAGATGGTAAAGAAGTAATATTTTCCAATTTTAATCTTATTTACAGCAATATTAGTACTTATTATTTTCTGATTGATTGTAAGCGAGATAGGAAATTTTTTATTTACAGGTATAGGTTTATCGGTTTTAGTATTGTAGATTAAAAAATCTTGGTTTTCATTTTTTACAGTGAGCGGTAATAACTGGTCGATTGTTGAACCAATAACATTTATTCTTTCCTGAATAAATAACTTTTCTGCCGAAACATTAAAAAATTCAATAAAACCTAATTGGTTAAAAGTAATTACAGCATCAATGCAACTTTCTAAAATTGAAACATTTTTTATTTTCTCATTTTCAATTTCATCCATTTGCATTTTCATCTCTGCTCTGGCTTCTTGCAGTTTCTTGCTTAGTGTTTCCTGAAAAGATTCTAATTCTTTGGTGTAATCTTCTAATTGTTGTGATTGAATTTGTGCCGCAATCTCCAATTCTTTTTCGTGTGTGATATCCTGTGCAATTTTCAGCACTTTTATTGGTTCGCCGGTAAGGTCATGCACCACATTAAAACTACCCCTAAACCATATCCATTTGCCAGAACTAGATTTTTGCTTAAAGTCGCACTCAGTAAATTTTACTTGTAGTAATGTTTTCCAAAACGTGTTGAAAGAGCTTTGCTCAGTATTATTATTAAAACTATATTCTAAAGGAACCTCAGAAATTTCATGAAAAGAGAATTCCATAATTTCCAGATACTTTTTATTAGCGCTAATTGGTTTTCCTGAAAGATCAAATTCAACAATAATGTTACTATTGCCAATTGCTTTCATTTTATAAGATTGGTCGAGTGCTTCTCTTTTAATTTTAGTGATATTGGCTTGAATAGAAATGAATTTATCAAGTTGCCCCATTTTGTTAAATACCGGGTTAATGGCAATCGAAACCCAGTAACTCTTTCCATTTTTGTCGTAGTTTAATATTTCGTTGTAAGAAGGCTCTTGTCTACGAATGCTTTTTCTTATACTGTCAATGGTAATCTGGTTAGTTTCTGGCCCTTGCAAAACACTTCCCGGTTTTTTGCCAGCAACCTCTCTAAGTGTGTAACCAGTTAACCTTTCGAAACCTTTATTTGCATACTCAATTCTCCCATATTTATCGGTAATAATTACAGAGTTATCTGTATTATCAGCAACAAGTGATAATCTGTAGGCTTCAATTTCAGCATGTTTTTTTGCAGTAATATCTTGAGAGAATTGTAAGACTTTGTAGGGTTTGCCTCTTTTATCGGTAATTGGTGTGTAAGTTGAGTTGAGCCAAACAGATTGATCATTTTTTGTTTTCCACTCAAAATCGCCAGATTTAGATTTTCCAATATTTAAATCTCTCCAGAATCTATCGTCTTTTCCATTTAAAATAAAAAAATGATCGGTTTTACCTTTTAAGTCTCTATAGTTATAGCCAAGTATTTTTAGCAAGTTTTTATTAACTTTTTCAATGGAACCGTCCATGTTGTATTCTACGGTAGCTAATGTATTATTTATTGATACAAATAGGCCACTTAATTCTGCTTCTTTTTGTTGAATTTTATCTTGGGTAGCTTGTAACTCAATCATATTATTTCTCATCAATTCTTCCTGATGAGACATTTGATCTGTAAGCTCTATAGATTCTTTTAAGAGTTTATGTGTGTTACTGTTAGCATTAATGGTGTGTACTGCCGATGCTACATTTTCAGCAAGTTTTTCAACAAATTCAATTTCGTGCTTTTCAACTTTTTGGAAAAAAGCAAGCTCGATTATGCCTTCTATTACATCGTTAAACTTAAGCGGAACCATTAAAATGCTACGTGGCTTTGCAGCACCCATTCCAGAAGTGATGTTGATATAATCTTCAGGAATTTCTGTAATGTATTTAGATTCTCCCTCAGTAGCGACTTGTCCTAATAAACCTTCTCCAATCTTTATTCGCTTATTTAAATGTTTCTTTTTGTTCCAAGCATATGCAGCTTTTAATTCCATGAACGGAGTTTCATCATCTTCTTCATTAATAATAAAAATAGCACCCTGGTTTGCATTTAGAAACTCAGCAAGTTGTATAATTATCTTTTCAGATAGCACTTCTAGATTGTTGTTCCATTTCTGTAAGAGTTCTGAGAAACTAGCCAAGCCAGTATTTAGCCAGTTTCGCTTTCTATCATTTTCAAAGAAAGTCTGAATTTTATCTTTCATTTCGATTAGCGACTTTCCGATAGAATCATTTTCTCCTTGTATCTTATAATCGATATTAAAATCTCCTTCGCCAAGTTTTCTGGCTATTTCTCTAATTTCTAATTGTCTGTTAATGGTTTGGTTTAATGCATTACCTATACTGCCTAACTCATCTTTAGAATTAAATTTAGTTTGATAAGTAAGGTCGCCCAAAGCAATATTTTTGGCAATGGTTGAAATCTTTATTAATGGTTTTTGAACAGCAAAGTATATTAAAACAATTCCTCCAATTCCGGTTATTAAAAAGAGTATGAATACAATGTAATTAGTGAATTTTATTTCTGATTTTAACCTAAGCTGTTTTGTTTGTAAGCTTCCAGTAATAAGCTTAAAGTCAGTCTTAATTCGATCTGTAAGAAGTGTAATCTCCCTTAACTCTTGTTTTTGATAAGCTTTTGAGTCGCTAATGATGTTAAGAATGTGTTTTACAGTAAAACTCCAATTATGATCAATTTCTTTAATTAGGTTATCTTCTATTAAAGAGATTTCTACAGAGTTTCTTAATGCTATCATGTTTTGTTGTAGAGATAGCATATCATCTTTTACCTTTTCTGCTGTATAACTGCTTTTATTAAATATAAAGTTTTCTGTTCCTCTGTTGATAAGTTCGCAGAGTAGCTGTTGCTTTTGAACAAGCAGATAAAGATGTTCTATTTTCTGAAGTTGGTTAAGCTTAATACGATAAGTGAAAAAGCTGGCAATGCTCAACAGAATAAAAAACAGGAATAAAAAATATAATCGTGCTGATAACTTCATTAAAAAATAGTTTTCCAGTACACTGTAGCTATTTATTAACTCATAATAGTTATTTTTCTTACTTTTTTATTGGCCTTAATAATTAAATTTTTTGCATTGTTATAGAAAAAGTAGAGAAATGGATTTATTTATTGTATAAAGTGTTATTCTGCTATAAATAACTGATTTTCTGAAAGTTTATTAAAACCCCTAATAATCTTTAAAATTCCCCATTTAACATCTTTTACTCTTTTTTAACAAGACTTTAACAGTTAAAAGCAGTACATAAACTTACTTTTACGCTTGTTATAAGTAAAGCTGAATTTTGAATAGTTTCCACATGACAGTTTGTGAAAAAAAATCATTTATAGCCAAAGCAACCTTTACAACTTAACTGCATTTATCATATTGAGAACAATTACAAAAAAATACCCTGATTTGAAAGACGAACAGCTAATAGAACGCTGTAAGAGAGGCGATAGCCAAGCACAACATGTGCTCTATAATCGCTATGCTGACAGGTTATTTCGGTTATGTTTCAGGTATGTAAAAAATGAGCTTGATGCAGAAGATGTACTAGTTAAAGGTTTTATGAAAGTATTCAGCAAGATTGATTTGTTTGAATACAGAGGCAAAGGCAGTCTTGAAGGTTGGATGAAGCGAGTGATGATTAATGAGTGTTTGATGCTTTTAAGAAAACAGAATAATTTTAACTTGGTACACGATTCTGAAGCTCGTTTAGTTGAAACAGAAGCAAGAGCCGATTCACAACTGGCAGCAGAAGATATCTTTGCGTTAGTTTTACAACTTCCCACAGGTTATCGAACAGTTTTTAACTTATATGCAATCGAAGGTTACAGCCACAAAGAAATAGCCGATCAATTAGGCATTAGTGAAAATACTTCAAAATCGCAGCTTAGTAAAGCAAGAGCTGCTCTAAGAACTTTATTGGCAAAAAACGGAATTTACGATGAAAGATGAACAATTAGATCAGTTCTTTAGGTCTGCTATCGAAAATATGGATGGTTTGCCACCCCAAGTAAATTATTGGGACAAAGAATACAGCTTTGGTAAAATTCAGGAGGGCTTAAACGGAAATGACTCTCACAGGTCAAGAAGTTTCTTCGATTTAGCAGCAGCTGCAGTTGTTTCAGTAGTGGCATTGGCATATGGTGTATCATTTTTTGTAAGCAGCCACTCAAGTCCTGTTCAACAACAAAACTCTTCTCAAGATATAGTTGTAAATGCTCAACCATTGGCATTACAAGATATGAATAACAATTCGGGCATTATAGATTTTTCAAATATAGAAACAGCTATAGAAGAGCCAGCAGCGGATGTTTTAGCTTCTCTAAAACCATTCTCATTTTCTACTGTAAACGATGAGAATAACCTGTCGCTTTATCAGCATAGAAATGATGTTGAAGCAACTTCTATAAATAGTGTATCCGAAAAAGAATTTGGCTTTTCATTTATTACACCTTTTAGCAAATCAAATAGTTATTTTACAAGCTCTAAAAATAGTAAAAAGCTGTCTATAGAATTGCCAATAGGTATTAGTATAAGTGGGACGGGAGTTGCACCAGTAATTGCAGCCCAAGCTACTTTAAACTTGTCTAAGTCTGGTAGGCACCAAAAACAAATTTCTGCGGCTATTGCTGCTTATAATACATTTCAACAAAATGAAGGTTCTAAAACTACAATTAGCCCAGTACTTTTTGCCGAAAGTAGTTTTGGCGTAGTTAATAACCCAGATGGATTTGTATCGGGGCATGCAGTAGGAGCTGGATATCAGTTAAACGATTCTGATGTGTACGAAGGAAAAGCAGTTAAATTTAACTACACAATATCGGTAAAGAAAAGATTAAAAGTTTCAGCAGAAGCTATTGTATCAGAAGGTTTTGGAAAAGTTCATCCTGGTTTTAAAGTAACTTTTATATAAAAGAAATGATATTTAAATAATTTCTGATTCTGTATATTTCGTTTTAATAGAAATTAAGAACTATCTCGATAAGATAGTTCTTTTTTTATGTCTTTACTAAACACATCACACTTTAGAAAAGTAGAATGCTGATACACTACTTTAATAGTGATTATTGGATGCCTAACCTATAAGATGATTGAGTTTTGTCTTGTTTGATTTGAGAATCTTATTGTTTAGGAAGAATATCAGAAAACTCCATAGGAGAAACAATTTTACCTAATAAGGTTTTAATGTTTTCTCTACCGTGCTTTTCAATTCTGATAATGTTTTGTCTGCTATCGTCGTAGTATTCCCAAACCATAACTTTTTTGGCTTGTGCCATTGCAGACATATTAAAAAACAAACCACTCTTTGTACTCTCTCTGTAAAAAGGAATGTCTTTGTACTTAATTACATTACTTGGTTTATTCCTTAAATTTATTTCAGCTTCGAGTCTACTATCAATAGAAAATAAGCTAATTACATCGTAGTGGATCACAGTTAGTTGGCCACTTTCTCTTTTTACATTAATTAAGATTGAATGTGTATCATGCACAAGTTTAAAGCAACGATCGCTACCAGATTTCTCCCAATCTATTTGCATTTCGCTTACTACATCCCAAGTATTAAATTGGTAGTCTACCATAAAGCCTCTTTCCAGATTTTCTACTGAAATGTGAACCGGGTCGTAAGTAGGTTTAATGTTTCTAGGTTTGGCATTTTGTAATGAATTTTCTGCCATTCGTGCTCTTCTCGAAACATAATCTACAGCATCTTGCGGTCTTGTATTTTGCTTAAATGTGTATCTTCTGTATATATTACCAAGAATCTTGTCTGCAATTTTATGGTTTACTTTCCTAATTGAAGATGGCATTCTCAGAATATTTATTAACCAACCTATGCCAAAGCCAAAACCAGTTGCCCAAAATAAAATTTGTTTAACCCATTTGCCCTGATAGGCATAAGCAGCTCCAAATAAGAAATGAAAAATATAAGCTATAGCCAGATCTTTTTTTTCTTCATTATAAGAAAATAGAAATTCTTTTCTTGCAGGTTCGGGTAATTGCTGTATTTGAAATGAAACAGAAGAAGAAAGGTTGTTTCTATAATCTGACAGTTGAAAATCGTTCATTTTGTCTCCTTGGAATTATATTGTCGCCAATCAGTATTTAGTAAGTATGAAGTTACTGTTTGTTTTATTTATTAAGTTCGGATTTTAAAAGAATTTCAGGATTCTTTTATGAACCCTGAAATATTTTTAAAACGTCTTAAAATCCGATTAAAATTCCTAATACCTCAAAAAAATTGAAATTTTTCTGATATATAACAATTTGAGATATTTAGAATATCCAGTTTAAAATAGTTGTGAAAATACTAATAAGAAGACTGAATGCAGCTGCCCACCAGAAATTCTTTATTTTAAGACCAGATAATATCGCATCAATTATCATTAGGATGATTACATTAATCACAAAGTAAAATAGCCCTAATGTGATAATGGTAATTGGTAAAGTAAAGAATACCAAAACCGGTTTAATAGTGACACTAGCAAGAGCTAATAAAATAGCTGTTAAAATAGCGTGTCCAAAGTTTTTTACAGTTACACCCTCTAGTAAATAAGCTGCAGCAAATATAGCTATAGAGCTTAATAGCAATTTAATGATCATGTTTAGTGTTTTTTAATTTCAATTAATCTACCTGTTTATAAAAAATTTAAGCCTTATATATAATAATACTCATTTTTACGTGATCAGTTTTTTTATTTTAACGATAAGTGAAAATTTAATATAAGAAGCAATTTTTTTATGTAAGTGGTAATACAAGGTACTTTGGCTAACTATGCAGCAATCTAATCATAAATATGATTTTGAAGAAGATGAAATTCTGAACCAATTAAGAAAAGACAACCAAAAGGTATTTGAACATCTCTTTAGAAATAAGTATGAAGAGCTATATGCTTTCAGTGTAAAAATTACTCGACAGCCAGAAGCTTCAGAAGAGCTAGTTCAGGATATTTTTGTTTATCTGTGGGAAAAAAGAAAAGAGTTAGAGGTAAAGACTAATCTTAAGACATATTTGTATTCCGCTGTAAAAAATCGCTCGATAGATTATTTGCGATCAAAATATGTAAAAATGCAAAGCGCATTTATCGATGATGATAATCTAACTCAGAGCAATTTAGTAACTGCTAGCAATGAGTTGCAAGAAAAAGAACTTGCCGAAATCATTAAAAAGGGTATTGCTCAATTACCAGAAAAATGCCGGATAATTTTTTTAATGAGTAGAGAAGGAGCTTTAAGTTACCAAGAAATTGCAGATCAGCTAGGGGTGTCTCATAATACAGTAAAAGCACAAGTAGCCATTGCTTTACAAAAGATGAGAAGCTTTATAGAAGCGCATTGGGGTAAAATTATTTCGCTCATTATCAGTTTGTTATAATTTATTTCAAATAAAGTTAAAATTCTTTTAGGCTGGCTTAGTCTTTTTTTCGCCTTATCTGTGGAAACCATAAAGAAGGAAATTAAAAAGAAATTTCAGGAGCGATGGGAAAGAGATTCGGCTGGCTACTGGCAAGACTGAATTTGCTAAATTGATTTCATTAAAACCCAGGCTCCTGTTTTTTATAGTTTAAAATAAAATTAAAATGCAACCAGAGATTTACGAACATATTGCTGAATATATCGCTTCTGAGGCTACAGGCAAAGTACCAGAGCAAGTAAGACAGCATGTCGAAAATTGGTTGAAACAAAGCCTAGAAAATCAAAAGGAGTTTGAGCTACTAAAAAAATCTTGGGACTTATCTGGTGAGTTGCCAGCTACAAAACCAGATGTAAATGCAGCATGGTTAAAGGTGAGTAGTAGGGTAAGTACTTCGGAGAAAACTTTAAAAAAGAATCAAACAGCACAAAAAGATTTTAAAGTACATAGCACAGCTACAAAGAAAGCGACAAGCTGGTTTTACATGCGAGCAGCTTCAATAGTATTTTTAATCGCTTTGGGTGTAGCCAGTTGGTTGTTTGTACAGTCTAATGCTTGGTTGAAGTTACAAAACGAAAATATTGCTACAACCTCAGGCCAAACTAAAACGGTCACTCTAGCAGATGGAACCAAAGTTAAGCTCAATTCAAATTCTAGTTTGTATTACCCAAAAGCATTTGAAGGTAACACAAGAAAAGTATTGTTAGAAGGTGAAGCATATTTTGATGTATCAACCGATACAAGCAAACCTTTTACTATTCATACTGGTGAGGTAGAAACTACAGTGTTGGGTACTGTCTTCAATCTAAGGTATTTTAAAGATGAAAGCTTTACAGAATTACTGCTAGAAGAAGGGAAAGTGGCTTTTACAGCAGCTGGAAAAGAGGAAATTGTTTTGCCCGGAGAAGTAGTGCAGTTTAGTGAATCAACAGAAAAAATATCAAAACAGAAAAATAGCAATCCTAATATATTGGCTTGGCAAACAGGAGAACTAAAGTTTAACGAAACACCAATAAATGAATTAATAAATACACTGCAAAGGTATTATCATACAGAATTTACGCTAGATAACTCTGCCAATTTAGACTGTAGTTATACAGGTACATTCAATCAAAATACATTAGAAGAAGTACTGGAAATTATGCAGCTTTCTTCATCATTTACTTTTAAAAAACAGGGTAATAAAATACTGGTTACAGGCCAGTTATGCCCAGAGTAAGTTTGAGTATATCCCTTCTTATGGTTTCCACCAAATTGATTTTTCAAAAAATAAAAAGGGATAAAAATGAAAACTTTCACTCAATTAGGAAATACACAGACAATTAAGTTAAAAGGATTTACTTCTACGAAAGTACTAGTGCTTTTAGGTTGGTTACTTTCTTTAAGTCTAATTACTTGTGCTCAAGAGCTTAAAATTGGAGATACGCACAAAGAGAAAGTAAAAGGAGCTATTATATATTCTAAATATGTAACTAATGCAGAGCTTAATTTCCCATCTAAAAATATAACTAGTATTAAAATGAATTCTGGTGCAGGTTTTTTGGAGGTGGTGCCTTCTGAAAATGAGGAAATTTCACTGGAAGCAGAAGTTGTAAATGCAGCTTTGAGTAGAAAAGATGCAGAAAAATTCATAGATAAATACCTGCATCTATCTATGGAAAATATAAATGGAGAGCTGGTAATAGAAAGTTTCTTTCAAGGTTTGCCAAGAAAGAGAAATGAAACGAGGTATGGTTTAGGACACATGATAGAAACTCCAGGTTCTAAAATCCATGTAGTTTTAAAAGTACCAGCAGAGATCAACTTAAATCTGTACGATAGATCAGGAAGTATCAATATGCATGATCTTAAAAATGATATTTATTTGAAAGACCGCTCAGGTTATATCAAAATGAAGAATATCGAAGGAAATATTGAGCTGAGCGATCATTCTGGCCCTTTATCTATCTCAAATACAGAAGGAGATTTAAAAGTTAAAGATGGTTCTGGTAGTATTTATCTAGATGGAATTGGTATGGAAAAAGGGAATCATCAAATAGAGATTTACGATAGATCTGGATTGATTGATGCGCGTGGTTTAGGTGGCGATTTAATAGTAAAAGATGCATCGGGTGGCCTTAATATCAATTTGGTAACTGGTTCTGTTGAGGTTATAGATGGCTCTGGCGAATTGGTAATTACTGAAACCGATTCTTATGTAAAAGTTAAAGATACTTCTGGTAAAGTTTATTTGAAGGATATAGCCAAAAACAAAGAAGTGCCTTTCCATATTTCAGTAACGGATGGTTCTGGCGAAATCTATTTGAGCAATGCAGGAACTGATGTTGTGATAAAAGATCGCTCAGGAAGTATTAGGGTAAAAGATATTCAGGGTGATGTAGAAATTTCTGATCGCTCAGGCGAAATCTCAGCGAGAGAAATTTCGGGTAAGCTTAAAGTAAAAGACCATTCTGGTAAAATACATGCCGATAACTATATGGTTAGTAACAAATAAGATTATTAAAATAATTAATTTACAAGAGGAAGCTTTGCTCATTTAAAAGCAAAGTTTTCCTTTTTGTTTGGTCTAATGCAAATAAGAAGTGATGCGATTAAGCATTTTTATTATATTTTTTTTGGTTTACCGGTTTGCTGTTGCCCAGCAAGATGTTTTAGACGAAAGAGTTACACTGAGTTATAAAAGTGTTCCATTAAAGACGGTACTTAATGAGCTAGATTCAGCCTATTCTATAAACTTTAGTTATTTTGACGATAGCCAACTAGATAAAAATGTAAGTCTCGATTTACAAGGAGAAACACTGGCAAATGCACTGGCAAAGCTTTTTGAAGAAACCGGTCTAAGCTACATGATTAAAGGCAACCATGTAGTCTTAAAAAAGAAGTTGGAAAAAATGCTTATTGAAGGCAAGATTATAGATAAAGATACCAATGAGCCAATTTCACTGGCAACAGTGAGTATTAAAGGCAAACCAGTTGGTATAGTTTCCAAACCAGACGGGCAATTCGGCTTACTTATTCCCAGCGATTATAACAATGATACCCTCTACATTTCTATGCTTGGTTATAAGAATTATGAATTTAGTTTGGCAGATTTAAATAAAGAACATCCTTTAAATGTAGCACTGGAAACAGAAGATAAAATGCTTAGAGAGGTAATGATTTTTTCTGATGCAGGAAATTGGGAGAAATTGGAAACCAAAGCAACCAACAAGCTTTCACAAAGAAGTGCCATGGGTTTTAGAAGTTTTGTAACATTGGCTTCTCTAGATATACCTGCCACAGATTTAACCTTACTAGATTTAAGATGTGGCACTGGCATTTTAAATATTACAGAAGGTAAAGGAGATAATATTAAAGTAGATGCAGAGATTTTAACCGCCTCATTAAATGAAAAAGAGACACTAAAGTTTATTAAACGCTATCTAGATTTAACCTATAAAATGTCTGGCGATACTGTGTTTGTGCGTAGTTTTTTTAATCTGGAAAGTCAAAAAAACAAAAATAAATTTCCATTAGGTGATTTTCTGGGTACACCGGGTTCTAAAATCAATCTAAAAGTTAAGGTTCCAAAAGGCTTGTCGCTAAAAGTGATTGATGGCTCTGGAAGTATAAGAATAGAAAATTTAAATAATGATGTTTATCTGTATGATGGTTCAGGGCCTTTAACAGTAAAAGGTGTAAATGGTAACCTAGAAATTATAGATGGTTCTGGAAATTTAAATGTAGCTGATATTAAAGGAAATGTGCTGTTAAAAGATCACTCAGGAATGATAGATGTGAAACATGTTAAAGGTAGCGTGTATATAAGAGATAGATCTGGTGGTATGTACCTCAACGATATACATTCTTCAGATTCAGTTACACTCACAGTAAAAGATAATTCTGGGAAAGTATATGTTCGGGATGTGGGCGGAAAAGCAAAAATAATAGATACTTCGGGCGGCATAGACATAAGAGATGTATCGGGTGAGGTGATAATAGACGACCGATCGGGTGGCATCGATGCTTATGGTATTCAAGAAAACCTCAGTGTAAAAGACCGTTCGGGTCAGATAAATACCAATAAAGAATCTTTTAAAAAGCGTAAGAAAGATAATTAGTTTTAATTATTGGACTTTTACATGAATTTTAAGCTTTAGGCCAAAACTCTTTGGATTAACAATAGAAAAAATTGGACTTCGCGACTATTTATTGATAAATTTGTCAAAACAACTAATCCCTGTACAGGGATTTTTTAAACCAAACATTCTATCAATTATACTAGCATGAGGGCTGCAATTTTTTTAATAATAACATTATGTTATTTTGTTTCTGATAATCTTCTGTATGCTCAAAACACCACAGAGTCCGAATATAACTTAATGACTATCACCGATGTTTTTCCTGAGCAAAATTATGAAAAAATATCCGAGTGGGCGTGGAGGGATGAGTCTCAACGAAATTTCATTTTTAATTTCTTTCCAGTAAAGCGCATTGCCGATGGAGGCTTTGTTGGAACTTATATTGAAATTTTCTCTAAAGTAAAATCCTCCAAATCTATTCTCTTTTTACCTTCTCAAAATCAACAACAGCCACCTTCTGGTAGAGATTTGAGGAATTTCAACAGATCTTTGGCTATAACAAGTCCAGATTTGATGGAGACTTATCAAAAAGAGATAGGCAAGCTGGATAAACAGACACTTAATGCATTTAATATTTCATTGGCATCTTATTTATCCAGATATGCTACGGTGGTACACCTGTATACCGAAAACCACCGGGGAATGAGGTAAGCGTTATAGCCTAAGACTATGCACAATTAAATCTTTAGCTCTGGTACCATTTTCATAAATAGGTTCTGAGTAATTATCTATAAAGAAGTTTTTCTTTATCTCGGTAATCTCAAAACCAAATCTTTGGTAAAGCTTTAATTGTTGAATGCTTGAGTTGGCCGTAGAAATAATCATTTTTTCAAAGCCTTTGTTTTTAGCATAAGTAAAAGCATAGTTTAGCATAGCAGTACCAAATCCCTTTTTTTGATATTCAGTTTTTACAGCAATGTTTTTAATCTCTATTTTTTCGTCGTCGATTTTATAGAGTACAAAAACGCCTATTTGCTGGGTTTCAATTTCTGCTACAAATACTAAAGAGTCAGAAAGATAATTTTGAATCATTTTCTTATCTGGGTCTGCTAGTAATAGCAAATCAAACGGAATAGGTTCATCATCAGAAATCCTTCTGATGACAACATCATCTGCTAGTGGTCGAGACATTTATTTGTTAGTTTTAGCTATTAAATAGGGGTAATAATTTATCTGAAAATTAAGATAAAAAATTACCTGAATGAAGTTTGTTTTTTACTTTATTCGCAAATTCATTAAAGGTAATCTCAGGTTTTCCTAGTTCTTCCCAAGTTTTTTCAGCATTAAAAGTTTCATTATGATCAGAGAGTATTTCTAGGTAATACGTAAAAAAGGATAATTTGGGATGTAAGAAAGTGAATGGTTTTAGAAGTTTTGTTGAGGTTTTAGATGTCTGAATTTCTGGATGAGCCCTTAGGAACGTTTGAGAGACAGTTTTGAAAGAGATTTTTTCGAGTCCCTGAATGGTGTATTCTATATTTTTATATAAAAAACTATTGGCTTTTATGGCGGTTGCAGCTTGTTGAGCATAATCTTCTATGGCAATCCAAAAAAACTTTCTATCTGTGTTTTTTGGGAGGTATAACCTTTTTTTTCGAGTCATTATTTTAGGAACACTTTCCATAAATAATGTAGAATAAAAAATAGTTACTGGCAATTCAGACAGATTTAATAGCCTTACAGCATCTCGCTTTATTTGAGAAACCCACCATTTGTTATTTGTAGATTGATGTAGCAAAGAAGACAAGTAAAATACTCTTTGGATACCCGAAAACCTTGCTGCTTCCAGTAGATTTCTAATCCCTTCTTTTTCTGTATGAAAGCTTTTTTTATGAGCAGCAGGTGAAACAGATAAATTGAGGTAAACAGCATCGTGTCCTATTAAAGCTCTCTCAATGCTGTCTTTATCTTTAAGGTCTCCTTGTATAAGTGCTACATCGGCAGGTAAAACTCTGGCTGCTTTTTCGGGGTTTCTCACAAATGCAGTTACCTCTAAGCCATGTTCAACTAAAGCACGGGTTACAGGTAGACCAAAATTACCAGTAGCACCAATTACAAGAATATTGTGTAACATACTTATATGTTATTCTTCCATTTTAAATATTATCCACCAAGAGATAACAAAATAAAGTCTATTTGGTGCTGATTTCTACTTGGGTTTAATGTTTTATCTACATCCATTAAGTAACTGTATCTCACACCAAAGTTAGCATCTAGCAAGCGCAGAAAGCGTACATCAAAAGTAAGTTCCGCTCCAAAAGACTTAAAAGTATTTGTTGTTTCTGGATATGAGAACTCACTTAAATTTACATTACCTAGTAGATAAGGCAAGGCAGCTAAACTTCTTGCATTAGTTTTTGCAGTAGCCACATCAAAAAAGGCATTTAGTTTTACTCTTTGAAAAAATGCAAGTGGGCCAACGGCTGCTTCTGGGTAAAATAATGGCAATGCATAGTTTACAGAAAATTTGTTTATCTCATCATGAGGGATGCTAGAATAACCTCTTGGGTAACTAAAGTTGTCTCTAAACTGATAAGTTTCGTCTATTCCTTCATTTTGATAAGCTGCTCCTATATTGAAGCTGTGTGTTCTCCATAATCCCGGAAAGTAAAAGTACGAGATTGCTGTAAATACATCGCCCTGATTTTTATTGGTAATAAATGTAGTTCTATATCGCACATCTAGAGTTTGCGCAAACCTTGGGTTTATCTGTTGTTGGGCTGTTATTCTTGATCTGCTAAATCTAAGGCGGTAATCCATGGCATTTACATAACCATCTCTAATCGATAGGTTGATGAAGTTTCCGTCTTCAGGTTTACCCACATTCTTATAAGATACATTAAAAAGCGAATAATGGCCTGAAAGTCTAAGAGAAGTTAAATAATTTCCCTTAGTAAGGTTAAATGGTAATGTAACACCCAAAGAATATTCATCTTCTTTCCATTCTTTGCCAAAAGCAAATGGCTCAGAATAATAGAAAGTAGTATCATTCCTCTCAAAGCCATAAGAAAAGAATGCATTACGGCTTCTATCATTATTGAACATTACACTCCCTTCAATTACTGGGAAAAATTGAGCATAGGTAAAATCTGCATAAAAACCACCCGTATTTTCATTTACATTGTAGCTATAGCCAACAGAGCCACTCAAAGTTTGAAATTTGTTCTCAACCTGTATTTCTGCACTATAGTTTGGGTGATAAGGAAAAGCCTGCAAACTGTGTGGATTAAATAGACCACTTGTTTTATGAAACTTCTTTGTTTCAAATACTCTTGAGCCAATTTCATCTTCAATGGACCCACCTTCTTGCTCAACTAATGGCTTGTAATAATCTATAATTGAGCTTAAATTTTCTGTATTTACAGATTTGCTATCTGCAAGCGAAACTTCTCTTAAGCTATAACCTAACGCAGTGTAATCGCTATAAACTAATTTGCTACCACTTGGAGACACAGCAGGTTGAAATGCCCCAAATCTACTTGAGGTAATTTGAGTAATTTCTTTGCTATTAATATCCACTGCAAAAATGTTATTGATGCCTGTATAAGCTGCTGAGTAATATACTTTGCCGTTTTTAGGGAAAGGGTTACTCAACTGAGCATAAGCGTAATCAGTTACAGTTTTAATGCTTTCGGTTTCCACATCAACCAGTACAATAGCTTGTTTTTGATCGTGTTGGGCGATTGCTACAATGCCTTTACCATCATCTGTAAATCTTGGGAAGGAGAAAAATACATTATCTGGATTAGGGAATTTTTGAGTAATTAAGCCTGTATTGGGTTCTATAATTACCAAAGCATATGTTTGCTCTTCGGTAGTTTGTACTGCAACTATTTTAGTGCCATCTGGTGAGAAAGATGGTGCAAACAGTTTGCTTTTTGAGCTTACTTTAACTTGGTTATCGCCGTCAATATTTCCTGTTTTAATAATAGAAAAATCTTTAGCTCCCCATCTTAGGTCGAAGGTGGTTTCTGTCCATACCAGTTTATCATCTGTAGCAGAAAGTGTGTTATTAAATCGGTAATTGAATCCGGGAGCGAATAGTTTTTCTTCTTTACCAGTTCTATCTATTTTAAAATAAGTTCTTATCTGGTCTAAACTGGTTTTTTCTACCACCCATGTGTCTTCATCAATGTATTGTGGGTTTCTGTATTGAGAGTATTTTTTGGGTTCTGCCGGACTTATTTGAGTGTATTTACTCTCTTCAATTTGTTGATCTTGAACTTTCCAAATACTATCAAGCTCGCTCATAGCAGCTTTGTATAATTGAGGTGTTCTGTAACCTGTATACTTTTTTAAACTGGAAGAGAGAGGAAAAAACCATTTGTATCTTACCGAATTATCTAATGTTCTTTGCCAAATGTCTTCTCCATATTTTCTTCTGGCAAAGGTGGTCATGTAGTAGCCAAGATTGTAGTGGTTAGGTACAAAGTTTTTAATAGAATTGGCAGATGCTTTTTCGTAACTATAGTCTAAACCAGAAACTCTCATGGCTCTGTATTCCATATTAAAGTGAGGTAAGCGACCTCTACCAGAGTTACTTAACGCCGTTTCTGTACCTACTGCATCACCTTCTAAATACCAGCGTGGTAGTGCAAGTCTTCTCAAAAAAGCCAATGTGTTTTCGCCTAAAACCAAACTAGCCACTTTGGTAAAGCCTTTTTTTGCATTGGTGGTTTGCAATACATGGCGATATTCGTGAGTAGTTAGCAGATCTAGCCAATCACCTGTTCCTAAAAAGTTAAACTGAGGTGGGGTTAAATAAAGCTCAGATCTAAATGGCGATAACGCAACAAAAGCATTTGGCGTAATTGTTTGGTTTTGAAGTACAATGGTGACTTTTCCTGTCTTATCACCTACAGACTCCAAATTATTATGCTTTAGATAGGCAACAAGGTTTGCGATTCGTTGAGCACGATCTTCGATTCCCTCAGGAAATACAATCTGCACATCATTATTATTTATCTGTCTCCATTTTAATTTTGATGGAGTAAGCCCTAAAGGATAGGTCTGAGACAGTAATGGAGATTTTGGGAAAAATAAAAATAATACGAACGCAAAACTGATAAGGCGAAGAGACATCTATCACTTTTAAAGGTTAAAAAAAATCAGCAAATTGAAGTTTGTTATTTTAATTGGTTGGTAATAGTGTGAGATTTTGAAAGCTAAAATAGCATATTAGCTTTCAAGTTCGCCGTAAAACAACGGATATTTTTCTAAAGGCAATTCCTGTGAACCCGAAGCTTCTATAGTCGATTTATTTGCTTCTAACAGATTATTATAGTCTAACACATAGCTGTTATAATCTTTTCTTACAAAAAAGTCTTGGCTATTGGCATCCAAAATGTCATTTATAAGCAAATTTGCGCGATTGTATTTACTAAAATCTTCAGTTTCGGTAGCTAGTAGTTGTACTAGGTTTACCAAACTATCACAGGCGTCATCGTAAGCAAGCATTACAGATTCATCATCCAAAGTTTCTTTGGTATACTTTTTTGCCTTTAGTACATCCAACTGTTTTTGAATGTTCATAAGAGTGGCAGCATCGTAACCAGTAACTACATTTTTTACCTCATCTATTAGAGCCGTAGTCGAACTGATTTTTTCTTCTTCTAAAGCAAAAGCTTTTTTCTGGTAAGATTCAATACTGTCTTTCAACTCTAGCATTTGAGAGATAACAGTTGATTTTTCTTCATTACTTTTGCTATTTGTTTGGTTATCATTGGAACTGTTATTACTTTCTTTACATCCAGTAATGTAAAAGCTAGAGATAAGTAACAAGTAAGCGAAATACCTTAATTTCATGTAAAAAAGAATAGATTTGTCAAAAAATGGATATTCATTAAAACACTTATTCTGAATATCGTTGAGTTTTTGTGATTCTTAAATCTAGATATAAAAACATATAAATACCATTTACATAAAACTGTTTCTAAAAAAAATTACATTTCTTATTTTAGTGGAGGGTTTATACTTTCGGTTTAGCTGTAATGTGAGGCGCCTGAAATGGTAAGAATACAATTTTAAAATATTGAATCTAAAGAAAATATGGGTAAACCTCTTGGTAAGTTATTAGTCATAGATGACAATGAGGATGTTTTATTAGCAGCCAAATTATTGTTGAAAAAGCATGCAGATCTGGTGCAAATAGAAAGCAATCCCAAGAAGATTCCTTTTTTACTGAACAACGATACTTACGATGTAATACTGCTAGATATGAATTTTAGCAAAGATATTACAAGTGGAAAGGAGGGTTTTCATTGGTTAGAGCAGATTTTGGAGATAGATTCGGATGCTGTAGTTGTGCTTATTACTGCTTTTGGAGATGTAGAAATGGCAGTAAGAGCATTGCGTGCCGGTGCTACAGATTTTGTGCTTAAGCCTTGGCAAAACGAAAAACTAATTGCCACATTAACCACTGCTGTAAAACTTAAACAAGCTAAGAACGAAGTAAACACACTTCGTCAAGAGAAAAGTAATCTTACTTCTGCCATCAACAAAGACAAGTCTTTTAGCGAGATAATTGGAACCAGCGAACCGATGATGAAGGTTTTCGAGGTAATAGAAAAAGTAGCTGGTACAGATGCCAATGTGTTGATATTAGGCGAGAATGGTACGGGTAAAGAAGTAATTGCCAGAGCAATTCATAAAAAATCGCTCAGAAACGATAATGTATTTATAGGTGTAGATATGGGCACCATTACCGAAAGCTTATTCGAAAGTGAACTTTTCGGTCATAAAAAAGGTGCTTTTACTGATGCTAAAGATGATAGAGCAGGTAGGTTTGAGATTGCAAATAAAGGAACATTGTTTTTAGATGAAATTGGTAATTTATCGCTAGCGTTACAAGCAAAATTACTTACAGTAATACAGCGTAGAGAAATTACCAGAGTAGGTACAAATAAATCTATTCCGATAGATATTAGGTTGGTATGTGCAACCAATATGCCGCTGTATGATATGGTTGATAAGAGTGATTTTAGACAAGATTTGCTATACCGTATCAATACTGTAGAAATTCATTTGCCACCATTGCGCGACAGAGGAGACGATTTGGCGCCATTATCGGCACATTTTATTGAGTCATATTGCAAAAAATATAGAAAACCACTAAAAAAACTCGCTCCAAATACTTTAAAGAAATTTGAGAAGTATCATTGGCCGGGTAATATAAGAGAACTGCAACATGCCATTGAGAGAGCAGTTATTATGAGCGACGACGATTTATTACAGCCTTCTGATTTCTTATTCTTGGTTGAAAAAAATGATTCTGAGGAAATTGATTTTTCAGAATACGATTTAGATACTGTAGAAAAAATGATGATACAGAAAGCAATTAGTAAAAACGCTGGTAATATTTCAAAAGCTGCAAAATCTCTCGGACTAACCAGAGCATCATTATATAGAAGGTTGGAAAAGCATGGGCTTTAAGGATTTTAGATTAAGGGTTATATCGAGAGTGGTGTTTTTAACACTTACAATTTCCATTCTGATATACCTTATGTTTTCACAGACATATTTTATAACAGTTGCATTTGTTGCAGGGCTTGTGGTGTATCAAGTCTCTGCCATGATCAACCTACTCGAAAATACAAACAGAGAGGTAATAGACTTTCTGAGTTCAATCCGGTATGATGACTTTTCGCAGTCTTATCAGCTATCTGGTAGGGGAGGTACATTTGATCAATTAAATAATGAGTTCAATAATGTTATACAGAATTTTAAAAACATTAGAAATGAAAAAGAGGCTGAATATCAGTACCTTAAAAATATAATTCATCACATAGGCATAGGTATTTTATCTTTTGATAAAAAAGGAGATGTACAAATTATCAATACTGCTGCCAAACGTCTTTTTAAGATAAATCGCCTTAGAAACATCTCTAAACTACAGGTATTTAGTCCAGAATTGGTGGAGCATCTGCATCAATTAAGAACAGGTTCTAAAGCATTAGTAAGAGTTAGAGATAATGGTGAAATTGTACAATTAGCAATTTATGCGATCGAGTTGTATTTGAAAGGAGAGGAGTTTAAGCTGGTAACAGTACAAAACATACAAAGTGAGCTAGAAGAGAAAGAGATGGAGGCATGGCAAAACCTAATAAGGGTGCTAACTCACGAAATTATGAACTCTGTAACTCCTATTTCATCATTGGCAAATACTGTACACGGGGAGATAGAATATATTAAAAGCACAGCCGAACAGGAAGTCTCTCAAGAAGATTTGGAAGATATTGGGATGGCGATAGATACCATTAAAAGAAGGAGTGAAGCACTTATTAGGTTTGTGAGCGATTTCCGTAATCTTACCCACATGCCAGAACCAAACTTTAACCATGTTAAAGTTGCAGAAATGTTTAGGCACATTCAAATTCTGATGAACAATGAGTGTAAGCTTTATAAAATTAATTTTACTACCAAGCTCGAACCAGAATCGCTTATAGTTACAGCAGATCAAGAATTAATTGAGCAAGTATTAATTAACATGGTAAAAAATGCGGTACAGGCTTTAGGTGAAATGGGAGAAGAAGAAAATGCAAATAAAACAATCATGCTATCAGCATATCAAAATAGTAACAACAGACCTGTAATTTCTATCAACGATAATGGCCCCGGTATAGACAAAGATGCAATTGATCGTATCTTTATTCCTTTCTTTACTACTAAAAAATCTGGTTCAGGTATAGGCTTGAGTCTTTCAAGACAAATTATGAGAAAACATAAAGGAACCATAACTGCAAACTCAAACCCGGGAGAAGGCACAACTTTCAATTTAGTTTTTTAACAAATGTAAATACGCATACTTTAGTTAATTCAAAATATTTTATGTAAATATTTGATAATCAATTAATTATTGGGCTTTGTGTGTTTTTCGTCAATAATAACTTATTGTTAAATATTGTCATACAGCTTGTTAGTGGCTAAATTCGGGGCAAATTTTCACTCTTTTAACTATAAAATATGTCTAAAAGTAATGATCTGAATTTCGATGTGTTAATCGAAATCCCTAAAGGAAGTAGAAATAAGTATGAGTATGACCCGGAGAAAAGAATGATCAGATACGATAGAATGATCTTTTCTTCAATGCACTACCCTAGTGATTATGGATTTATTCCTGAAACGCTTGCGCTTGATGGTGACCCGTTGGATGCTTTAGTACTAGTTTCTGAGCCTACTTTCCCTGGTTGTATCATTAATGTTAGGCCAATCGGAGTGTTTAACATGGCTGACGAAAAAGGACAGGACGAAAAAATACTTTGCGTACCTGTATCTGATCCAATCTGGAATAAACTGACTTCATTAAAAGAGGTAAACCCTCACTTAATGAAAGAAATTGAGCATTTCTTTATGGTTTATAAAGACCTTGAAGAAAAGAAAGTGGCTATTGATGGCTGGCAAGATGAAGAAAGAGCTAAGCAAGTATATTACGAATGCTGCGACAGATATAGAGAAAAAGCTGAACATAACAGCAAGTTGATAAAACTTTAATAAATATCCGGAACTTTTTCTAAAGCACCTTACAATCAGTAAGGTGCTTTTTTTTTATTTATACTATTTTTTAGTATTATCAGCCCTGTAATAAAGGCCACCAAAAAGAGAGGGTTTTCAAATCCTTTCTTTTATTTTTTGGTCTTCTCAAAATTTATTGGCTCTACATAATTTTATTTCGGGAACGTTTTAAACTGTTATAATCACAAATCAATAAACACTTACGATGGAAGATTTAAGTTATTTGTTTGCCATACCTGCTTTCGGTTTAGTGGCAATTCTGTATGTAATTATTAAAAGCTCATGGGTAAATAAACAAGATGCTGGAGATGAGAAAATGAGGAAGCTTGCTGATTATGTAGCTGAAGGTGCCATGGCATTTTTGAAAGCAGAATGGAAGGTGCTGGCTTACTTTGTAGTAATAGCCGGAATTTTATTAGCGTGGTCAGGTACACTGGTTGAAACCTCAAGTGCTGTAATCGCAATCTCCTTTGTAATAGGAGCTGTATTTTCTGCATTTGCCGGTTACATTGGAATGAACATAGCAACAAAAGCCAATGTAAGAACTACACAGGCTGCTAGAACCAGCCTTGCACAAGCTTTAAAAGTTTCTTTTGCTGGAGGTTCTGTAATGGGTTTAGGTGTGGCAGGTCTTGCCGTACTCGGTTTGGGCTCGTTGTTTATTCTATTTTATTATATGTATGTAGTTAGTGTAGGAGGAGACGTGAATGGTAAAGAGATGGAAACTGCATTAGAAGTTTTAGCAGGCTTTTCTTTAGGTGCTGAGTCTATTGCCTTATTTGCCAGAGTTGGTGGTGGTATTTATACTAAAGCCGCAGATGTTGGAGCCGACCTTGTTGGTAAAGTTGAAGCAGGTATCCCAGAGGATGACCCTAGAAACCCGGCAACCATTGCCGATAACGTAGGTGATAATGTGGGAGATGTGGCAGGTATGGGAGCCGACCTTTTTGGCTCATATGTAGCAACGGTACTCGCAACCATGGTACTCGGGCGTGAGATTGTGTCAGATGATCAGTTTGGTGGAATCGCTCCAATTTTACTTCCGATGGTTATAGCTGGCCTCGGAATTATTTTTTCTATAATAGGTACATGGTTCGTAAAAGTAAATGGTGAAGATGGCAACGTGCAAAAAGCACTAAACTTGGGTAATTGGAGCTCAATGCTTTTAACGGCAGGGGTTTCCTATTTTATAGTAATTTATATGTTGCCAGCTCAAATGAGTATAAGAGGTGTCGCATTTAACTCAATGGATGTTTACTATGCTATTTTACTTGGGCTTTTTGTTGGCGCATTAATGAGTTATATCACAGAGTTTTACACAGCCATGGGTAAAAGACCTGTAAGCTCAATTGTAAAACAATCTTCTACTGGGCATGCAACTAATATTATTGGTGGTCTTTCAGTAGGTATGGAGTCTACAGTATTGCCAATTATTGTTTTAGCATCTGGTATTTATGGTTCTTATTACTTTGCAGGTTTATATGGAGTCGCTATTGCAGCAGCTGGTATGATGGCTACAACTGCCATGCAATTAGCAATTGATGCTTTTGGCCCTATTGCCGATAATGCCGGTGGTATAGCAGAAATGTCTGGCTTACCAGAAGAAGTAAGAGGCAGAACAGATATTTTAGATGCGGTAGGTAACACTACAGCAGCTACAGGTAAAGGTTTTGCAATCGCTTCAGCAGCATTAACAGCCTTGGCATTATTTGCTGCATTTGTTGGTCTTGCAGGTATCGATTCTATAGATATTTACAAAGCAGATGTATTAGCCGGATTATTTATTGGAGGTATGATTCCTTTCATTTTCTCTTCTCTAGCAATTGCTGCGGTAGGTCGTGCAGCGATGGCAATGGTTGAAGAAGTAAGAAGACAGTTTAAGGAAATTCCGGGTATAATGGAGTATAAAGCTGAGCCAGAATACGATAAGTGTGTGGCTATTTCTACTCAAGCTTCTATTAGAGAAATGGTGGCACCGGGTTTAATCGCATTGATTGTTCCTATCTTTATTGGCTTTGCTTTTGGCCCAGAAGTATTAGGTGGTTTATTGGCAGGTGTAACTGTTTCTGGTGTGTTAATGGGAATGTTCCAAAACAATGCTGGTGGCGCTTGGGATAATGCCAAAAAATCATTTGAGAAAGGTGTAGAGATTAATGGAAAAATGGAATATAAAGGTTCTGATGCACATAAAGCTTCAGTAACGGGTGATACTGTAGGTGATCCTTTTAAAGATACTTCAGGCCCTTCTATGAATATCTTAATCAAATTGATGTCTATCGTTTCTTTAATTATTGCTCCTCATATTGCAATTAATAGTCATGGAGACGATACTTCTAGCATAGTTCCATCACAGAAACAAGAAATCATTACAGAATCTACAAAGGATTCAATTGAATTAATTGCAAATGAAACTATAGATGAAGATGCCAAAGACCCAAGAATTTTTGATTATGCGCCAAAAGGCTTAATCGACATCATGTTTACCAAAGAAGCAAAAGGTCTTACCGAGGAGCATGAATCTTGGTTAGAAGGAATGGTTGCCAAGTTAGATAAAGATGCCGAAGTAAACATAATTTTTATGGCTACTACTAATGAGGAGGTTGAATTTGATGTAAAAAAGAGAGAGAAAATGATTAAAGACTATTTCGCAGAACAGGGAATAAGTCCAGATAGAATTAGATTAAGTGTAACTCAGCGCCAAGCTCAACCGGGAGAAGGTACTGTAAGACACGTAGACATTAAAATTGTAGAATAAAATTTATAAAGCTTTCTAATAAAAAATCCCGTAATGTATTCGCATTACGGGATTTTTTATTGAGCATAAACTACGCTTTTCAGCCGTGTTCTTTCTTATACTTTTTATACTCTTTTTTGAAAGCCCGAGCTTCTTTATGAGTAGTATGTTTCCTAGAAGCATGTTCCAAAATCTTGTCGTAATACTGCATGGCTAAATCCATTTCTTCATCGTCTGCTGCTATGCGACCAAGATTAGATAAAGAGTGTAGATAGTAGCCCGATTCGTAAGCCTCAATTGCTTCTGAAAATTTAATGGCTCTATCGTAATACTTTCTAGCCATCTCATCATCTCTGTATTGTAGTCTGTAAATAGTAGCCAGATAGAAGCTTGCATATCTTCCACTTATTTCTTCGTAACCAGTTCTCTTGGCATCTATCTTATCTAGTATATCTTGAGCCACTGTTTTTAATTCGGCATACCTTCCTAAACTATACAGCAATCTGGCATAATAGCGCTCAAAGTATGGATTATCTGGATAAGTTGTATACAAATAAGCTGCAATAGGCAAAGCTTTCAATGGTTTGCTTTCTTCCATCGAATAGATCCGCATCAAAAAATACTGTGCTTCAACCTTCGTATAGAATCCTTCTTTAATTACAGTTTCCAACTGTTTTATACCGAGTTCTTTTTCGCCTTTATCAAATAAAAGCATTACCGGTTTTAGCATTGGATAGTTCTCTGGGATCCATACAGAATAATAATTAAAAAGCCCTTCACCAAAAAGAATTTCGGGACTTAAGTCTGTGTATTGTTTGCTAATTTCCAGATACTTTAAAGCTTTTTTACCAGCAAATGCTGCTTTTGTCCAAGAACTGCGCTCAGAATATAACCTACCTACAAAACCATAAGCACCTGCTAAAAAGAATGGTGCTTCTGCATTACCTTCGTCTTCATCATAAATTTTCTCAGCAAAATATATGGTTGAATCCATGAGTTCCAGAAAACGATCGTCATACTTGGTATTCTTTTCAATGTTAGGTGCTATTTTCCACCATTCAATCAGTCCTAAAAGAAAATAAGGGAGAGGATGCTCAGGATAATTTCTCTGTATCCACTTAAACTGGCTTTCAGCTCTTTCAAACTTGAAGTTGTAAAGGTCATTTACACCTGAGGTACATTCAATCTGAATAGCCATGTTGGTTAGCAGGATATCCACACTGTCTATATGAGGTAACCGCTGTGCGTTGCTTTGGAAACTGATTATTAAAAAAATGATGAATAGAAACAAATTCCTCTTCATACTATTATTAAAATATTGGATATGGATCAAATTTATATTATACGTTTAATAATAAACTAAATTTCAATTGGTGTTCAGCTCTTTTACTCAATGATAGACATCACTAAAGATGGCTCATATCCTTTTGAAACAGCATAAGCATATAACTTTTTTTTAACTGTAAAAGGTTCTGAATCTTTCAGGCTATTTTTTTTCTTTTCCAACAGTGTTTCAAGCGTGTCAAAATAGTCTGTTTCTTTAATCTCTTTGAGGCCTTCGTCAATGTGTTTGTTGCTTATTCCCTTTCCTTTTAGTGCATAGCTGATCTTCTTTTTCCCCCACTTCTTATAGTAAAATTTACTTCTGCTATAAGTTCGAGCAAAACGTAATTCATCAATAAATTGTTCACTGATTAACTGATCTACCACCCAGTCTTTTTCTTCTTGTGGAAGATCGTAATCTTTGAGTTTTAAAGTGATTTCTTGCATGCATCTATCTTGATAGGCGCAATATGATGCAAGTTGTTGTAAAACTTCTTTTTTACTATAAGACTTTAGCTTTTTTTTCAAAAGGAAATAAGATTCGATAATTATTTAATGTGCTGCTCGGCAAATGAAATTTACCTCTTAATTTAGATTCTAAAATACTAAGTAAAATGCAAAGGATAGAAAAAGCAAGCTGGGATTTTGTGCATAAGTATCAAAAAATACCACCATCAGAGCTATTGTTAAAGAAGCAATTGCACGAAGGTGTAGATATAAATTGGGCTGTAAAACAGATTGAGGCAAGGCAGAAGGCAGAGAAAAAACTACCATCTTGGTTTAATAATAAAGAAATTGAATTTCCTGTGAGGCTTTCTATGGAGCAGAGCTCGTCTGAGGCTACAGCTTCTTATAAAGCAAATTTATTGGAAGGAGAAAGGCTGATTGATTTAACAGGAGGTTTCGGAGTAGATGCTTTTCATTTCTGTAAAAACTTTAAAGAAGTATTTTACTGCGAAAGAGACGAAGACTTATGTAGAATTGCTGAGTACAACAGTAATGTATTGGCAATTAACAACTTAACTGTAAAACAAGGCGATAGCCTAGAGGTACTTAAAGATATTCCTTTTGATTTTGATGTAATCTATCTCGATCCAGCAAGGAGAGATGCCAATCAAAAAAAAGTGGTTTCTTTTGCCGATTGTCAGCCAGATGTTATTGAAAACAAAAACTTTCTGCTCTCAAAAGCAGAGAAGGTTTTAATTAAAGCCTCACCGATGTTAGATATTCCTCAGGCATTAAGGGAGCTAGATAATGTAACTACGGTATTTGTGGTAGCAGTAGAAAATGAGGTAAAAGAACTGTTATTCCTTTTAGAAAGAAGTCCTGCTGAGCGAGTAAAAAAAGTGGCAGTGAATATTGTAAAGGATGACATAAATGAATTTGAATCTACTGATGTTTCAAACATCGATTTTTCAGAAACACTTAATTATTTATATGAGCCAAATGTAGCATTGCTCAAAGCTGGTTTACAAAATGAAGCTGCGGCAAAGTATCACTTATTAAAGTTACATCCGAATAGTCATCTGTACACTTCAACTCATTTATTTGAAGATTTTCCAGGTAGAGTATTTAATGTAGATCAGCTTTTAAAAGTAAAAAAGAAACTAATTCAGAAGGAAATTCCGGGTAAAAAGGCAAATATTACAGTGAGAAACTTCCCGATGAATGTAGCCGACATCAGAAAAAAAACTGGATTAAAAGAAGGAGGTGAAATCTATCTTTTTGCAACTACACTATTAAATAATGATAAGGTGCTCATTAAATGCAGCAAACCATAACACACAAATACTAACTGAAACAACCATGAATAAACCAGCCACTTTACCAGAGTATTTTTTTAAAGATTTATTGCAAAAAAAAAAATTACTTACCGATAGCAGAAAACTCCAGTTATCTAACGAGAGTGTATTTTTTGCTATTAAAGGCAAGAAACACGATGGGCACATTTATATCTCAGATTTGTATGAAAAAGGCATTAGAGATTTTGTGGTAAAAGATGTGCCTGAACAAAGTTTGTTACCTAATGCGAAATTTTATCAGGTTGAAAATGTGATAGAGGCTTTGCAACAATTGGTGGCTTTGCATAGAAGTCAATTTAAATTTCCAATTGTCGCCATTACTGGGAGCAACGGGAAAACCATTGTGAAGGAGTGGCTTTACCAATTGCTTTCGCCAGATTTTGCTATTATAAAAAGTCCGGGCAGTTATAACTCGCAAATAGGCGTGCCGCTTTCTGTTTGGGGAATTGAAGAAAGGCATCAGTTGGGGATTTTTGAGGCAGGTATTTCAACTACCAATGAAATGGAAAAGCTCGAAGAAGTAATCCAACCAAATGTAGGAATCCTTACAAATATCGGCAGCTCTCACGACGAAGGTTTTGATAACAGAGAAGAGAAAGTGAAGGAGAAATTGAAACTTTTTAAAAATGTTGATTTACTGATCTATCCTAAAAATATTGAAGTTTCTAGTGATTTACTCAATTCAGTTAAAGCTAAAAAAATAAACTGGGCATTTGGAGAGACTGCTGATTTTCGGTTCGATGTAATTCAGGCATCAGGACAAAAAATTAAGGTTATTTGTTCTTATAATTCTGAAAAGTTAGAGTTAGAAACCAACTTTTCAGATGCGGCCTCACTACAAAACCTGGCTACATGTATCACTTTTATACTGAGTTTTTTTAATGATAGGGACAAAGTTATAGATAGCATCAAAGAAGGAGTAAAAGCATTAAGAGGAGTGAGAATGCGATTGGAGCTTAAAAAAGGAATTAATGAGTGCCTTTTGATTGATGATACCTATAATAATGATCTTGCTGGACTTTCTGTAGCATTAGATTTTCTGGAACAGCAAAGCCATGCCAGTAAAAAAACAGTAATACTTTCAGACATGCTAGAGAGTGGCGAAGAATCCGCGATGCTCTATCAAAAAGTAAATGAACTCTTACAGCAAAATGCAGTAAGTAAGTTTATTGGAGTCGGTGCTGAAATTAGCCGTCATCGAAATGTTTTCACTTTAGCAGAAACTGCTTTTTATGAGAATACTTCCAGTTTTTTGTCTGATAAAAAACAATTGGGTTGCTTCTCTAAAGAAGTTGTGCTTATAAAAGGAGCTAGAAAATTTCTTTTTGAAGAAGTTGTAAATGCGCTCCAAGAGAAAATACATGGCACCCACCTAGAAATTAATCTGGAAGCTGTAACAAATAACCTCAATTTCTATAAAAGTCTTTTAAAGCCGCAAACCAAACTGATGGTAATGGTAAAGGCCTTCGGTTATGGAAGCAGTGGATTTGAGATTGCGAAACTACTACAACACCACAGAGTAGATTATTTGGCCGTTGCTTATACTGACGAAGCTGTTAGGTTAAGAGAAAATGGTATTACCTTACCTGTAATGGTGATGAATCCACATCCAGAATCTTTCGAAAAGTTGTATCAACACGATTTAGAACCTCAAATTTATTCATTAGAAATTCTTCAGCATTTAATCGATTTTTTACAGCAAAAAGAAGCAGAGAAGAGCATGCATGTGCATATCAACTTCGATACAGGTATGCGGAGATTAGGTTTTGAAGTAGATGATCAAAAAGATTTGGTAGCAACTTTAAAGCAGCATGCCAAAAAAATTCAGGTGAAAGCTGTAATGACTCATTTAGCTGGCGCCGATGAAGAAGAGCATAATGCTTTCTCTTTAAAGCAATTAGAATCCTTCGAAAAAGTATGTAACAACATGGAAAATGAATTGGGTTATAGTTTTATCAGTCATGCGCTTAACTCAGCAGGAATTGCACGCTTTAACGACAGGCAGTTTGATATGGTAAGATTAGGTATAGGTTTATATGGGGTCGAACCCAATGCTTTTTATCAGGATAAACTTCAGCCAGTTTCTACACTCAAAACAACGGTATCTCAAGTAAAAAAAGTAAAAAAAGGTGAGAGTATAGGGTACAGCAGAAAAGGGATAGCAAAAAAAGATATGGAAATTGGAACCATTGCCATTGGCTATGCTGATGGTTTCGACAGACGTTTTGGAAATGGTGTAGGTAAAGTATTGGTAAAGGGAAAATTGGCTCCAGTAACTGGTAGTGTATGTATGGATATGACAATGATTGATGTAACTGGCTTAAATATAAAGGATGGTGAAGAGGTAGTGATATTTGGAGAGGTGCCAACAGTAGAAGGTTTAGCAAAATGGGTGGGTACAATCCCTTACGAAATCATGACAAATGTAAATGAAAGAGTAAAAAGACTATATTTTAATGGCTAAAATCAGCAGGTTTTGAGTTTTTTGTTAAAAGACTACACACAGATTGGCATATTTACTAAAAGATTTTTGTTTTAAATATATAAAACTCTAACTTTGCAAGTCTTAAAAAAAGAAGAGAAAAGAAAAATTTATTATAGGTTTTTATAGTATAGCTAAGATGTACCTGGAAAAAGAAAAAAAAGCAGAGATTTTTGAAAAGTTCAGCTTCACAAAAGCAGCTGAAAATACTGGTTCTCCGGAGTCTCAGATAGCTTTGTTTACTCATAGAATTAGTCATTTAACAGAGCATTTAAAGCAGAACAAGAAAGATACCTCTACAAGAAGAGGCTTGTTGCAATTGGTAGGTAAAAGAAGAAAACTTCTTAATTACCTTCAAAAGAAAGATATTACTCGTTACAGAAGTATTATTAAGGAATTGGGCATAAGAAAGTAATGGTAGGATTAAAGCCCCAAATATTTACATTACCATTCACACCTACAGTTATTCGTTCACTGAAGCGATAAGATGTATTTCAAATAGGGAATTCACTCAGAATTCCCTATTTGTATATTAAAAAAGAAGTAAAGAAGAAGAAAGCGGCAATGATAATTTTTTTAAAACTATCTCTCCCTAACTAATTTTTCAGATAGTAACATAAATCTCATCACACTCTTCGATCTTCTGAAATGAAATCGAATTTTTGCAATAGCGTAATTTTGATATGAAAGCAATAGAACAAAAAATATCTTTAGCAGATGGTAGAGAAATTACCATCGAAACAGGAAAGTTAGCCCGTCAGGCTGATGGTTCAGTAGTTGTAAGAATGGGTAATACCATGATATTAGCTACAGCAGTTTCATTAAAAGAAGCTAAAGAAGGAATAGACTTTTTACCCCTTTCTGTAGACTATCAGGAAAAATTTGCTTCAGCAGGAAAGATTCCTGGTGGCTTTTTAAAGAGAGAAGGAAAATTAAGTGATCACGAAGTATTGGTTTCTCGTTTAGTTGATAGAGCTATTCGTCCACTTTTCCCTGATGATTACGGATTCGAAACACAGGTAAACATTTACCTGATCTCAGCTGATGCTGATGCACTCCCTGATAGTTTGGCTGCCCTGGCTGCTTCTGCTGCATTAACCGTTTCTGATATTAACTTTAATGGTCCTATTTCTGAAGCAAGAGTTATAAAAGTAGGTGAGGATTATATAATTAACCCAACTCCAGCTCAAATTGAAAATGCTGAGCTTAACTTAATTGTTGCGGCTTCTATCGAAAATATTATGATGGTAGAAGGTGAGATGAAAGAAGTATCTGAAGATGATATGCTTGGTGCTTTAAAAGCAGCTCACGAAGCGATTAAAGATCAGTGTAAAGCACAGCTTGAGTTAATGGAAAAAGCTGGCAAGTCTGAAAAGAGAGAATTTGCAGGCTTTGACGAAGACGAAGACTTGAAAAAATTAATCTTTGACGCAGTATATGATAAATTCTATACAGTTGCTTCTTCAGGTATTGCAAATAAAAATAAAAGAAAAGAGGGTTTTTCTGAAATCACAAACGAATTCCTTGATTCTCTACCAGAAGATCACGAATACGACGAATTTAAGATTAAAAGATATTTGAAGAAAGCACAGAAGAAAGCTGCTCGTAGCGCTGTACTTGATACAAATAAAAGACTTGATGGAAGAGATTTAGAAGAGGTAAGACCAATTTGGAGTGAAGTAAACTATCTGCCATCTGCACACGGTTCAGCAGTTTTTACTCGTGGAGAAACTCAATCATTAACTTCTGTTACACTAGGTACTAAGCTAGACGAGCAGATGATTGATGGCGCTATGCATCAAGGTTATAATAAATTTATTCTTCACTACAACTTTCCAGCATTTTCAACTGGTGAGGTAAGACCAAACAGAGGTCCGGGTAGAAGAGAAGTTGGTCACGGTAACTTGGCATTTAGAGCTTTATCAGAAGTTATTCCTCCTGATGTTGATAATCCATATACTATTCGTGTAGTTTCAGATATTTTAGAGTCAAATGGTTCTTCTTCAATGGCAACTGTTTGTGCTGGTTCATTAGCATTGATGGATGCAGGTATCAAAATTAAAGCACCTGTTTCTGGTATTGCAATGGGTATGATCTCTGATCCTGAAACTGGTAAATACGCAATCCTTTCTGATATTCTTGGTGATGAAGATCATTTAGGAGATATGGACTTTAAAGTAACAGGTACTGCAAATGGTATTACTGCTTGCCAGATGGATATTAAAGTAGATGGTCTTTCTTATGATGTTTTAAAAGAAGCTTTAGAACAAGCTAATAGAGGACGTTTACATATTCTTGGTGAAATGAATAAGACACTTGCTGCACCAAGAGAAGATTATAAACCACACGCTCCAAGATCTATTACTATTAAGATTGAGAAAGAAATGATCGGTGCTGTAATTGGTCCTGGTGGTAAAATAATTCAAGAAATCCAGAAAGAAACTGGTTCTACTATCATTATTGAAGAAGTTGATAACAAAGGTGTTGTAAATGTTTTTGCTAACGACCAGAAATCTACGGATGCTGCGCTAGCTAGAATTAAAGCAATTATAGCAGTTCCTGAAGTTGGAGAAGTATATGATGGTGTTGTAAAATCTATTATGCCATTTGGTGCATTTATAGAATTTATGAAAGGAAAAGAAGGTTTACTTCATATATCAGAAATTACTTGGGAAAGACTTGAGAGTATGGATGGAGTGCTAGAGGAAGGTGAAGAAGTAAAAATAAAACTGATAGATGTTGATAAGAAGAGCGGTAAGTTTAGGTTGTCGAGGAAGGTCTTACTTCCAAAGCCTGAAGGTTATCAATCTAGACCAAAAGGAAACGATAGAACTGATAATAAGAGAAAGCCTAGATAAGGCTTTCTTTTTTTCTTTATAGCTATTTAAAAAAATATACCCAAAAACTTGCAAAATCGGTTATAAATCACAAAAATTATATTGAATAAGTCTTGCATATAAAAAATTGGGCTCTAGTAAATATAATTTAACTGATACTACTGATGAGACAACTCAAGATCAGTAAGCAGATCACTAACCGGGAAAGTCAATCACTTGATAAGTACTTGCAGGAAATCGGTAGGGTAGAGTTATTGACTGCCGAACAGGAAGTTGATTTGGCAAAAAAAATTAAAGATGGCGATCCTCTCGCTTTGGAAAAATTAACCAAAGCTAATCTTCGTTTTGTGGTTTCTGTAGCTAAGCAGTATCAAAATCAAGGTTTAACACTAGGAGATCTAATTAACGAAGGCAATCTTGGACTAATAAAAGCTGCCAAGCGATTCGATGAAACTCGAGGTTTTAAATTTATCTCTTATGCTGTTTGGTGGATCCGTCAATCTATTTTGCAGGCATTGGCAGAGCAGTCTAGAATTGTAAGACTTCCCCTTAATAGAGTGGGCTCACTCAATAAAATCTCTAAAACCTTCTCAGACTTAGAACAACGTTTCGAAAGAGAGCCATCTCCAGATGAATTGGCAGAAGTATTAGAGCTGCCTCTTAATGAAGTGGTAGATACCATTAAGATTTCTGGTAGGCATATTTCTATGGATGCACCATTTTCCGAAGGGGAAGAAAACAGCCTGTACGATGTATTGGAGAATGAAACTGAAGGTGTTCCAGATGCCACCTTAATGAATGAGAGCTTAAGAAAAGAAGTACAACATGCTCTTGCTAGTCTTAATCAGCGTGAGGCAGATGTAATTTGTTTGTATTTTGGTTTAAATGGCAAACAAACGATGACCTTAGAAGAGATAGGAGAGTATTTTGGGCTTACTAGAGAAAGAGTAAGGCAGATTAAAGAGAAAGCCATCAAAAGGTTAAGACATAGCTCTAAGAGTACTCCTTTAAAGCCTTACCTCGGTTAATAACTTCCTCTCAATATTATTTTTTTCTTACTAAAGTTTGAAAGGTGAAAGCATAGTTGTGCTTTTCATCCTTTTCATGTTTTTCTGTATTGGTAACTTCCCAATCATTTTTATTGATTTCTGGAAAAAAGGCATCTCCATCAATTTCAGTGTGAACCAAGGTAAGGTAAAGTTTATCTGCTTTATCTAAAGCTGATTCGTAAATACTTGCTCCTCCAATAATAAAAGCTTCGTCTTCATTAATTGATTTTGCATGTGCTAATGCTTCTTCAATAGAGTTGGTTACTACACATCCTTCTATTTCGAGGTTTTTCTGGGTAGTAATTACAATGTTGGTTCGCTTAGGAAGTGGTTTTCCGATTGAATCATAGGTTTTTCTTCCCATAATGATGCAATGACCACTCGTAATCTTTTTAAAGAGTTTTAGGTCTGCAGGAAGCCTCCATGGTAGATCATTATCTTTACCAATGGTTCTATTCTCAGCAGTTGCTACGATAAAAGATACTATCATTAATTTTCTTTTTCTAAATGTTGAATTACTTATAGCTTATAGCCTCTTAAGAAAGCATCTACAGGCATTTTTTTCTTGCCAGCAGGTTGTAGTTCTACAATGCTGATGTAAGAGTCTGCTGTTTTTAAATAAAGAAATGTTTTTTGATCGGTAAGAATCTCCTCACCATTATTCTCAGGAATACTTACTGGAATGGCTGATGTAAACACTTTACAAGTTTTTCCAAGCTTATCTGTCCATGCTGCTGGGTAGGGAGATAAACCTCTTACAAAATTGTATATTTCAACAGTGGTTTTAGAAAAGTCTATTTTACAATTGTCTCTAAATATTTTTGGAGCAGGTTTTAATTCTTGTGAATTGTCTTGTGGAGTAAGGGTAAAAGATTCTGTTTCTATCTGTTGCACTGTTTTAAGCACGAGACCGGCACCTTTGTTCATTAAGCGCTCATAAAGTGTTCCGGCTGTATCGTCTTCTGAAATCGGCTCTTTCTCCTGTAAAATAAGATCGCCAGTATCAATTTTCTTTTTTAAAAAGAATGTAGTTAGCCCAGATTCTTTTTCGCCATTAATTACAGCCCAGTTAATTGGTGCAGCTCCTCTGTATTGAGGTAGTAAAGATCCATGTAAATTAAAAGTGCCATATTCAGGAAAAGACCAAATCATTTCTGGTAACATTCTGAAAGCCACTACAATTATTAGATTTGTGTTGAGGTCTTTGAGTTGTTGTAAGAATACTTCGTCTTTTAATTTTTCTGGTTGTAATACAGGGATGTTATGTTTTAGTGCAGATTCTTTTACAGGAGAATATTGCATTTTAAGGCCTCTTCCTGCTGGTTTATCGGGAGCAGTAACTACTCCAACGATATTATAATTGGTTTCAATAAGTTTTTCCAACGAGGGAACTGCAAACTCAGGTGTTCCCATAAATACTATGTTCAAATTCCGCTTCATCTTTAATTCTCGTTTACAAATTTTCTTAAAACCATATCTTTCTGCACATCTCTTATTTTACCATTATCGCAATATAAAACCCTTGAAGGAAACCTGCGCAGGAAACTGTGATGGTGAGTAGCCATTATCACTGCTGTACCAGTTTTATTTATTTCGATAAATAAATCGAGTATCTCATCTGCTACGGTAGGGTCTAAGTTACCGGTTGGTTCATCTGCCAAAACAATTAAAGGATGATTAACCAATGCTCTGGCTATAGCAACTCTTTGTTGTTCACCTCCCGAAAGTTGATGTGGCATTTTTTTCTGTATACCATCGAGACCTACATTACCCAGTACCTCGGCAATTCTGTTTTTCATTAAGGTTTTGTCGTTCCAGCCGGTGGCTTTCATTACAAAATAAAGGTTTTGCTCAACAGATCTGTCGGTAAAAAGCTCAAAGTCTTGAAAAATAATTCCCAGTTTTCGTCTAAGAAATGGGATGTCTTTTTGATTGGGTGAATCTACTTGAAAGCCAGCAACTTGTATTTTGCCTTTGCCAGCTTCCAAATCGGCATATAAAGTGCGTAATAGCGATGATTTACCACTGCCAGTTTTTCCAATGAGGTATACAAACTCTCCATTTCTAATTTTGAAATTAAGGTCTTCCAAAATCGGCGTTTGGTTTTGCATCACCACTGTATCATTCACACTTATGATTATATCTGCCTCCATTGTATTTTTTAGTTTTGAGAAATTAGAGTTCTAACTTCTGCAATTTGCCAAATGGAATGGTATTGATTAACTCTCTTAGTTCATCTTCTTTACCTTCTAAGCCGTATTTTTCCAGCTTTTTTAATGGCCTGTCTGCTCTGAAATAGGCGATTAAAACAAAATTCTCATCTCTGAGCTGTATGTAATCAGGAATTTTAGCCTTTCCTTTAACTTTAATGATGTACATATTTTTTATCGATTGAGTGCTTACATCAGACAGTGCATCCTGTATTTCAGAATTTTTCATATACAAAGCTCATAAAAAAGAAAAACCCCACAAATTATTTGTGAGGTTCTTTTTTATTTTGATAAGTGATTAACTAAAGTTTTTAGCATCGCTTAAGAATTTCTCAAGACCGATATCAGTTAATGGGTGCTTAAGTAATCCAAGAATTGCACTTAAAGGACAAGTTGCAACATCAGCACCAGACTCAGCAGCCTGTACGATGTGAAGTGGTCCTCTGATAGAAGCTGCTAATACTTGAGTATCAAAGCTGAAAGTTTCGTAGATATCAACGATTTGAGCGATTAGATCCATACCTTCGAAAGAGATATCGTCTAATCTACCGATGAAAGGAGAAACGTAAGTAGCACCCGCTTTTGCAGCTAGAATTGCTTGTCCAGCAGAGAATACAAGTGTACAATTAGTTCTAATTCCTTTATCAGAAAAATACTTAATTGCTTTTATACCATCTTTAATCATAGGAACTTTTACAACTATGCGATCATCGATAGCTGCAAGTTCTTCTCCTTCTTTAATAATTTCTTCGTAGGTTGTAGCGATTACCTCAGCACTCACGTCAGCATCTACGATTTCGCAAATAGTTTTATAGTGTTTGAAAATATTTTCTTTTCCCTTAACACCAGACTTTGCCATTAAGGAAGGGTTTGTCGTCACACCATCAAGTACACCAAATTCTTTGGCTTCTTTTATTTCGTCAAGATTTGCAGTATCAATAAAAAATTTCATTGTCAATTAAAATTTATGTTTATTAAAACGGCTTTAAATATACAGCCTGTAAGGGTGATTACCCAATTCAATTCTGAAGTATTTTATGATTTAACAGAATTGTCATGGTGGGTGTTTAAAAAAAAGGAGGAATAAAAAATGGCAAGTCGAGTATCGCACCGCTACGACCACTTACCCTTGCTTCCTTCCGGACCTGGGGGATTCGCAGGAGCTGGTCGTACTGACTTGCCGGTGCAAAGCTAATAGATTTGTCTTTTTATTTCCAAATATTTTAGAAAAGGATTTTAAAAATAAGTGCGAAGGTAGACTAGGAGAGAATACTATATTTAGGCTGTTTTATGCAATTTTCGGCTTTTAGATACTTGTAGGCTGTATTTTAATTGTGGTTTATCGCCTGAAAAAAGATTGAAAAAAAATAAAAAAAACTTAACCTTTAGTTTAAATTGTAACTAAAAAGTTAAGTTTTTTTGAATACTGCTAACAAAATCTGCTACCTCATTCTTTTTCTTTTGATTAAATAGGGTAGTAATATTTGATCTATACTTTTGGCAACATCGGCTTCAATAAAATCAATTTTATATTGACCGCACTTCATTTTGATGTCTTTGTATCTTTTTTCGATCTGTTCCTGATATATTTTTTTTACTTGAGAAGGTTGGGCTTTTTCTCTTTGACCAGTTTCTAGATCAATAAAAATAGTTGGCCTTTCAGGAAAATTAAAATCAAGCTCAGTTCTTTTATCATAAACATGAAAAATCAATATCTCATGGTTGTTGTGCTTGAGATGTTGCAAGGCTGAGAATATTTCATCATGTTTATCTGAATTATCCATCATATCACTAAAAAGTACTACCAAAGAGCGTTTGTGAATTCTTTTAGCTACTTGGTGTATTACATCTGCTACCGAAGTTTTGTGTTGCTCTGGTTTGTCTTCCAACATGTTTTGCAACATTAGAAACAAGTTGTGAATGTGTGTGGCAGTTGATCTTACTTGTGTAAAAAGCTCAACTTCTTCGTGAAAAGTACACAACCCGACAGCATCTCTTTGTTTTTGAAGCATGTAAGACAAACAGGCTGCTGCCATTATACTAAATCGGATTTTAGCCTGAGAGTCAGTAGGGTAGTACATGGATGATGATTTATCAATCAAAAGCATACAGCGTAGGTTGGTTTCTTCCTCGTATCGCTTTGTGTAAAGCCTGTCTGTACGTGCAAAAACTTTCCAGTCTATATGTTTGGTGCTTTCTCCTGTATTGTAAAGATTATGCTCGGCAAACTCTACTGAAAAGCCATGATATGGCGATTTATGAAGACCTGTAATAAAGCCTTCTACCATTTGTTTGGCTAGTAGCTCAATGTTGCCGTATTCTTTTACTTTTGATAAATCCATAAAGTTGAAAAAATAACTGTTGCGTTGATGGAGAATTAAAAAACTGGTTTAATTGATTCTGAAATTGCCTGCTTCAATTTTACAGGTGGTTTTTTACAAAAGCACTTGGAAAACCCTTCCTTTTGGTAATAGTAATATTTTCTTTTGCTTCGTCTTGGTTAGCCCAAGCTCCATATAAAACTCTATAAGAAGGCTGTTGGTTCGTCCATCCAGACTGAATGTAAATGCCTTTTAATCCTAGATTACTTGCTTCTTCGGCTACTTTAATCGCTTGGTCAATCTCAGAGTATGAGCCTAATTGTAAACCATAACCTTTAGGTTTTACAGGTGTACCCCATACATTATAAGTTCCTGTTTTTGAAAATCTTTGATTTAAAGGCACATTGTTGCTTGCAGTTACAGCTTTATCATTTTTATCTTTTCCTTTATTACTGCTTGAATTCGCGTTGGCTTTTGCCTTATTGTTATCCTTTTTAGTTGCTACCGCTTTTTCTTCGGGCTTAGTTTCTGCTTTAGCTTTTACATCTTTATTTTTTTCTGTAGCAGCAACCTCTACCTTTTGAGTATCAGGCTTTTTGGTATCAGTATTCTTTTTGGTTTCTTTATCTTTTTCGTCACCTGCTGATTTTGCATTTGCGAGTGTCTCATTATCTTTTGCTGTATCTGGCTTTTTATTTTCTGTAAGACTTTCGTTATCTCCTAATTTTAATATCTCCAGTTCCACTTCTAAAACTCCTGTTTTCTCCATATTAAGTTTTAAGGCAGCTTTTTTAGAAATATCCAGAATCCTATTTTTAGTAAAAGGTCCACGGTCGTTTATTCTTAGAGTAACCCACTTATCAGGTGAATTAACATTGGTAACTTTAATAATGCTGTTGAAAGGTATAGAAGGGTGGGCGGCAGTCATGCTGAACATGTCGTATTTTTCGCCATTTGCAGTTGTTTTGCCATGCAGTTTTTCTCCGTAGTAAGAAGCTTTTCCTTTTTCTTTATAACCTACTTTGTATTCTTTCTCCTGTGCAAAGGATGTGGTGGCTATTATGCCTAGAATAATGCTTAATATGATAGAATTGAGTATAGTTTTCATGTATATAATGTTTTTAGAATATTGATTAATTATTGTTTTTAGCCTCAATGTGTTTTCTTAAAAAAGGTTCTAGGTCTTTACTTTTAATAAATTCCATTAAAGGCTCTGCTGCTTCTTTGCTTACAAAATCGCCAATTAGCACGCGATAAGATTTTTGTCCATTGCTCCAACCTGCTTGTATCGATACCATTTTAAATTGAAGCTTTTCAAACTCTAAGGCTTTTTCTACCGCATTTAACTGATCGGTATAAGATGCTACTTGAATACCAAATCCGTCGAGGTTTAGAACATTGCCACTCAAATCGTAAGTGTTTACAGGTTGTATAATCTCAGAAAGCATTTTGATTCTATTGGCAACTATTTCTTCAGCAGAAAGAGTTACTTGCTTTTGCTCTACAATTTTTTCTTCAGTTACAGGAATTTCTGTTTCTGTATTTGCAGTAAGCACATTTTCTATTGGATTGCTTGTGTCGATTACTTCAAGTTTTACATCAGCAGATTTTTGTTCGATAATCTCTAATGTTTGGGCAGCTTTTAGAGAAAGTTTGATTATGGTTTCGTTGCTCAAGTCTTCTGCAGAAGGTCTATCGTTTATTCTAACCATCACAATTTTGCCATTATCCAGATTGGTTACTTTTACTACACTGTTTAACTGAATATTAGGGTGAGATGCAACCAAATCATTCATATTATATTCTTCTCCTGTTACAGTTACTTTACCGTTTCTATCTGCCGGATAAAAGCCTGCTTTACCTCTTTGTACAAAACCTACTTCGTCTATTTCCATAGAAGCTGTGCTAGCTTGAATATTATTATTTTCTGTAAGTGCACTAGTTTCTGGGAAGTTTTGAATATTTCTGGTTTTATTCTCTGCAGCTGGAGGATTATATGGTTGTGTTTCAGGTAGTGAGTTATAATTATTAGTTTGCTGCTGGTTATTTTGGGTTTGTGCAACAGCTTGATAATTGATGTTTTCACCATTGTTGGCAGTAACTTCATTCATTGAAACTGCTGGCGCATTGTAATCTATCCCATTATTGTTTTGGGTTGAAGCAGTTGTATTATTGTTAGAAGGAAGCATGATTGCATCATCTCCTAAGATTTCTAATTGTACTTCTGCAACTCCTTGCTTTATTAAATCTATTTGTTCGGCAGCAGCCCTGGAAATATCTAGCATTTTGCCAGGTTGAAAAGGGCCACGATCGTTTACCTTTACATTAACTGATTTGTTGTTGCCAAGATTGGTAACTTTTATAATGGTACCAAAAGGAAGTGTTTTATGTGCAGTGGTAAAGGCATTTTTATCATACAATTCACCACTTGCTGTTGGCCTACCATGCAGCTTATCTGCGTAATATGCAGCTTTTCCTGTCTCTTTATAGCCAATATCATACTGGGCAAGCAATGGTCCTGCATTTAATATGATTACAAAAAATATAAAGTTTCTTAAAGAATTTAGTTTAGGTATCATCTGTTAAAAAATGTGCTACTCAAAAAAATCAGACAAGTATATTTACAATATAAATGTTTTAAACGAAAAAAACGTAAAACAATATTACGAATTATCTAAAAAAATATGCATTTTATGAGGTAATATAGATGATTTACTTTCATGCATAAAAAAGTGAAATCAACTTAAATAAGTGTTTTTAATATAAAATCGCCACTATTTAAATAATGAACTAAATAGGCTATTTGTTATTTAACATGTGAGATTTCACAAAAATGCCCTTATAGTGGTTTTTTATGTAGCTTTCTACTTCTTTGGCATCTTCTTTTTTATCAAAATCTCCCAGAATTACTCTGTAAATTTTGTTCTTGTTTGCCCAGCCAGATTGGATAAAAATATTTTTAAATTGGAGTTGCTCTAATCTTTCAGCTTTTTCCATAGCGGTTTTAATTTCGTTAAAAGAGCCAATCTGTATACCCCAACCTTTTGGTGAAACTGTTTGCCCACTTAAAGTATAAGTATGAACTGGCGCAAATATTTTTTCGAGCTTATCTAACGATAAGTCTTTAGATACAGCAATGGATGTCGGGAATTTGCTTGTAGTAGTAGTAACAGGTGTGGTGTTTTGTATTACTTGATTGTTTTGAGCAACAAGACTGTTATAAGAATTATCTCTAAAGTTGTTGTTGGCAATAATTTCTATACGCACTTTGGTTGTTGGTTTGCCAACCATATCTAATTTTTTAGCGGCAGCTAGTGTGAGGTCGAGAATTCGAGAGTTGGTATATGGTCTGTCATTTATTCTAACATAAACTTCTTTGTTGTTATCCAGATTGGTTACTTTCACTAGCGAATTAAAAGCAATGTATTGATGTGCTCCTTCAAGTGCATACATACTATACCGTTCACCACTTCGGGTGTATGCTCCATTTCTGTTATCTGGATAGTAAGATGCATTACCTTCTTGAGTATACCCAATTTTAGAAATTGCTTGAGAAAAAGCAAATTCAGATGTAAGAATACATACTCCTAAAAAGATAAATTTACAGAAAAAACTAGCTGTTTGAATGATGTTTTTTTTAAAAGACACGGCAATGTAATTAAAATTGATGACCTCCAACTTAGAAAAATGATGAGTTTATATAAGTTTTTTTCAAATTAATGTTGAAAAATTACATTTTTAAAGTATTATTTTTGACCTTTATCACAAATGAATAGGTTAACTTGGTGATGAAAAAATCACATATGTCAAAGTATTTCTTGGTTTTGTTGAGAAATTTTCATCATTATTGACCGGAGGATAACTTTTTCTTAAAAGATTTTTTTTATTTTAAGGAATTCTAAATTCAAATTAGTTTTTTTAAAATTAATAAATATTATAATTTTACGACGGTTTAATATTAACTTACTAGGACAGTGGACGATAACAAAGGTACAGGAAAAGAAGAAATCTATTCCAAAAGAGTAAGGGCTGGTAAAAGAACGTATTTTTTCGACATTAAGGCAACTCGTTCGAATGATTACTATCTCACGATTACTGAAAGTAAGAAACGTTACAAAGAAGATGGGTTTTACTATGAGAAACACAAAATCTTCTTATACAAAGAAGATTTCAGTAAATTCTCTGGTGCACTCAACGAATGTATCGATCATGTAAAAGAAGAATTAATGCCTGATTTTGATTTCACTCAGTTTGAGTCTAATGATGACGAGAGTGATGACAGCATGACAAGTGATTTGAAGTGGGATTAAATTTGGCAAGAACAATACATGAGCTCTTGTTGTTGTAAGCAAGGGCTTTTTTTGTATTAATTCATAATTTTTAAAATGAAGTTGCCAATTAGACTATCAGTAGTTTATCTACTTTTAATCTTTGTAGCACTGGTATCGCTTTCTTATATATTCACAGAGATTGTGGTGTATATAGCTTTGGCTATAGTTTTATCAGCGTTATTAAGAACTCCTACTAATTACATCAGCCAGTTTCAGATATACGGGTTAAAAGTACCCCGTATTATTGCTACGCTTATTGCCTTTTCCTTAATTTTTGGACTGGTATCATTATTCATTTATTTATTTGTTCCCTTAGTTTCTACGCAGATTCAGGTGATTACTGCAATGGATTTTGATAACTGGCTTAGCAATATTATTGAGCCTTTAAACTGGGTAGAAGACTTCTTATTAGAGCACAATTTACTTTTCTTTAGCGAAGGTGTATTAGAAAAAAATGTTAGATCGGGCGTCTCTGGCTTTTTCTCTGAGTTCGAAGTTTCAATGCTTCTAAGAGATATTTTTGCATTTACAGGAACCTTTCTGGTTGGTTTTTTAGCTGTATTATTCATTACTTTCTTTATTCTATACGAGAAGGGATTGTTTCGTAGAAGATTAATCTCTTTAATTCCCAATCAGTATTTTGAAGTATCTATAGCTGCACTGAGCAAAATTGAAAAGTTACTCTCCAATTATTTATTAGGGTTACTACTTCAAATGGTTTCTATATTCTCTATAGCATCTTTTGGTTTGCTAATAGTGGGAGTAGAGTATGCGGTAACTATTGCAGTTTTTGCGGCAGTAGCTAACCTAATTCCTTATTTAGGGCCAATATTAGGAGCTACATTTGGTTTGCTTGTAGGTTTAACTACCAATACAAACCTTGCAGAATCTCAAGATTATATTATTCTAATATCGAAGATTTTGGCAGTTTTTGGAGTGGTTCAACTTACAGATAATATTTTCCTTCAACCTATTATTTTCTCTAAAAGTGTAAAAGCGCACCCGCTAGAAATATTTTTAATTGTTTTTGTGGGGGCAAATCTTGGTGGTACTATCGGAATGATTGTAGCAATTCCTTTTTACACTATTCTAAAAGTTACTTTTGTCGAATTCTACAAGGGGTATCAACAATATCAGATATTTAGAAAATAAAAAATCCCGGAGAGTAAATCCGGGATTCGTCCAGCTATGGATTTTAAGGAATTGGTTTTTATTTGTATCTAAATAATGTTTCGATGTCTGAGTATAGCTTCTCTTCTTTTACATAAGTTTTGTTTTCCTGATCAGCTATAGCCAGTTTTCCAATCAAATCATCTTCAATTATGATGATTTGTTCTCTGGATGTTTTGCTATCAAAGTAAAGTAGACTAATATTAATTTTATATCCTTTCCACAGGTACTCTCGAACTGTGTTATCACTTATATTGTACTTGTTCTTTTCAGGCTTGCCAAATTTATTGATAAGACTCTTATACAAATCTCCTTTAGTACTGATGTCTTCAGTATTAAAGTGGAATTTGATTCTGTAAAGTCTGTCTTCAAAAAAACTTAGTTCTGGGGCGTTGCTAAAATTTGAATTTAGAAATGATACAAAGTTATCGTCTTTTGCTTTAAAAAAAGAGCAGTTGTTTTTTGTATCCTCTAATTGAATTTTTTTAAAGTTTGTTAGGCTTAAACCAATTGGATTATCACTATATTCATCAGGAGTGATATAATCTTTCTTTTCTAGCAAGTATTGTGTTTCTTCTGATTGGGTTGTTTCTGCAAATATGTAAAGAGGGTCTGTATTATTAACCGCATTAAAGCTTTCACTTTTTATTTGCCCAAACAATGGTAAAGAAATCAATACTGATGTTACAAGTAAAGGAATTCTCATAATGTTGTTTGTTAGTTCACTTGTAACTAATGCAATTAATTAGCCTTTCTTTTTTGATGTTCAAAAAGCTATGTTCTTTGTAAATTTAGAATTAGGAGAGTATGTATTTTTTGAATATAAAAATATCAAAAATGAAATATTCTATACACTAGCTGGGGTTGTAGTGTATAGAATATAAATATATAATGCGTATTGAAAGTAATGATTTAGAGCTTTTTTTGAGCAAATTTCCTAATAAAATATTGCTGTCCAAATAATAAAAAATGTACACATCATACTATCTTACTTTTGTAAGAAATAGGAGGTAGCTCAAAAATTTATGCATTTAATAAATGTTAATAATTGAATAATTACTTAGCATTTATGCTTCTATGAAGCTAGATATTCTTCAACTGCATCTTTCAACATAGTAAAAGTATTTTGTAAGAGCTCTTCATCTTCTTCTAGTAAGGTAACTCTAAAGCCCTGTAAGTTAGAAGCAAAAGAAGAAATAGGTACAGCACAAATACCTTTAGCTGCTAATAAATAATAGATAAACCTTTTATCATTTGGCATGTCATCAGTAATCCACTCATCTTCAACCATCTTTTTAACCTCCGGATGATCTATTTTGAGAGTCTGCTTATTGTGAAGTACTCCATCATTAAAAATGATCGTATTATAGAAAGCTCCAAAAGTTTCATTAAAAGTAAGTCCCGGAACTGATTTTAATATGTCAGTAATAATTTTACTTCTTTGACCAATTTTTTTGTTGGTTTGCTCTCTGTAACTTTTATATTCTGGATGGCTGAACACATGAGGAATAGCCAATTGAGGTAATTTGGTAGAACATACCTCAATCATTTTTGCATTATCAAGTGTTTGGCATAAACTATTAAATTCAGGATCTTTATCCCTGTTGTAATATTCAATCCAGCCACAACGAGAGCCAGGCCAAGGCAATTCTTTAGAAATACCTTTCATGGCAATACCCGGTACATCTCCAATAATAGTAGAAAGTGGATGTGCTTGTGCACCATTATAAGTTATGTTGGTATATATCTCGTCACTCACCAAAAATAGATCAAACTCTTTGGCAATTTCTACAATACGCTCCAACACTTCTAGTGGATAAACCATACCTGTTGGGTTATCCGGATTAATAATAAGAATGCTAACTATGTTTGGGTTATACTTTACTTTAAGGTAAAGCTCATCCAAATCTGGATACCAATTATTTTCAGGGTTTAATCTGTAAGTAATCGGGTTATGATTAGCATGGGCTGCCTCGGCAGAAGAATGAGTCGAATAGGCAGGTGATGGTCCTATTACCCTTGATGTAGGGATAATGTATTGATATAATTTGGCTATGGCATCTCCTAGTCCATTAAAGAATAAGATATCGTCTGCAGTGATCTGTACACCACCGAGTTGATTTGTCATCTCGGCAAGATACTCTCTAGTATTATAAACACCTTTAGAATGGCAGTAACCATATGTATCATTATCTTTTAAAAGATTGATTACAATGTTTTTCATCCAAAGAGGTACCTGATTGTGTTTTTGAATCGGATCACCAATATTCTCCCAATATATGTGTTTGCCATATTTTTGAAGTTGCTCAGCTTTCTTCACAATTCCTCGAATTTCATAGCTAAGCTCACTTGCGCCATCACCAATTAGTCGTTGTCTCATGTCATAGAAATTTGATGTAAATTTTATAAATATTTCAACAAAATATTCATATGGTGAGTATTTTCTTTACACTTTCTGACCATAACATCAAATATCTCAATTTGTGTTCAATCTAAAATCCTGTTAAAAATTGCTGTAAATTCAGTATATAATTAGCTAGTCTTATTAAAAAAGTGCAATTAACTGAGTCTAATTATCGGATTTTAGAAATTGGTAAAAAGTTCTAAAATCAATTGATAAGGATATTCCAAAATCTCAGTAATCGATTACGGAAGTAATATTTTTTGATTCTGATTTGATTTAAGAGTGCAATTAAGTATAATAAAGACTAATCCAACTTACTCGCAAAGAGTTATTAGAAAAATGCAGAATCAAAACCTGTTTGATGGGCTTCTGATTTAAAAAGTAAATATGGAAAAATTTGAGTTGAATTGGATAGATGCTTCCATTATGGTAGTGTATGCCATTGCAATGGTTTGGTACGGTTTATCCAAAGCTAAACAACAAAGCTCTGAAGATTATTTTTTAGCAGGTCGTGATATGACTTGGCCAATAGTCGGAATATCATTATTTGCAGCCAATATTTCTAGCAGTACTTTAATAGGTTTAACCTCAGATGCTTACAACACTAATATTGCTGTTTATAATTATGAGTGGATGGCAGCAGTGGTGTTAATCTTCTTTTCCATTTTCTTTCTACCATTTTACCTTAGGTCGGGAGTTTACACCATGCCCGAATTTTTAGAGCGCAGATACGATAGCCGGTCAAGATATTATTTCTCCTTTATTACACTTATTGGAAATGTAGTAATAGATACAGCAGCAGGATTATATGCAGGAAATCTTATTTTAAAAATAATTTTTCCAGAACTCGATACTTGGATAATTATTTCACTTCTGGCATTTGCTGCTGCTGCTTATACGATTCCCGGAGGTTTGTCTTCTGTGGTGCATACAGAAGTAATTCAGGCGATTTTATTGATTATGGGTTCTATCGTACTCACTTGGTTTACATTTTCAGAAGTAGGAGGTTGGGATGGTTTAATTGCAGGTTTGCAGGATAAATTCAACAATGGTGAAATTCAAAAAACACCCGATGAAGTATTCAGTTTAGTAAGACCTCTTAATGATTCCTATATGCCTTGGACGGGTTTAGTCTTTGGTGTACCCATTCTCGGTTTTTATTTCTGGGCGAATAATCAGTTTATGGTGCAGCGAGTTTTGAGCGCCAAAAATTTAAATCAAGGAAGGTGGGGAGCCTTATTTGCCGGATTACTAAAACTACCAGTAATTTTTATAATGGTATTACCGGGAACTGCTGCTATACTTTTATACTCAGAGTTAGATTTATCAGTATTGAACTATGCAATCCCTTTAGAAAATGGAGGCACAGGAATCTGTAGCAGTTTAAAAGATTGTCCTAACATGACGTATCCAGTATTGCTTTTTAGCTTGCTACCAACTGGCTTACTGGGTTTGGTACTTGCAGGTTTATTGGCTGCTATGTCGTCTAGTATCAGTGCAACACTCAATTCTGCATCAACCCTTATTACTATGGATTTTGTAAATAAAATCAATCCAAATTTAGAAAGTAAGCAATTGGTAAAAGTTGGGCAAATTGCCACTGTGGTTTTGGTGATTCTGGCAGCAGTATGGACACCACAAATCGAAAAATTTGGTTCCTTATTCGAATACCTTCAAATAGTATTAGGTTTAATATGTCCACCAGTGGTAGCTGTTTTTATATTGGGCTTATTCTGGAAAAGGGCGAATGCCAATGGCGCTTTTTACAGTTTATTAGTAGGTTTTATACTGGCCTTATTCATGATCATTTCTCAAATCGGTGGCCTTATTCCTGAATTAAACGAAATCCATTTTTTACACAAAGCACCAATCCTTTTACTGGTTTGTTTGCTTTTACATGTGGTTTTCAGTCTGGCTTCGGCAAAACCTCCTGCAGAAAAAGTAAAAGACTATACATACAGTATGACAATTTTTAAAGAAGAAACTAAGGAGTTGGCGACATTGCCATGGTATCAAAACTTTAGGTATTTGGCTGTAATTCTTTTAGTAATAACAATCATAATAGTGGGCGCTTTTTGGTAGAATTCAAAGTGTTTTTTAATAGATAAATTTTTCGCAATCAAGCAAAACCAATAATTAGCATGAGCAATAAATATATAATAGCTATGGATCAAGGCACAACCAGTTCCAGAGCTGTTTTATTCGATGAAAATGGAAAGATAAAGGGCATCACCCAAAAAGAATTTACACAGTACTTTCCCAAGTCTGGTTGGGTAGAACACGACCCGGTAGAGATATGGGAGAGCCAGCTTAAAGTATTGAAAGATTTAGTTACTACTAATAAAGTTAAACTGGACGAAATCCTCGCCATAGGCATTACAAATCAGAGAGAAACCACTTTAGTTTGGGACAAAAGTACAGGAGAACCGATTTACAATGCGATAGTTTGGCAAGATAAAAGAACCGCAAATATTTGTGAGCGACTAAAGAAAAAGGGCTTATCAGAGTATGTTAACCAGCATACAGGTTTACTCATAGACTCTTATTTTTCAGCTACTAAAATTATGTGGATGCTGGAAAATGTAGAAGGAGCGAGAGAAAAAGCTGAGAAAGGAGAGTTGGCTTTTGGTACAGTGGATTCATGGTTAATCTGGAAAGCCTCTAAAGGTAAGACACATGTTACCGATATGACGAATGCCAGTAGAACCATGCTGTATAATATAAAGGATTTGAAGTGGGATGAACATCTGTTAGAAGAACTAGGGATTCCATCATCTATGTTACCAGAAGTTCTACCATCGGCAAGCCATTTTTGCGATATTGAGCTTTTTGGTAAAAGTATACCAATAACAGGAATTGCAGGTGACCAGCAAGCAGCTTTATTTGGACAGGCCTGTTTTGAACCAGGAACCGCAAAAAATACTTATGGAACTGGCTGTTTCATGTTGATGAATACTGGCAAGGAATTACATTTCTCAGAAAATGGTTTGCTCACCACTATTGCATGGGGTTTAGAGGGGGAAGTACTTTATGCTTTAGAAGGAAGTATTTTTGTGGCAGGTGCAGCGGTTCAGTGGTTGCGTGATGGCTTAAAAATAATTAATACAGCAGCAGATTCGGCCTATTTTGCAGAGCAAGCCGGACCAGATAACGATGTGGTGGTTGTGCCTGCATTTGCAGGTTTAGGTGCTCCTTATTGGGATATGTATGCCAGAGGTGCCATTTTTGGTTTGAGTCGCGGAACAGGGCAAGAGCATATAGTAAAAGCTACTTTGCAGTCATTGGCTTACCAAACTAGAGATGTGCTCGAAGCAATGGAAGAAGATTCTGGTTTAGATTTAAAAACTTTAAAAGTAGATGGGGGAGCAACTGCTAATAACTTTTTAATGCAGTTTCAGGCAGATATTTTGGGAGTGGAAGTAGAAAGACCAGAAGTGATTGAATCTACTGCAATGGGTGCTGCTTTTCTAGCGGGAATTCAAATTGGCGTATGGAAAAAAGAAGATATTTTGAACATGCGAAAGCTTGATAAGTTGTTTAAAGCTAATATGGATGTAGAAAAAAGAGATTCACTTTATAAAAAATGGCAAAAAGCAGTAAAAAGAACCATGAAATGGCTAGATGACGACGATCTTGAATAATTGAACCATTACTTGTGCTTACTTCTTTGCTAATAAATACAAGTTCAATTTTTACTATAAATAATAAAATTCTATCAATCTGAATTCTTTATGAATTTTTTATCAAATCTTAATAGACAAGCAATTCTGGACTCTGCAGCTGAGAATAAATTTGATATACTGGTAATTGGAGGAGGAATAACCGGTGCAGGTATAGCATTAGACGCTACTTCAAGAGGATTCAGAACTTTGTTAATCGAGAAAGGAGATTTTGCAGGAGGTACTTCTAGTCGTTCAACAAAGTTAATTCATGGAGGTCTACGTTATCTTAAGCAATTTGAGATAGCTTTAGTAAGAGAAGTTGGCCGCGAAAGAGCCATTGTTCACAATTTGGCTCCGCATCTGGTAACCGCAGAAAAGATGTTGCTGCCATTAACTAAAGATGGTACTTTTGGTAAGTTGAGTACTTCTTTTGGTTTGTTTGTATACGATGTACTTGCAGGTGTAGAGAAACCAGACCAACGGGTAATGCTTACAGAAGAGGAGGCTCTGGAAAAAGAACCACTAATGGAAAAGCCGGATCTTATTGGAGCCGGCTATTATGCAGAATATAGAACAGACGACGCCAGACTTACTATTGAGGTAATTAAAACGGCAGTAAAGAATAATGCTGTTTGTTTAAATTATACAGAAGGCATAGATTTTATCTACAAAGGAGGTAAAGTAAAAGGTGTTAAATGTAAAGACTATATCGGAGGAAAAATTTACGATATAAAAGCTAAATATGTGATAAATGCTGCCGGGCCATGGGTCGATCAACTAAGAAGTAAAAATAAATCTTTAAAAGGGAAGAGACTACATCTTACTAAAGGAGTTCACCTAGTAGTTCCTCATGAGAAATTTCCAATTAAGCAAGCTGTCTATTTCGATGTACCAGATGGCAGGATGATTTTTGCAATTCCGAGAAATAAAATTACTTATATCGGTACAACAGACACCAATTACAAAGGCGATATCGATAAAGTACTTACAGAAACACACGATGCCGAGTATTTGATTGATGCTACTAATAACTCTTTCCCTTCTGTGAATTTAAAGGTTGAAGATATTATTTCTAGCTGGGCTGGTTTACGACCACTTATTCATGAAGACGGCAAGTCTGCTTCTGAGCTTTCCAGAAAAGATGAGATTTTTAAATCAGATTCTGGTTTACTTTCTATTGCTGGTGGTAAGCTTACAGGTTATCGTAAAATGGCTGAAAGGATTATCGATTTAATCGTAAAAAAACGAGGAGATAAAGCCGACAAGCTAAAGACTAAAAAATGTTTTACAGATACTATTGTGTTGGAAGGTGGACATTTTGAAAATGCCGAAGCCGTAGAAACCTACAAGCAAACGCTCTATGAAAAAGTAAAAGAGTCTAAGCTCACTTATTACGATGTAGATTCTTTAGTGAGAAACTTCGGTAGCCAATCGGAGATAATTGTTGATAAGTACTTTCAGTTTCTAGAAGAAGATAAGGAACAGCCACTAGTTGCATTAGGTAGGGCAGAGTTGTGGTTTGGTGTTGAAAATGAGCTTATCGTTACAGCATCTGACTACTTTATAAGAAGAACAGGTAGGTTGTATTTTGATGTAGAAACAGTGATGCCACTTTCAGAAAAAATTATTCTAGACCTCGCCAGTTATTTTAACTGGGACGAAGCAAGAATTAAGCAAGAGACAGAAGATATTAAGCAGTATGTATACGAAGCTGCCGATATTTTTAAATGATATTACGGACTCATTTAGCGAAAAACTCTTTCAAAAGGCATTATTATTTTGAAAGAGTTTTTTTTATTCCTTAAAATCTCCTCAATCTGCCACATCTATTTCAAAAAAAGCAATACAATTAGATTTAAGCACCTATAAGCTTAGCATTGTTTGTATTAATTTGCTTAAATTTAAAATTAAGCTTAGTGGAAAATTTTACTTTACGGATATCTCGATCCTGTATACAAAGTTTTAAATAATAAACGCCCCTAATTTTATGCAAACAGCTAGAAGAAATTTTCTGAGACAATCATTAAAAGCTACTGCTGCTGTACCTGTTTTAGGTTTATCTTTTTTTGAAGATATTCAAGCAGCTACTCTTCAAATTAAAGGTAAAAGTGATTTGCAAGTTGCCAGTGATGAAAGCTTTTGGTATCAGGTACAAAAATCGTTTACAGTGTCTCCTCATTTTATCAATTTAGAAAACGGGTATTTCACACTTGCTGCTGATGAAGTAATAGAAGCACAGATAAAGAATATCAGAATGATAAATGAGCAGCCATCTTGGTATATGCGTAAAATGCAATGGGATGATAGGTTAGCCATAAAAAAGAAAATAGCCGATTTTGCAGGCGTGAGTCACGAAGAAATTGCTTTACTCAGAAATACTACCGAAGCTTTAAATGTAGTAATTCAAGGTTTAGATATGAAGGCAGGAGATGAAGCGGTAATGACAAACCAAGATTATGGAAGTATGCTCGAAGCATTCCAACTAAAAGCTAAAAGATATGGCACAGTTAATAAAGAAATAGATTTGCCTTTACATCCAAAATCAGATCAAGAAATTGTAGATATATACGAAAAAGCCATTACTCCAAAAACTAAAGTAATTCTGGTTACACACTTAATTAATTTAAATGGGCATGTATTACCAGTGAGAAAAATTGCAGATATGGCTCATGGCAAAGGTGTGGAAGTTATTTCTGATTCTGCTCATGCATTTGCCCACGTAGATTTTAAAATTCCTGATTTGGATTGCGATTATTTAGGTACTAGTTTGCATAAATGGTTGGGAGCTTCGCTTGGCTTGGGAATGCTTTATGTAAAGAAAGACAAAATAGCGAACTTGTGGCCACTGCTTGGAGATACTGGAATGCCTGAAGATGATATCAGAAAGTTTGAACATATTGGTACACACGCTTGTTCTTCTGATCTGGCATTAGCTAATGCATTACGTTTCCATAACATAATTGGAAGTAGCCGTAAAGAGCAAAGGTTACGCTACTTAAAAAATTACTGGATGGAAAAAGTGACTGACTATCCAAACATTGTTTTAAATACTCCTAAGGAAGATCAACGCTCCTGCGCTATAGGAAATGTTGGAGTAGAAGGCATAGAACCAGCCAAGCTAGAAGAGGTACTTTACGATAAATATAAAATCTTTACAGTGGCTATTAACCATAAAGATATTAAAGGTGTAAGAGTAACCCCTCATTTGTATACAACTACCAAAGACCTTGATGTTTTTGTAAGTGCATTACAAGAAATTAGCAGCAGCATGTAGGTTTTTGTGTGAATTTTTTGGTGAAAATTTAAAATATAATTTTTTACCAATTCAAACATAAGCTTCAGAAAAGCTGTTAAATTTAGCGATCATTTTTTTGTGCGTTTAGAGCATATTATCAACAATTTAATAAATATTACAGACTCGCCGAATGGATACTAATCCCGAATTAACTAGACTACGTGAAAGTGTTAACAATGCAGGTTGGAAACGATGGGGACCTTATCTTTCTGAAAGACAATGGGGAACAGTAAGAGAAGATTATAGCAGAAATGGCGATGCCTGGAATTTCGTCTCGCATGAAGTCTCTCGAAGCAGGGCATATAGATGGGGAGAAGATGGCATAGCTGGCTTTTCTGATAACAAACAGATAATGTGTTTTGCTCTTTCTATGTGGAATGGAAAAGATGACATATTAAAAGAACGTCTTTTTGGGCTTAGCAATAATGAGGGAAACCATGGAGAAGATGCGAAGGAATTGTATTATTACCTTGATGGAACCCCTACAGCTTCGTATTTAAAAATGCTTTATAAGTATCCTCAAAAGAAATACCCTTATAACGAGCTCGTTGCTGAAAATCAGAAGAGAAGTAGACAGGAAAGAGAATATGAAATTACCGACACAGGTATCTTCGATAAGAATGAATATTTTGATGTTTTTGTAGAATATGCAAAATATGCAGAAGAAGATGTGTTGGTAAAAATAACAGCTTATAATCGAGGTAATAAAAAAGCTCCGCTTCATCTTTTACCAACCTTATGGTTTAGAAACACTTGGCGCTGGGGCTACGATGGCTACAGACCTACATTAAGAAAAACTCCTCAGAAAAGTAGGATTGATATAGATTATCAAGGTTTTCCGGGTTACCACTTAAGGTACGATGGAGATGCAACGCCGCTTTTTTGTGATAATGATACTAACAGGCAGTTGCTTTATAATCAACCGAACTTAGTAAAATATCCGAAAGATGGAATTAACGATTATGTAGTTTCTGGAGCAAAAGATACTATAAACCCCGATTTAGAAGGTACTAAATGTGCATTGCATTATAAGTTTGATATACCTCCAAGAAAAAGTGTAACTATAAAACTTCGTCTAAAAAACACACTTGCTTATGGCAGTTTTAATCAGTTCGAAGAAATATTCTCACAGAGGAAGAAAGAAGCTGATATTTTCTATAAAAGGCTTCAAAAAAACATTAAAAGTAATGAGCTAAAGAATATACAAAGGCAGGCTTATGCCGGTATGATTTGGAGTAAGCAATACTATAGTTATTCTGTAGATCAATGGCTTAAAGGTGATCCAGCTACAGGAAATCCTCCAAGAGAAAGACTAGGTGCAAGAAATGCAACTTGGCGACATCTATATAATAGCAATGTAATCTCGATGCCTGATAAGTGGGAGTACCCTTGGTATGCTGCTTGGGATTTAGCCTTCCATTGTATACCACTGGCGAGACTCGATCCTGCTTTTGCAAAGAGGCAACTCTTACTCATGCTGCGAGAGTATTATATGCATCCTAATGGGCAGATTCCAGCTTACGAGTGGAACTTTAGTGATGTAAACCCACCCGTACATGCATGGGGAGCTTGGAAAGTTTATCAGATTGAAAAGGAAATGACTGGCAAAGCAGATATAGATTTTCTAGCAACTGTTTTCCATAAGCTATTAATGAACTTTACTTGGTGGGTAAACCAAAAAGACTCCGAAGGCAACAACTTGTTTGAGGGTGGATTCCTCGGGCTTGATAATATCGGAGTGTTTGATAGAAGTAACTCACTACCAACTGGTGGTAGAATGGAGCAGGCAGATGGTACAGCTTGGATGGCTATGTATGCATTAAACATGCTAAGAATTGCACTGGAGATATCTCAAATTCGCCCACATTATCAGGAGATGGCTTCTAAATTCTTTGAGCACTTCTTAAGTATTTCTGCTGCTATGTTCAACATTGGTAAAGAACATGCAGATTTATGGGACGATGAAGATGAGTTTTATTATGATGTAATTCATCCTGAAAACTCACCAGCTGGCAGACTTAAAGTAAGATCTATTGTTGGTGTAATTCCATTGTTTGCTGTTGAAATCTTAAAGCCTGAGTATCTTAAAACGCTTCCAGATTTTACCCGAAGGTTACAATGGATTCTTAAAAACCGTCCAGACTTGGCGAGGTTAATTTCTAGGTGGTATGAGCATGGAAAAGGAGAAACCAGAATGCTTTCTTTAGTGAGGATTCACCGCCTAAAATGCATTTTAAAAAGGCTACTTGATGAAACAGAGTTTTTATCAGAATATGGTGTAAGAGCTTTATCTCGATATCATTTAGAAAATCCTTATAACTATGTGGTTAATGGAGAAACTTATTCGGTAGAATATGTTTCGGGTGAGTCAGATTCTTCTTTATTTGGAGGTAATTCCAATTGGCGAGGTCCTATTTGGTTTCCAATTAACTTTTTGTTGCTCGAATCTCTCCATAAATTCCATGAGTATTATGGTGACGATATTAAAATGGAATTTCCAACTGGATCAGGCAAAGAGTTAACTTTATCTCAAATTGCTAAAGAAATTGGTCTACGTTTAATTAAACTTTTTGAGCTTACAAAAGAAGGGACTCGTGTTTATCAGGATGAAAAATCTAAGTTGTGGAAATCTCCTTATTTTAAAAATCATATATTGTTTTATGAGTATTTTGATGGAGATTCTGGAAGAGGTTTAGGTGCTTCTCATCAAACTGGCTGGACTGGATTAATCGCAGAAATTATCAATTTATACGGAGAATAAATTATTCCTGTAGTGCTTATGTTATTTCTTTAACTTAAGTGTTACAGGATTTTTTGTGTCCAAAATTTAGATTGTAAAGTGATAAAAAATGATTGAAGATACTTTTAGCAAAGAAGAATACGCAAGATATAGCAGACATTTTATTCTACCTGAAATTAATGTAGAGGGGCAGAAAAAAATGAAAAATGCCAAGGTGTTGGTAATAGGAGCAGGAGGGTTGGGTAGCCCGGTTTTATTGTATCTAGCCGCAGCAGGAATAGGTACTATTGGCATTGTAGATTTCGACTTAATTGATAAAGGTAACTTACAAAGACAAATTATTTATACAACAAATGATGTTGGAAAGCCAAAGGCTGTAGTTGCCAAAGAACGAATTTTAGCATTAAACCCGCACATTACAGTAAACCTTCATCAGGTTAGATTAGACTCTTCTAATGCATTAGATATTATATCTCAATATGATGTAGTAGTTGATGGAACTGATAATTTTCCAACAAGGTATTTGGTGAATGATGCTTGTGTATTGGCAGGAAAGCCAGATGTATTTGGTTCAATTTTTAGGTTCGAAGGTCAGGTTGCAGTATTTAATTATTTCGATGAGGTTTCTCAAAGTTTTACAGCTAACTATCGAGATATTTTTCCAGAACCACCAGCTCCGGGTGAGGTGCCTAATTGTGCAGAAGGTGGTGTACTTGGCGTACTTCCTGGAATAATCGGTTCAATGCAAACAAATGAGGTAATTAAAATAGTTTGTGGTATTGGTGATGTATTAGCAGGTAAACTATTATTATTAGACACACTCAGTTTTTTAACTCGAACAATCAAAATTAGAAAAAGTGATGATAATCCAATCTCTGGGCTTAATCCAACCATTACTGAACTAATAGATTATGAAGAATTTTGTGGTATCGCTACAGCGCAGATTCAGCAAAAAGAAGAAGTTAAAGAAATAGATGTATTTACCTTAGATGAACTTCTTAAAGACTCAGAAAAAACAGTTCAAGTAATTGATGTTAGAGAACCATACGAATATGAAATTTCTAATATAGGAGGTGAATTAATTCCGTTATCGAAGATAGATACTGCTATTGATAGAATTTCTAATGCAGATTATGTTGTGGTGCATTGTCGAACTGGAGTGAGAAGTACAAAAGCCATCAAAAAACTATTGCAAACATCATCATATGATAATTTGTACAATCTTAAGGGAGGAATTCTAAGTTGGATAGATGAAATTGATAATTCTCTTCCCAGATATTAATTTAAAAAATTAACCTTTTTCTGAAACTAACAAAAACCCTTTGTTTGTTACAAAGTCAGCTTTTACAAGCCAATAAAAAATTTGTATTTTGCTAATAAGTGTATTTGGTAAATTATTAAATCAAATTTGATAAAGTATCTATATACTTATATTTAATAATCTATTTTTTAAATCTTAAACTAAATAAACATGTCAATTAGACTAGGCGACACAGCGCCTGATTTTACAGCTAATACAACCATGGGAGAAATTAATTTTCACGAATGGTTAGGAGATAGCTGGGGTATATTATTTTCTCACCCTGCAGATTTTACTCCTGTTTGTACTACAGAATTAGGATCAGTAGCATCCTTAAAAGATGAATTCGACAAAAGAGATGTAAAGACTATCGCAGTTAGTGTAGATGGCCTTGAGTCTCATAATAAGTGGATTCCAGATATAAACGAAGTGAATAATGTAACTATGAACTATCCGATAATTGCGGATGAAGATAAACTTGTAGCTACATTGTACGATATGATTCACCCAAATGCTAGTGAAAAAGCAACTGTAAGGTCAGTATTTATTATTGGTCCTGATAAAAAAGTGAAGCTTACTATTACTTATCCTGCCTCAACAGGAAGAAACTTTGCTGAGATTTTAAGAGTAATAGATTCATTACAACTTACTGCTGAGCATAGTGTAGCGACTCCTGCTAACTGGAATGATGGTGAAGATTGTATTATTGTTCCTGCAGTAAAAGATGAGGATATTCCAAGTAAATTCCCTAAAGGACATAAAGTGGTAAAACCTTATTTAAGAACTACACCACAACCAAATAAATAAGATTGTTTGAATTGATCATTTAGGAAAAATATAAAAAAAGCCGTCTTAATTACTAAGACGGCTTTTTAATTTATTACTGGTTAAGCTTATTTAACCAGTAATTTTTTCACTTGGTGATAAGATTTAGTTTTTACTTCTACTATAAATAAGCCTTGAGAAAGATTATTTAAATTAAACTTCTTGTTAAAGCTTGTGTCAATAGTATTTTCAAAAATAACATTACCAGCAGTGCTATATATTTTTAAGAAACCAGTTTCTTGTTTTGGTGCTTGAATCTCTACGCTAAACTCTCCAGTAGAAGGGTTAGGATAAAGGTTAAATGCACTGAAAGCAAGAGCTTTGTCAATCGCAGTGATTACAGTTTGAGTTGTACTGTACTCAGAAGAAGCAGAACCATTTGTTGCTTTAATTCTGTAATAGTAAGTTGTTCCTGGAGAAGGTACAGTTCTTACAGTAGAAGTCTCAGTTGCTTCAAGTACAGCTATTTCCGTATAAGGTCCATCTTCACTTGTAGCTTCTTCAATTACATATCCATCAACGTTTTCAGTTACTGCATCCCAGCTAAGTGTAACTTTATCAGCATCGGTTGCAACAGCAGTGAAGTTTGCTGGTACAGCTGGTGTTACTGGTAAAGTAGAAACACTAATAATGTTACTGTAAACTGATTTAGTTACCGAATTGATACCTTTAACTCTATAGTAAACTGTAGTGTCAGCAGTAAGTCCTTCATGAGTATAAGAAGTTTCTGTAGAAGCGATTGTTGCTAATACTTCAAACTCATTTGTTGCTCCTGTAGCAGAACTTTCAACCACATATTCTTCAATCTCGTCTGCTCCAGCAGTCCAGCTAATAGAAATAGTAGATGCAGTACTATCAGTTGCAACTAGATCAGTTGGTTCACCTAAAGTAGATGCATCAGTGGTAGCACTTACAGTAGAAGAATATTCAGAGTCTCCAGTTTCATTTACAGCTTTAATTCTGTAATAGTAAGTTGTTGCTGGCTCAAGGTCTGTATCGCTATAAGTAGTAGCACTCGCATCAAGACTTGCAACTTCTGAGAAGTCTTCTTCTTCATTCATTAAAGCTCTTTCAAGTACTAATCCTGTAATATCTGATGCTGGTAAAGTCCAAGTAAGGTCAATTTGAGTTTCTGAGAAAGCAGTAGCTGCTAGAGAAGTTGGAGCATCTGGTACAGGTTCCATTGTAGTTTCACTTACAACATCACTATACTCTGAAGAGCTAATTGTGTTTACCGCTTTAACTCTGTAGTAATAAGTTGTACTAGCAGTAAGCTCTATATGAGAAACTGAAGTAACATCTGAACCAACAGAGTCAATTTGAGTAAAAGATGCATCTTCATTTACAGTTGCACTTTCAATTACGTAGCCAGTAACTGTACCATCTACAGCATCCCAAGTTAAATCTATTTGAACATCAGAAACAGCACTTGCTACTAATCCGGTTGGAGCTACAGGAATTTCTGGATCAGTTGTAGTACTTACAGTGTCACTATACTCAGAAACAAGATTTAAGTTAGAAGCATAAATTCTGTAATAGTAAGTAGTCTCTGGGTCTAAACCTGTGTGCTCGTAATCTGTAATAGTTTTATCAACAACATCTAGCTCCATAAAGTCATATGGATCATTACTTAGAGAGTACTCAATAGTATATTCACCTACATTGTATGCTAATGCATCCCAAGTAAGGCTAATAGATTCATCTGATGATGCAACTGCAGTAAGTCCAGTTGGAACATTTGGAGGAACATTTTCAATCATTTCTTCAAATGATACCGCCCAGTTATATAAATCATAATCTCCAAGAGTAGAAGCTTGAGTATCGCTATCTCTTAAATTACCTGTCGTTTTAGCATCACTCGCTGCATATAATATTTTAGCATTTGCCTCAATATTTCTATCTGTTGTAATAGTTACAGTATTACTTCCCTCTATTTGAACATCAGTGATTGTTAACTGACCTACTTCATCGTACAATTCAAAGCCGTAATCTCCTGCGTCAGCAATTGTTGTTACATCCAGTACTAATGGCTCAACAGCAACACTAAACTCAACCATTACTTTGTTTGCCTCTTTTGAGATGTTAAGTGGAGCAATTGGAGACCAGCTAGTTTTATCAAAAACTACTTTTTTATAAGCTTTTGCAAGATAGTGACCAATATGTTGTCTACCAGCTTCGCTTTCTGCTACAAAATAACTTGGCGAAGCAATGTAAAGATTAGTGCTTGCTTGGGCAGCTCTATATTGAGCAACAGCAACTTGTGGATCTGCAGACTGAATTAAGAATATAGGATATTCTACATCAGTAGTTGTTAGAGCAGTATTTAAGTCAGCATTTAAATCTGTAGCAAACTGAATTAGGGCTTCTTTATATGTTAAAGTATCAGTATCTGCATCAGCTGCACCTTGTAACAAGTTAACACCTCTAAACTGATAAGAAAGACTTTTATCATCAGCAAGAGCAGCACCGTTTGTAATTTGAGCTAAAAGTTTGTTGTAAGGGTCTGTACCTTTAGCTAAATCAGCAATAGTTGCACTTGTTAGCCCACTTACAGTACCCAAGAATTCATAACCTGTGTAGTCGTTATTAGCAGTTGTTACATTTGATATTAATGTATTCGTGTGGTATGCTTGAGAAATAGCAACGCCACCATTACCATTTGTAGGCATGTCTTCAAGTGCAGTACCGTCTTCTGCAGTTATATCAGCATCAAATATATAGTTGCTAGCAGTAAATTCTCCTGCAGGCGCAGCAGTTGTACCAAGTGCTAAATCATCACCAATAGTTGCCATGTGGTTTACAAAGTAGAAATCGTCTGGAATTAATGCTGTAATTGCATTTACAGTATCACTCCAAGCTCCTTCTTCTGGAGTTGCACCTGTTCTTAAAGCTCTTACTCTATAAGCATAAGTTGTATTAGCTTCAAGATCAGATTGACCATAGTATACAGAATACTTACCAGTGGTAGCTAAAGCCATATAGTTTGCACCATCATCAGTTGAATATTGTAACTCGTAGCTATCAGCTCCTGGAACAGGGTTCCATCCAATATCGATAGTAGATTTACCTCTAATAAGTGCGCTTAAATTTTGAGCTTGACCTGGAGTTTCAGGAGTAAATGAATCTGTATCTGCAATTTTTACAATTTCTACATAATCTACATATCCATAAGTGGCTGGGTCTTTCATTGAAATTTCTATAGAATGAATAGTGCCTGTAGCTAATTCCGTTGTAAAAACTTGATCTGATTCTACAACACCCCAGTATGAACCACCAAAGTTTGGACTTAATGAAGAAATACTAGATTCATTGTAAGTAAAATCAATAGCATTAGAATTCAAAGCTATGATATAATCAAAAGTTTCATCTATGTAAGATGCAGGGCTCAATTTTGTACCTGATCGGAATCTGATGTTGATCATGTATTCAGCATCTTCATCTACAGTGAAATCTATTTTTATTTTATCATTTGGATCAGGTAAACTAACCGCCTGATTTCCACTGGCTGCTTCTGAATAACCAATACTAATAGCTCGGTTGATATCGTCAAAAGTATTTGCAACATCTGATACTACTTCATAATATTCTTCAGCTTCATAAATTACTGATGAGACTACAGATTTTCCTGTGGGAATTTCAAGGCCTTTTGAATTATTTTTTATGTCATTGGCAAAGGTACTAGTATGGTTAAAAATCAGTAGTAATGCTATTACTACAGAAAACAGAAGATAATTACTTCTGTAATGCTGTTTATGGGGTTTAATAAGGGTAAAATGTTTGTTTTTCATAGATTGATGGTTATTTGTAAATATGATTGAATGTTTAGCTTGCTTTTATTATTCATAGTGAAATATATGTTTGAAATTAAAATAATTTCTTACTTGAAAGCTAATTTTTTTTTGTTTAAATACACTTTAATTGTTACATAATATGTGCCACTATTTTTTAATAAAAACTAATATTCACAAGCGAATATTAATATTTGTAATTTCCTCTTCTCAGAATTGTAGTTAATAATTGTTTATCTATTGAAATACAATGTCGAGAATTTAATCTCTAAAACATTTCTATTAAAATTTATAGAATCATTTCATGACCGATATGGTTATATTTGCGGTTAAAATATTCTATTTATCTTATGAAAAGAGTAGTAGTAGGACTTTCGGGTGGTGTAGATTCTAGTGTTGCTGCCTATTTGTTAAAAGAAGAAGGATATGAAGTAATCGGCCTGTTTATGAAGAACTGGCATGATGATTCTGTGACTATTAGTGACGAATGTCCTTGGTTAGAAGATAGTAATGATGCCCTTCTTGTAGCTCAGAAGCTTAATATTCCCTTTCAGACAGTAGATATGAGCAAGGAGTATAAAGAGCGAATAGTAGACTATATGTTTAAGGAATATGAAGAAGGAAGAACTCCAAATCCGGATGTTTTATGTAATAGAGAAATAAAGTTTGATGTCTTTTTAAAAACAGCTTTAAGCTTGGGTGCAGATTTTGTTGCCACTGGTCATTACTGTCGTAAAGAGACTGACCTAATTGAAGGTGACATAATTCATAAACTGATGGCTGGAAAAGATGGCAATAAAGATCAAAGCTATTTTTTGTGTCAACTAAATCAAGCTCAACTTGCAAAAGCCTTATTTCCAATAGGAAATCTTACAAAGTCTGAGGTGAGAGAAATTGCCAAAAGAGAAGGTTTTGTTACAGCTGATAAGAAAGATTCTCAAGGTTTATGTTTTGTAGGTAAAGTAAGGTTACCAGAATTCTTACAACAACAACTAAAACCTAAGAATGGAGACATTATAGAGATTAATAGAAATGAAACTGCTTTAGTAGCTCAGGTTTCTGATATTGATATAATAGATCAAAATTTTTCTGTTAATGAGCTTCGAAAATTATCTACCGCATTTCATTTTAATAAAGAAGACGGTAAAGTTGTAGGCGAACACCCTGGAGCACATTTTTTCACAATTGGGCAAAGAAAAGGGATGAATGTAGGTGGTACTCCGCTTCCTTTGTTTGTACTATCAACTGATGTTGATAATAATATTATTTATACAGGGCAAGGAGCAGATCATCCTGGTTTGTACAGGTATGGCTTATATATTAGAAAAGAAGATATTCATTGGGTAAGAGGTGATATTAAGATGGGTATGAACGATAGGAGAGAATACCTTGTGAGAATTCGATATAGGCAAGCTCTTGAAAAAGCCACTTTATTTATGGAAGAAGATGGAATGTATATCATTTTCGAAAATAAACAAAAAGGCATAACTCCCGGACAATTTGCAGCCTGGTATGATGGAGAAGAGTTGATTGGTTCTGGAATTATTGCACCATAAATTATTAGAAGGAAAGTTTTCTAAAGAAATCTGAAAACTTTCCTTTTCTTTGGCTGAGTTTTTTTCTTTCTAATTATTGTAATATACGCGTCATAAAGGTTAGATTGATTTCTATAGACTTTAGATGAAGTATCAGTAAGCTCATCTATAGAATCAAAACCTTCATCTTCAATTAAAGATCGTAATAGCTCATCTTCTAGATTAATTTCAGGTTCGGATTCTTCTTTTTTTGGGAATATACTTACCGGTAACATAATAAATATATACAGAATAAAAATGAGGTAAGGAATAATCGGAAGCTCTTTGCTTCCAAGGTTTGTTCCAAGAATATGATGGATTTGAAACATCCAAATGTATATATTTTCTGAGGGTGTGTTTATCATAAAAATAAGTTTGTATTGTCTAATTTGATAGATAATACAAACTTACTTGAGTTAACCGTAAGGGATTTACGGCTTGTGATTTTCACTAGAATAATTCTTAAATAAAGAATCTTTTTTTTGTTAAAACACACACGTTATTAGTTGTTTACGTTGTTTTAGATTCGGGAATATTTCAAACAAAAAAGCCACCGCTGAGAAACGGTAGCTTATGTATTACAAATTAGTTAATTAGAAATTTTGACAATACTGATAAGGTAGATCAATAGTAATTACATTACTAGTTTCTTCCACTTTAATATCATCTGTATAGAACACTCCTCCATATGATACACCAAAAGTATATGTTTCTCCAAGTTCTATTCTACCAGAAGTGGAAAGTTTACCTTTTCTCAAATATCCTAAATATCTCCACCATCTGTCAGTAGACTTTTTGTAGTAAACATAAGCAGAAGGTCTTACTTCTAAATCTGGGTTATTTGAACATACCCCTTTAAGGTCTACTTCTACTAATTGCGGTTGAGGTAGGTCTAAGGTAATGCTTCCCATATTACAAGAGCTGAATGTAGAACTTTCCGCGATTAACGAACCTCTGCTCCACCAGTAATATCCCTCATATACACGCATTTTCACCTGTGTGTTTTGTCTGATTCTGCTAAACCAGATATTTTCACCATTATATAATCTTCTCCATGTTCTGTTAATTACTCTGTTATTGCTAGCATCAACTAATTCTGTATAGTAATAATTAGAACCATATGTATATCTATCAATGTTAGAAGAAACGCTAGCTCTAGCCCAACAAGTAGTCGCAATATATCTTCTCCACCACCATGAACGCCATACCCAGTCCCAGTTCCAAGGTGATAGGTGAGGTAAAGCAAAAGTTGCTTTTAGTTTTCCATCAACATTTTCTACCACAGAAATTCCTTCATATTTCCAAGTATCTGTCTCACGCTCCATGCTAAATACAGGAATAGTATCACCTGCTGCTACATTAGCATATTCAGTATCAGGGTTTAGTGTGTTTTCATTAATTCCGATAGTAACATTAATCGGCTTAGAAAAACTTTTAACTTCCGTATTACCAGCAAACATGGTAATATCAACCAAACCAGCTGTAGTAAATTGAACTGGTTCTAGTTCTGTACCATCAGTATCAACTAGGTTGTTTGCTACAAATCCTCCAGGAAAAGCAAATAGAGACTCTTCTTCTTGATCGCTAAAGAAAGCAACACTTGCAGTTACACTAGTTGCTCCGGTAATAACTTGACCGTTTGCATCATACAAAACTGTTCCTTTTTCAATCTGAATCTCAGCAACTTCGTCTATTCCGTCAATGTTTGGTGTCACAAAGCTTTGCTCTTCACTCACTTCTCCGTTTGTTGAAACTCCAAAAGTAGTTTCTAAAACACCAACACCTTTTGGAGGATTTGATTTATTTAGTAAGCTAATTTCAAAGTTGTTATCTTCTTCTAAATCAGTGATAACGATAGACTTACTGCTTGTTAAATATCCCGGTGCTTTGGCGATAATAGAAAATTGAATAGGATCATCTTCTGTAGGTTCTAAACCTGGCATGATAGCTAATGTTACAAACCCCTCAGCAACTCCAAAATCTTTATTTCCTAATAAATCTATTACTTGATCTGCATCTTTACCTATTATTTCTATTGTAATATCATTTGGTGGGATAAGTGTTTCAACATTTGCATCAAAAAACTGAATGGCAAAATCTGCATCAACAATATCTTGTGTATCGATAATTACCTTTAACCCTTCTGTTGGATCATCACAAGAAAATGGAAGAATTAAAAGTAAACAAATTAGAATGCTCTTATTAATATTAGATAAATGTTTAATCATGTGTACTTTGTTTTCCGAAGTTAGATAGATGAAATGATTCTATATGAAATTTTAAGTGAAAGTTGAGGATACCAGCGATATCCATCTAGGTTTTGCTCTAAAACGACCTTATTTTCTGCTGAAGGAGCTAATAATTCAGTAGCGTTCATTTCTACACTAGGTTTTCCGAAATAATAAACACCTGCCTGAAAACCAACACTTAATTTCTTTTTTGGAACTGCTCTGCCAAAGCCAAAACCAGCATAAGGAGCTACACTGTTATAGATTATATCAACTCCAACTTCTCCAACATCTTCTGGTTGAAGCACTATATACTCTCCAATTTCATAAGGCTCTGTAATTACACCTACACCACTTAAAGTGCTGTTAAAGTTATAAGCGGAACCTACAGTTAACTTAAATGAACTTTTGTTAAATGGATACCAGTCTGCCATTAACTCGGCGGCAAGTAGGTCAACTTCTGTATGGATATCCATATTCTGCCCAGAAATATCCATGGTAATGTCCTGGCTCAAAGTAAAAAAGCTAGCCCCAGCTCTTACATCTAATTTTTGAGAGAAAGATTTAGCTACTTCTAAACCTAGGCCAAGCGTACCAGCTTTAATACCTACACCCCATCCAGGAATGTAATCTGAATTTAATGATTCTTCAGGTGCCTCAAAATATTTATCGGCAGTATTAGAATCATTATCCTGAGCTTTCAAATGGAAAAAGCTCAAACAAAATGCAAATAGTAATATTATCCTCATTTTAAACTTTTAAGGTTTAAGAAAATTAATGTTAGTGTGTATGATTTGGATTGAGTTTACTAGGAATTAGTATTACATAATGGAATTAGCATACTTGCTACTTCAAAAATAACAATATGCAGGCTTTGGAGAGGGATTGATTATTTAATAAATGCTAATACTATAATTTAAACTTGAACTAAAAGTCCAAATATGAGTTGGTTTAATCGCTTTTTTGCCTAATAATGGCTAAATACTATTTGCTGGAATTCTTTCGTGCCAAACGGCTTTCTGAGAATTTAGAGCTTTATTTACTTTTAAGTTAAAAGTTTCATTAAAGAAGTGCTTAAGCATTTTTTTTGGCGAGTAATAAGTTATGGTAACTATACTTTTAGAACCAATAAAGTATCGGTTGTTTTCTTTCGTAATTACTCCTTCATTTAAATAAAAACTCTGGTATTTTTTTTCTTTGGTAGCATACATTGAATCCCAGAACTGGGTAATATCAGTCTTCTCAAAATATTCATGAGCATTATCCATCACCAAATTATTTGAAATCTCTATCTGGTTACCATAAAACCGCTTCATCATTTTATTGGCAAAGTCAGCGATGTTATCAGGTGTATTTTCGTGGATGTTTGGATAAGCTCCTTTAAAAATTGCTTCAATTCCTCTTAATGATTTAGGATTAACAGTATCGGCAATAAAAACCAAATTCTTTAGAAACCAGAATGAACCAAAACAGTAACTTAAGAAGATATTTCCCATTTGATTGGCTAAGCCTTTTTGGGAGGCTTCTTTAGTTTGATAGGCAGTACCACCAAGAATAATTGGCGTAGGTTTTTTAAAAAATGGAGATGATGAATAATAGATTGTATGAGATTGAAATGATACGATTTTATTACCCAAAAAAGCAATTACAAACAAAGGATTATGCTTTAAAATATGAGTTTTATATAGATGGTCTAGTGGTAAACCTGGATCATAATAATGAATAATATTACTCATTTGCTCAATTTCTCGGGCATTAAGGTCATATCCCCATTTCAGTGATATATTTATCTTCTTAGTCATTGCAGATTGATTAGTCGCAGTATGGATTCAAATGTAGAATTTAATTGAAATAATAATATTAAATATTAGTTAAATACAATTAATAAAATCCATTTTTTTTGTTAATAACTAGCTAAAATCTGCGATTTCGAGGCAAAAACCACTACTATGTACATTAATGACCTTAATTTTCTTGTCTTTTTTTAAGTATTTCCTGATTTTAGAAATAAACACATCTAAGCTTCTTCCTTTAAAATAATCGTCGTCGCCCCAAACTTGTATCAAAATATCACTTCTTTTTACTAGACTTTCTCTGTTAGTTACAAGTATTTTTAGAATTTCGGCTTCTCTTTGTGTGAGTCTATTAATTTCATCATCATACTTTAAAAACTGATTTTTATAATCAAACAAATAGTCGCCAATTTGGTAAGTGCTTTGTTTTTGTATGGCATTTTTACTGTTACGTCGGAGTATTACTTCAATTCTTAAGAGAAGTTCTTCTATGTTAAAAGGTTTGGTGAGGTAATCGTCGCATCCGGTGCGAAAGCCTTTAATCCGATCTTCTTTTAAAGACCGCGCACTTAAAAACATGAAAGGTATTTCCAAACCAGAATTTTGCATCTCTTTGGCGATACTCAACCCATCTTTTCCAGGAAGCATTATATCTAAAATGCAGACATCATATTTAAACTCTTTAAGTGTGTTAATAGCTTCGTTTCCATCCTGTATAAGTGTTACGTTGAGGTTGTTCATCTCTAAATTGTCTTTGATGATAAAACCCAAACTTTCGTCATCTTCTACCAATAGAATATGTGCTTTTTTGTCAGAATCCATCATTTTGCTAACTTAAAGTTGAGGATAACATCTGTACCATAATCTAACATGCTTCGGATGTCTATTTTTGCGTTATGGGCTGCAATTACTTTTTGTACATAATATAAACCCAGTCCAAAGCCTTTTTTTTCTTGAATATGATCTGGTGGAATACGGTAAAATTTCCTGAATACTTTCTTTAAATGTTTTTTAGGTATGCCTTTACCATTATCAGAAATAACAATGATGATTTGATTCTTTCTGTTATAGGTTTTTATAATGATTTCGGTATTCTGCTCTGTATATTTTATCGCATTTTCGAGAATATTATAAAACACATTAAGGCAGTGTAGGGCATCGGCTACAATTGTATCTTTAGTAGCTTGTAACTCAGTTCTAATATTTATTTCTTTATTAACTGTCGTTTTTACCTTTAGCAAATCATGTAAAAGCTCATGCACTTGTACCTTTTCAAATTTTAGGTTTTGTTTTTTTACATCAGTCTTTTCGAGTAATTGCTCTACTTGGTTTTTTAGGCGATTACTTTCTTTATTAATCAGATTAGCATAAGTAGTAATTCTTTCAGGGTTAGAAATTACTTGTTCTTTTAAGAGTGAATTACTCGAAAGCAAAATACTGGAAATAGGAGTTTGAAATTCGTGTGTCATATTATTCACGAAATCTGTTTGAAGTTCTGTGAGTTTTCTTTGCCTTAAAATCACAAACAGAGAATAAGAAAAGAAAGCAAAAACGATTAATAATACTCCCGAAGAGAATAGCCAAATATTCATGCCAGCGATAATAGCATGGAAGCTATCTGGGAAATGTACTATAAAGAAGTAATTGTCATTTGCTGGCAATTTAAATTCGTTTTCGGCATCTGAATTTGTTTTACAGTTTTGATCCATACAAACAAAGGAGCCATAATTAAGAGTGCCACTTGTACAATCGTAAATAGCAAATTCAAAATCTGTAATGAGGTTTTGTAAGTTTAGTTCCTGTTTAATAAGCTCTTGTAAAACTGATGGGTCTACAGGCTGATTCACCATTACGCTAAACACGTTTATAGAAAGTTGTTCTACAAGATTTTTTGCAGGTAGCTGTGTATCGTTAATCTTAGAAATTCTTCTACCAACATTATTTAAAGCAATACTAGTTTTAAGAATAAAAGATTCTCTTCTTATATCAAAAGCTTGTTTAAACCAATAAACCTGTACTACCACCATACCCAGTAGCGAGAGTACCGCTAGCACAATAAATATCCTTATAGTTTTTCTGTGCATGATTTTTCAGACATTTTTTTATATAAAAATCCTAAATCAATAGCTGTAATTAGCAGTTTAAAGTGAGTTTAACATTTCATTAACATCGTTTACAGGATCATTAACAGGCCTTTCGAAAGAGTCAGCGTACTTTTATTTCAGTATTAATCAAATCTTAAAAATTAAAATTATGAAAAAAACTTATTTAATCTGCGCTGGAATTTTGGCTATGCTAAGCTTAATGTCTTTTAATGTTTTAAAAAACAATGCCGCAAGCTTGGTTTGGTCTACTCAAAAAATTGATTTAGGTAAAATTGATCAAGGTAAACCAGCAAAAGTAAATTTCTCATTTACAAATGAGGGAAATGAGCCACTCTTAATTACTGAGGTAAAAACATCTTGTGGTTGTACAGTTTCATCGTGGCCAAAAGAGGCAATTGCGCCTGGTGAGTCTTCTGAGATTGCAGTATCTTATAATGCAGCAAGAGCTGGTAGATTTAATAAGACTGTAAGAGTTTTTACAAATGCTACAGTGCAAGAATCTATAATAACTATTTCTGGCGAAGTGGTTGCTGAGTAAACTTAAAATTAAGTCCATTTTATTAGCAAAGCTGTACATATAGTACAGCTTTGTTTGTTTTATGTGATTCCACATATTTGTTTTTAAATAATAAACTTATTAAAGTATGCTGGGAAAAGTATCTTATAATGTGTTGAGTGACTTTTGTGGGCTAGAATGATGTACTTTACCAATATTTTTTTATGAATTAATGTTTTATTGAAGCAATAAAATATTGAATTTTTTATTTAAAAGTTACACAAAACCAACAGCTAAATCTTTATAATGTTAAGTTGGGAAGAACAAGGAATTACAGACGGGATTGATCTGGAAAGGCTAAAAAACTGCCTTTGTAATTATAATGCGGATGATACTTTTTATGTTTGGTTACCCGAAAGTAATCCAGTTTTTGCTGTATTGGTTAAATTTATATTGCTTCAACAAAATGTTAGACAAGAGAATCTTAATATATTTGTTTCTTCAACAAAGGCTTTAGAAGTTCCAAAGTCCCTTCCACTAGATTTTCTACAATTTTTGCCAGAAAGTATTACATCTGATTATATTGATAATGATGGAAAAAATCTGATATTGAGATCCGATTTTTTTGAAAATATCAATTTCTTACATCACGACTTACCAACATTACTCGAAGTAGCAGTCTTAGATTTAGTAATAGTATCAGAAAGCTTTTCTTATAAGAGTGATCAGGAAAAACTAGAAGCCTTAGCTTTTATGCAAATGGCTTCATCTCGTCAAACAAATATCTTTTTTCTTGCAGAAGATGAGATTCTAGACAAGCAATGCTTTTTAAAAAGAGATAAGGAATATCCCTATTTGTTTAATGTGACAGATGCAGAAGAGTGTGAATTTTTAGATGTACATCATTACAAAGCAATTGTAAAAATAAATAAACAACTCGGCAAGTCTTATCGAGAAAAGTCTGTAGAGCTAGATCAATTGAACCAGACAGTTGCCAACTACAATAAAAAATTAGAGAAGTCTAATGAAGAACTGCATAAAACCAATAAGGAAATTGCAGATTCTTTTACAGAACTTAAAAAAGCCAACACGGTTCTAAAACACAATGAAACCTTTATAAATGCTGTATTTCAGATAGCAAATGTGGGTTTGAGCATTATCGATGTAGATGGAAACCTTTTAAGGGTAAATAGAGAGTTCTGTAATATCTATTCCTATTCAGAAGAAGAATTAATTAATAGCAAGGTTGAATCTATCATACCTGATAGCAATTCTTGCAAACTTATTTATCATTCATCAGAAAAGATTCAGAACGGTTTTGCTAGTCGGTTTACAGAGTTAAAAAGTACTTCGGATGTTTCTAAGGGAATAAAGAAAGATGGAAGTAAAATTATGGTACTCAATAGTACCAGTGCGGTAGTTACTGAGCAGGGTGAAAAGTTTTATATCAATACTGTAAGAGACATTACCGAAAGTTCTCGCGATTTACACTTATTACACGATACACTAGATTCGCTTAGAATAGGCGGTTGGGAATACGATATCCATCTAAAACAACTGTTTTATACAGACGAAATCAACAATATTCTGGAGGTTGAATCTAAAAGCAATTTATCTCTATCTACACTAAGAAAATATATATATCCGGAGAGCTTAGGAGAATTACAACAGAATTTTCTGAAGATTTTTAAAGAGAAAGCAAGCTTTGTACAAGAGATATTAGTTCAGTCTGATAAAAAGTCAATTAGACACCTCAAGCTAACAGCTCGTTCGGTTTATCAGGGTGATACATTCTTAAAGTTAAGTGGCACAGTTCAGGATATTACAACCATTAAACTAGAGGAGAAGAAAGTTAAAGAAAGTAGGCAATTGTATAATGCCTTAACAACTAACTTTCCTGGTGGAACGATTGATATTATAAACAAAGATTACGAATATGTTTTTACCGGAGGGCAAGAGTTAGAAGACTTACCCCAAAATGCCGAAGATGTAGTTGGTAAAAACATCTATGAGATATACTCTAAACCGCTGGCTAAGCAACTTAAAGAACATTTAGAAAGATGTTTTAAAGGTGAGCATGTAACTTTTGATATTTCTTATCAGGGGAAATATTGGAATGCATATGCCATACCGCTGAGTAATGAAGATAATGAAGTAGACAAAGTGATGTTGCTTTCACAAAACATTACCCAGCAAAGAAAAGCAGATATAGGTTTAAAAGAAACACATAAATCTCTTTCAGACTTTAGAAAAGCGCTTGATGTTGCTTCTATGGTGGCCATTCTTAATGAGCAGGGAGAGATCAGTTATATCAACGAAAACCTTTCTAGGCTATCAGGATATAAGTTGGATGAGATTACAGATAAGTCTATCGATTTTCTGTTTGATTATAGTCGAATGGTTTCTTCCTTTTTTGATGAAATTAAAGAATTGTTGTTCGCAGGAGATATTTGGAAAGGTGAGCTAGTTGGCAGAAACAAATTGGGTAATATTTATTGGCTTAATATGTCGATAATTCCTTTTGTAGATGAAAAAGGAGAACCTTATCAGTTTTTGGCAGTAGGTAGCGACAATACTACCAGAAAACTCGCTGAAGAGCAACTTAAAATTCAGAATAAAGAACTTACCAGAATAAATGGTGAGCTAGATCGCTTCGTTTACAGTACTTCGCATGATTTACGCTCTCCACTAGTTTCAATTTTAGGCTTAATTAATATTGCCAGATTAGAAATAGAAGAAGGAGGAGCACTTTCTTCTTATCTTGATATGATTGAAAAAAGTGTGAAAAAGCTAGATGGTTTTGTGCAAGAAATTATCGATTATTCGCAAAATGCCAGACTGGAAGTAAAATATGAAGAAATTGATTTCGAAGAGATATTTGCAACAACTGTGGCCAAATTGCAGCAAATAGATGGTGCATCTCAAGTAGATTTTCAGATTGAAACAGAACTAGAGGTCCCATTTTATTCAGATATTTCTAGAATTGCAGTAATACTTAACAACCTCATTACGAATTCTATTATCTACAGAAGTACACGTATAGATAATCCTTTTGTAAAAGTAAGAATTAAGGCCAATAAAAATTTTGCACTTATTGAAGTTGAAGATAATGGCAAAGGAATCTCAGAAGATTATATTGAAAATATATTCGATATGTTTTTTAAGGCAACTACGTTTAGTAGTGGTTCAGGTCTTGGTTTGTACATCGTAAAAGAGTCTATAGGAATACTTGAGGGCGAAATTGATGTACATTCAATGCAAAACGAAGGAACAACATTTATTGTTAAAGTACCAAACGGTGCTAGAAATATTGATATAATTTCATAGCAATAATGGTAATTTTCGAAGATTTGAAGCGTATAGGTAATAGCTTGACAAACGAGATACAGAATGTTGAAAAGATATATTAAACCATTATTCCTAACTGCATTATTCTTATTTTCTCTACAAATTCTACATGCCCAAGAGTCTGAATCTATTGAGTATTATTTAAAACAGCTCAAAACGTATAAGGATAGTGGAGATCAGGAAGATATTAATAGTAGTTTACTCCAAATTGCATTTTTATATTGGAACAAAGGAGATCGAAACGAGGCAATAAAATACTTTAAAGAGTCTATCCAGATAAATGAAGCTGTAGGAAACTCGAATGGTATTTCTCACGCATTTAATAATATTGGAATAATCTATTCTGAACTAGGCAATTCCAATGAAGCAGAAAAATACCTTGAAAAAGCTTTAAACCTAAGAAGAAAATTAAATGATAAGTTAGGGCTTTGCAATACCTTAATGCATCTGGGTATACTCAACAACAATGCTGGTGATTATCAACAATCAATTACCTATTTGGAAGAATGTAAAAAACTTGCTCAAGAGTCTGGTTCTATGCTCGAACTAACAGATAGTTATCTTTATTTATCACAAGCATATGAACAAGTTGGAAATAACGAAAAAGCTCTTGAAAACCATCAGTTATACACAGAGGGTTTTAAGTTTGAAGGAGACCAATATCTAGACGATCTTACTCAAAAGTTTGAAGCCGATAAGTCTAAGTTAGAGAGTGAAAAGCAGCTTACCAAACTTGAGTTAGCACAAAGAAACAAAGAGCTAGAGATTATAAAATTACGTGAGAGAGAAATTGAAGCACTAGCCAAAGCAAGAAAAAATGAAATTGCCTTGCTAAAAAAGACCAAAGAGCTTCAAGATGCTAAATTGAAAGAGCAAGAAGCTCAGATTCGTGCTGATAGAATATTAATCATTTCTGTAATATGTGGGTTGGTATTAGTTGTGCTATTGGCTTTGGTGCTTACTTGGGCTTATTTCCAAAAAATTAAGACTAATAAATTATTACAAGCACAGAAGAGAGATATCGAGAAGAAGAGCATACAATTGAGAGTGCAAAACGAAAAGATTGTTGCCTTTGATGAAAATGTGAAATTAAAGAATCAGGAATTAGAGATTAGTAATAAAAAGCTTCTCGAATTAAACGAAGAAATTAAACACCTCAATGGCATCGTTGTAAACGATTTAAGAGGGCCTTTAAGCCATATTGAAGACTTAATAGAGATTGTTTATGAAAATGTACCTAAGCTTACAAAAGAGCAAACAGAGTATGTAAATAGTATTGTGGAGTCTACAAAGCACCTACGAACCTTAATTGTAGATATGCAGGAAATTGATGAGCTAAGGAAAAAGGGAATAACACTTGATATTAAAGAAAATGACTTAGGTGAAATTCTGAGTGAGGTTATTAATAGAGAAATAAAATCTGATGCTAAAAGAAAGCATATTGAAATACACACTAGTTACGATCAGGAACCAAAAATTGCTGAAGTAGACAGAAATTATGTAAGTCAAGTATTTAGAAACCTGTTATCTAATGCTACTAAATTTTCACCTCCTGGTAAAAATATTTATGTATATCTCAAAGAAGAAAAAGGCAAATTGCTTACAGAGATTAAAGACGAAGGACCAGGGTTAAGTAGTGAAGATAAAGAGAAATTATTCAATAGATTTTCCAATTTGAGTGCAAAGCCAACTGCCGGAGAACCGACTACAGGTTTAGGTTTGTCTATAGTAAAAGAATACACAGATATTCTTAATGGTAAAGTCTGGTGCGAAAGTGAGATGGGAAAAGGAGCCTCTTTCTTTGTTGAGTTTAAGGCTCACCATGGAGAAAGATTATCTTAAAATAATTTGATTTTTTTAGGGATGAGCATAGGAGTATTTTTCTGATATTTTTTATACTCATCTCCATACATACCTATTAGTTTTTTTTCTTCTAACCAGATACCAACAAACAAATACGAAATGCTTAAAACTGTGGTAATAAGGTTAGCTGTATTAGGAGAGAAAACAAAGAAACCAGCAACAATAAGTATTGTGCCTAAATAGAGCGGATGGCGTACATAAGCCAATACACCATCTTTTTTAAATTTTTCTGTTTTATAATTTACTTCTAATTGTTGTAGCCCAAGAAAATCTTTCATGTTATAAGATTTAAAGGCATGTCTTATAATGAAAACACCATATGTTGCCAGCATTAATCCAATAAATTTGCTAAAGGTAGTTTTCGGGAAAATCCACTCTGCAGGAATAATAGCCGAATATAAAAGTATGGCAAATAGCCCCGTTACTGATACTATATTATAGAATAAGCGATAATACCTCTTTAAAAATGAGAGCTTTTCTTTAACTGAATTAGTGGCAAGTAAACTGTGAATTGCAAAGTAAACTATCCATAAAATGGATAATAGAAGGTGTTCTTTCATTGATAAAGTTTTGCAGATAGCTCATTAGAAATTTTGAATGAGATACTTTTTATAGCACTTTCTTCAAATCCATATCTAATAGCTTTAGATAAAATAGTACAACTTTGATCAATAAGAATTGGTTCGTGGTAGACCTTCCAATGAATATCTGTTTCACCATCTGGTAAGTATGCATAAAGTATTGAAGCGCCAGCAGTAGAACAGGATATACTTAGGTCTATAGGAGTTTCTAAATCTCCACCTTCTTGAGAAAAGCTAGGAGATTCTGTAATAAGTTCATACTCAGAGTCTGGTTCCATGGCTTTGCGCATCTCATCTTCAGGAGTATTTATAAACCCGCCAATCTCATTTTCAAGCCTATTATATTCTTTGCGCATAGCAGCTAAATCATCGAGAAAGTAGTCTCTTTCTGCTAAGTTAACCAGTTCGTTCGGATCATTTTTAATATCGTAAAGCTCTTCTGTAGTTTTTTTGCTAGTAAATTTTACCAGACCTTCGTTTTGCTTTGTAGTTTTCCTCTTTTTAACATTTTTCATTATTTCCACAGTAGGGAAGCGATCTAAAATGTCAAAAGGTTCATCAAAAGGAGCTTCTTTTGTATAATTTCTAATGTATTTAAACTTTTCATTTCGAATGCAACGAAGTTTTTCATCAGCTTCGCCAATTCTGTCTCTTGCTGCAAAAATATAATCTCTTGTAGGGTGTTTTCTTTTGCCAAGAAATACCAAGCCTTGCATATATTCTGGAATTCTTATATCTAGGTTAGAAAGTAATGTAGGTGCCAAATCTATCAGACTTACTAATTGAGAGTTTACTGCACCACCATGTGTTACTCCCGGAAACTTGATAATAAGTGGAACTTGAATGCCTCCATCATACAACCATCTTTTACTGCCAGGTAAACCTCTTCCGTTTTCGCTAAAGAAAAATACTACAGTGTTTTTATCAAGCTCGTCAGTTTTAAGTTGCTGTAAGATGTTTCCGACCTGATTATCAAGTCTTTTAATGTTAATGTACATCCTAACAAAATCATCTTTAATCTTATTACTGTTAGCCAAATAGCCAGGTAGTTTTATTTTTTTCTTATCAATTTCGATGTTTGCAAATTCTGGAGATTCAGAAATATTTTTAACCAATGCTAAAATTTCGCTTTTTGGTAAGTCTGGATATTCTTTAGATAAAACTTCTTCTAATTCTTTTTCTGGTAAGTTGTATTTCTCTTCGGTTTGCGAGAGATAAATTGTACTAAAGAAGGGTGTTTCTTTAGGTCGATTTTCCCAAGCATATCTGTACTCATTGCTGTCGCTAGGCGAGGAAATTTGATCCCATGTAGTTGCAGCTTCGCTAAAAGGTACCGAAGTGTTACCTCTAAGGCTACAATAGTAACCATTTGCTCTCAAGTATTCAGTAAAAACTTTTACATCAGCAGGAGGTATAATATTGGTGTTATTTGATCCTGGATCCACATGTTGCATGCCTATAACATGTGGATAGGTACCTGTAAAAATTGCAGATCTGGATGGCTCTCCATATGGAGAAGTACTAAATGCATTGTTAAATAACATACCCTGCTGGGCAAGTTGATCTATGTTTTTAGTATTAATAATGCCATTGTTACCATAGCAGCTTAAGTCTGGACTTAAATCTTCTGCAATGATCCAAATGACATTTAATTTTTTCTTTTCAGTTACTACTATATTTTCATACGTACTTTCTTTCTTTTGGCAAGAAAATATAGCAATTAAAGATATAATTAATAATTTGCGATAACTCATCTCTTAAACCCTCTTTTTTCCTGTCTTTAAAAAAATATTATTACTTAAAATAATTTTTCAATTCATCAATAAATATTAGGGCAGGACTCTATAATATCAGTGTTAATTCGGCTATTGATAATAAAAATTACAGTTTTATTTGCAAAATTCCTATAATCGATAGGTGATATTAGGCAAATTTTATAAATTTTTCAATTATTATTGCTTGCATAAACAACTGTTAACTATTGAGCATTAGAGGCATCTTTGCTACTTCCCATCAATCTTACCAGTATTTCGGCACCTGGTACTTCTTCCAAAATCACCTTAATTACTACTAATAATGGTACAGAAAGCACCATGCCTGTAACGCCCCATAAATAGCCCCAGAAGACAAGTCCAAGTAGTACAGTTATGGTATTTAGTGCTAAACTCGTTCCCATGAGCTTTGGTTCCAGAATGTTACCGAAGATGGTTTGTGCAGAAAACAGGGTTATGGTTAAGAATAATAATGGGCCAATAGAATCTAACTGAATTAACCCAAGTAGAAGGGGTGGAATAGTTGCAATAATAGAACCAAATGTTGGAATGAAATTTAGTATAAAAGCCAAGAAGCCCCAGAATAAAGCGAATTTTAAACCGAATATTAAGCAAATAATCCAGTATGCAAAGCCTGTTAAGAAGCTTACAAACACTTTTACTTTAATATAAGTAACAATGGAGGTCTTTACTTTTTCGAATCCATTGAGCAAATTAGTTTCTGGTTTACCTTCAGAAAGATACCTAATGTATTGTTCGTACTTTAAAATACCGCCAAGTAATACAAGTAAGTAAAGCAAAGTCATAAAAAACACAGAGGAAAAATTACCAATAGCTTCAGCAAAGTTCCCAGTAGATTTTATGAGCCAGTCTGCCGAGATCATTTGTGAAATTTGGTTTATAGCTTCATCCGAAGAAAGATCTAGTCCACTTAATTCATTAAACCAATAAAGCATGCTGTTAATCTTTTCATTGATTTGAGACAGCAACTCTTCCTTTTGTTCTACCATTGCTGCTCCTGTTTTATAAATGAGCATACTTATTAAATACAAAACACTTACAGTAGAGACAGAAATTACAATCATGCTGAGCATAAGTGGTATATTCTTTTTTTCAAACCAAGCTAAAAGTGGTTGAAGTAACAGTGCTAGAAAAAAAGCTAGAAAAAGAGGAATAAGTAAACTTGATAGTACAAACAGTATATAAATTAGCAGTATGGCAGTAATAAAAATTAATACGTTTTTAATGGCTCTTATATCTTTTTCCATATAGGTTTCCTCTTTTATAAGTAGTCGGAAATATAGTTAATCTGTTTTTGTTCTGTAAATACATGTATGGTATATTTCAGGCAAATTACCTCAATTATAGCAATTGTGCAGATTATGATAAACAAACTAGACAAGCTAACCATACAACTCATTATTATTTCTCTCTCATTTTTAATTTTTTCTTGTGGAGGTCCAGCACAAACCATTAAGCTCAATAGCCTTTTTACTGATAATATGGTTTTGCAAAGAGAAATTAAAGTGCCTGTGTGGGGCAAAGCTACACCCGGCAGAGATATTAAAATATCAATTGCAGATAAAGAATATAAAACTACTGCTAAAAGTGACAGCACATGGTTCATTCATCTTGAACCCCATTTAGCAGGAGGGCCTTATCAGTTAATTATTCAGGGAGAAGAAACAATTGTGTTGAATGATGTGATGTTTGGTGATGTATGGATTTGTGCAGGTGAAGGCAATATGGATTTACCTGTAATGCAATCTGCAAATGCAGAAAGTGAGTTGGCTAAAGCAAATCAGTTAGAGATCAGATTATTTAAAGCTGATCAAGTAAGTGCAAGAAGCCCGCAAGATAAAATTGAAGCCTCAAAAGGATGGAGACAATGTACTTCCGAAGAAGTAGCCAGTTTTTCTGCAGTTGCTTATCAATTTGGCAAACAGTTAAAAAACAACCTAGATGTACCAGTAGGACTCATTCAACTCTCGTGGAAATATACTCCGGTAGAAGCATGGTTAAGTGAAGATGCATTAATAGAGTTTCCGGAGTTTTCTAGGGAATTAAGTAAAATGAAAAACAATCAATTATCAGACAAGCAATTAAAAATTGAGTATGAGCATAATGTAGAAAGTTGGAAAGAACAATTGCTAAGGTCTGATCCGGGGTATACCTCTTGGTTATCTGCAAATTTTAATCTCAACGATTGGTCTAGAACTTATATGCCTTCAACTTGGGATAATATGGGTAGGGCAGATTTTAATGGTGTAATCTGGTTTAGAAAATCGTTCGAATTGCCAGATGACTGGAAAAGAGAAAAGCTAAGTTTAGGCTTGGGTAGAATTAGCGATATGAGCCATGTATTTTGGAATGGTGAGCTTTTAGCTTTTGATGAAGAAGATGGTGAAAATAGGAATTTCGAAATTCCAGCTAATAAAGTGAGAGCTGAAAACGAAATAATGTTGCGTATTACAGATTTAAGAGGGCAAGGTGGCATTATAGGAAATTACGATAATTTTAAAATCTCTAATCAGAGTGGAGATAGAGAATTATTAGCAGGTATATGGAGGTTTAGAGTTTCTCAGGAAGCTTCAGAAGTGCCTAAGAAACCAGAAAACCCACTAAGAGCTGGTAGGCCAACTGTTTTGTATAATTCAATGGTAAATCCGCTGGCACCTTTTGCATTTCGAGGTGTAATCTGGTATCAGGGGGAATCTGATATTTACAAGGCGCAGCAGTACGAAAAGTTATTCCCAGCATTAATCACAGATTGGAGAAACAATTGGAGCAGTACAGAAAGCAATCTGGGTGAGTTTCCATTCTTATTTGTACAATTATCTAACTATGGCAAAAAGGATGTAATTCCTCAAAATTCTGTTAGGCCACAACTAAGAGAAGCACAACTGCAAACATTGTCAGTTCCAAATACTGGTATGGCGGTTACAATAGATTTGGGTGAGGGAGATAATTTGTATCCAATAGATAAGCAGGAAGTATCTAAAAGGTTAGCATTAAATGCTTATAAACTAGCTTATAATATAGATTCCGTTTTTTCTGGCCCAATATATAAATCGATGGCTATAGAAGGTGGGCAAATTCGCCTAACCTTTGATTATATCGGAGATGGTTTAATGATAAAAGGAGGTGAAAAATTAGATGGCTTTGCTATTGCAGGAAGCAACAAAACTTTCGTGTGGGCAGATGCAAAAATTGAAGGGGAGACCATTGTTGTAAAAAGTCGTTTTGTAACTCGGCCAGTCGCTGTTAGGTACGGGTGGGGTAATAATCCAACTAGTAATTTGTATAACCGTAATGGTTTGCCAGCCTCTCCGTTCAGAACAGATACTTTTAATAGTAATTCAGGCGAGTAGTAAGAGATCTCTTATAACAACATACAGATAAGGTAGCTTTTAAAATGCTTACAGTATATAATTGTTACATAGTTAGATTGAACTTAATAGTTTGTATGTTGTTTTTCCCCTGAACAACAATTTTATATCATTGCAAAACCATTTTAATTTGAAGGGTTTAACCAGTCTCATGAAAAATATATTTTTGTTTCTTTTTTTAATGTTTATGGGTAAAAATCTCTTTGCTCAAGATAAAAGTAATGTTTCCGATTCCGGATTCGAACTAATTCTTAACACACTTCTTTCACACTCAGTACCAGAAATATCTGTAAAAGATGTGCAGTCTGAAAAAAATGAAGTTACCCTTTTAGATGCTAGAGAACCAGACGAGTTTGCAGTAAGCCATATCGAAGGAGCTAAGTTTGTAGGTTACGACAACTTTTCACTAGATAGTTTACAAGATATTTCAAAAAGTACTCCTTTAGTAATTTACTGTTCAGTGGGTTACCGAAGCGAAAAAATCTCTGAAAAACTGATTAAACAAGGTTACTCTAATGTGTCAAATCTATACGGAGGCATTTTCGAATGGGTAAATCAGGGAAATCCAGTAGTTACCGGAGAAGATGATAAAATAACTGAAGAGGTACATGCGTACGATAAAATCTGGGGATCGTGGTTAAGAGAAGGGAAAAAGGTTTATTAATTCGCATCATGAAAAATCAGATATTACTTCTATTATTTTTAGCTAGTTGTTTTGTTGCCCAAGCTCAAGAAGACTGGAACCTATCCAAAGAGCAAGATGGTATAAAAGTCTATACCAGACGTATGGAAGGCACCGGTTTCAAAGAAATTAAGGCTGTAGTAGAAGTTTCTGCAAGCCTCGACGCTTGTGTTGAGTTATTTAAAAATGCAGATGCTGCAACTTCTTGGGTAGATCGTATGGAAGAATACCGCAATCTGGAAGTGGTAAACGATAGCCTTTGGTATACATATGGTGAATTAGAAATTCCATGGCCATTTAATAATAAAGATTTTGTGGCTAAAAACACTTTATACAACAAGCTCGATTCTGGCATGTACGAAATTACCATTTCCAGTATGCCAGAGTATTACCCAGAACAAGATGGGAAAAAACGTATTAAACATTCTGAAGGGAAATGGATTTTTAAGCAATTACCCAATGGCAATGTGGAAGCAAGCCATAGAATTTTTGCTGAAGCCAACGATTTTTTACCTCCTTGGCTTGTAAACTGGGTTGTGGTTGGCAGTGTTTATAAAACTTTTGATGGATTTAGAGAGCAACTCAAGCAATTACCTTAGTAAATTACTCTCTAAATACTTCATTTAAAATCCGCTTAAAAGTATCATCAAGACCGGCTTCTATTACCATCTTTGCATTACTTACAGGGTGATTTAAAGTTAGAGACTGAGCATGCAATAACAATCTGTAACAGTTAAAATGCTCCCTAAATATTTGGTTGTGTTTACCATCTCCATGAGCAGTATCTCCTACAATTGGATGGAAGATGTGTTTAAAGTGTCTGCGGATTTGCCTTTGCCTTCCAGTATGTGGTTGAACTGAAACCAAAGAGTATCTACTCGTATTAAATTTACCGCTACTTATGGGTATTTCTGCTTTTTTTATACATGTGTAGCTTGTTATAGCGTCTTGGGTAACATTGGCTTTCGCTTTATGTTTGTCTTTTTTATCCACCATCTTTTTAAGCGGATAATCAATTTTATCATTATCTAAGGTAAAACCTCTGGCAATTGCTAGGTAATTTTTTTCTACTTCTCTCTCGGTAAAAGTTTCAGTTAACTTTCTGGCAATTTCATTATTTAAAGCAAACAGTAATACTCCAGAGGTAGGTTTGTCTAATCGATGTACTGGATATACGTATTTACCAATTTGATCTCTTAGAGTATGCATGGCATTAACTTGTTCATTAGGGTCAATGCTACTGCGATGGCATAACATGCCAGAGGGTTTGTTAATAGCTACAATGTAATCATCCTGATAGCAGATTTCGAGCAAACTTTCTAAAGCGTCCATTTGCCAAAAATAAGAAAAGATGATAGTAAGAAACCAGTTTAATTAATTTGAAAAAGAAGAAGACAAGTAATTGGTGGTAAATTAATTATGCAGTACTTTAATAAGTTACTGGTTCCCGGAGATTTATTATTCTATTACTAATCCGTATCTGTGCTCGTCGGCAATAATGCCATTTTTAATAATCGACTTTTTAAAAATACCTTCAAGGTTAAATCCGGCTTTTTCTAATACACGCATAGAAGCTTTGTTATATTCATATACTCCAGCATAAAAGCGCATGAGGCCAAATTCTTTCTTTCCATACATTGTAATCAACTTTACCGCTTCTGTAGCGATTCCTTTTCCCCAGTAATCTTCGCCTACCCAGTAGCCAATTTCCGCACTTAATCTATGTACATCTTTTTGTGGAATTAACCCTATTGAGCCAACAAGTTTACCTTTATAGGTAATAGCATAGTTTTGTATTGGAACTTCGCTTAAGCAGAGGTTTATAAAAAAATCAGCATCATCTTCTGAATAAGGATGCGGAAAGTAGTCTCTTAAGTTATCCCATAAATTTTTATTATTACAAAGCTTTGCTAATGTCTGTGTGTCTTTTTCTGAGAAAGGACGTAAAACAACATTTTCATTTCGCATAATTGTCATATGATAGAATTTTAGATTAAAGCTTAATTCTTCCATTGGAAGTTAATCTTCTAGATTGCTTATATATTACAAAAGTAACATAGTTTTGTTTAACATTTAAATTAGAATAGACCTAATTTAAACTAAAAAATTAAACAAAAAAGTATTTTACCTTAATTGTTGGTATGTAGAAGAGTGGTTATTTGAAGAAGTATCTCTTTATCATAAATTTCTGTTCGAGTAATGTTACGCTGCGTTGTAATATTGATATATCCGTAATTATGTATATCCCAAGAATAGGTCAATGGTTCAACTTCTAAATATTTTTTTTCTGCTTTTTTAACTAATTCAAAAAACTGAGCTATTTCAGTTTCAGTAAAATCTAAGCACCTTTTAAATCTCGCAGGATCGTCTGCATGGTGTGAAAAATAGTAGCCTACCAATGTAACCTGTAGCATTTTCCTTATGATGTTCACCTAAGGTGTAACCTTAATTGCTATATATACTCAACTGCATTTTTAGCTCTTCTTCACTATTTACTTTGAGATTTGCATATAAGAAACTGCAATAAATGCTGCTGATGATAAAAATGTATGGCATTTTAGTAAAAGCTATTTATACAGTTTTAATGGTTTATAAGAGCTATTTGTCTCTTTATTTAGGCATTGTAGAGTATTTAATTGTTTCTGATTTTTCTCATTAATGTAGAGTTTTTCTACAACTTTTATCACGAAAAAATATCACGAATTTTATAATTAACTGAAAATCAATTGTTTATAAACTATGATTTTTTTTGGATTAATTTTTCTACTAATACAAGCATTACCAAACTTATATATGGGTTATGCAATCGAAAGTATTTTTAGGCGGAACAGTGAACGGATCGAGATGGAGAGAGAAATTAATCCCTAATTTAGAGATTGACTACTTTAACCCGGTTGTGAAAGACTGGGATCAAAAAGCATATCAAAGAGAACTTTTGGAGAGAGAGCAGTGCAACTATTGTTTGTATGTTCTTACCCCAAAAATGGATGGATATTATTCAATTGCAGAAGTAATTGATGATTCTAACAAGCGCCCAACTCGTACACTACTTTGTGTTTTACCCAAAGAAGGATCAGCAAGCTTTTCTCCTTTTCAGCTAAAATCTCTTCAGAAAATTTCAGAAATGGTTAAAGCCAACGGAGGTAGAGTATTTAATTCATTACATCAAGTAGCAACATATCTAAACGAGAAAAGCAAAAGCCCTTGGCTTAATGGTATAAAAAACATTTGGCCTTCTCTCGGATACAATAAATAACATGAAACTATAGAACCAAAACTTATTCAACCATGAAAAGACATAGAAGAAACCGAATAAAATCAGGGAAGAAGGGCAGGTTTTACGGGCGATTATTTCAAATTATACTACTAGTAGCATTCACTTTTACTATATATCAAATTTTACTAGAAGAAGATAAAACAGAAGATATTTATACGCCAGTAAACATTGGTGAAGAACTAGAAGATGTGGGAAGAACCACAAAAAACCTACTAGCACAAGAAGTAGAAGATTTTAAAAGTGCAACACAAGAAAGGCTTAATGCTATAGATAGAAGAATAAACGAACTAGACAAACAAGTAGGAGAGCATGACGACCTACTTGAAAGAGAAGCCAGAGAAGAACTTAGAGAGTTAAGGGCTAAAAAGAGAGAACTAGAAAACAAGCTAGACCAGATAAGTCTTGATGCCAGTTTAGACATTAACAAAGTAAAGCAGCAGGTAAATACTACTTTGATCAATATCGAAGAGGATTTAGACAGATTATTCGATAGAGATAACATAGCATTAAAATAAACCTTAACTGTGATGAAAAAATCAATAAAATTATTTCTCGCTTTTATGCTGCTCTTAAACATTATACATTTTTTTTTCAAAAGCATTGATAGCAGCGACGATACCGTAACTCAAGAAATCCCTAACAATGTTTTTGTTATGAATAACCACGAGTAATACTTGAAAGAAATATACTAAATAAGAATAGAAGACCAATTAACCTAACAACCCAGCATATGTTAATCTACAAGAAAGTAAATACAGAAAATGAATTTGTAAGCAGTTTTGGAAATATAGATGCTATTGATGATAAAAAATCAGAGTTAACTTCTATGCTTCAAGTAAATACAGAAGTACAAAAAAAGCTTGAAAACTATATTTCAAACATCAATTTTTTGATAGAGAATTCTGGTAAAAAGAAAGCTTTTGAAATGAAAAAAATGGCTGCAAATCTAATTTCTGGTATTAAAATCAAAAAAGAAAGACTTGCTGGAATGAGTACTACAGAACTACTAACGGAAAGAAAATGCTGTGTAAACATAATTAACCTTCTAAAAGCACTAAGATACAGCTATGGATTTATGTGGGATAACCAAACGCTTATTTTACTGGGAATGCAACTCAGGTTTTTTAAAGGTCAGTTGCAAGGGTACGCAGCTTAATTACTTAACCGAAATATTAATCAAACACATGCACTAACATGAGAACTAAGACGCTAGGATTACTATTAGTAATAAGTTCATTTTTTATGATCTCAAACCTGCAAGCGCAGGATTATAATACTGCTGTTGGACTTCGATTTGGGAGTACAACAGGGTTAACCATTAAACATAACTATAAACCAAACGCTGCTGTAGAAGGAATTATAGGATTCTTCGGGAATGGGTTCAGCCTTACTGGACTTATCGAGAGACACCCACAAGCATTTGACGTAAGAGGATTACACTGGTACTACGGTGCAGGTGCACACATTGCTTTTTATCGCGATCCAAATAATTTCAATTCTGGATTTAACAGAGATATTAGAGATCGAGATAATGATGATATTGGAATTGGTATTGATGGTATTGTAGGGTTAGAATATAAGTTTCCAGATGGAGTGCCTTTGGCTGTTAGTATGGGATTAAAGCCTTTTGTTGAGGTTGATACTGAGGGAGATGTTGGGGCACTTATCGATCCTGGTTTAGGACTTAAAATTACCTTCTAGATAAATAGATATATGGGTTGCAGCTGGTACTACTGCAACCCATTCTTTTTTAATTTGAGGCCACTTCTAAGGTTTCGTCTACTCTACCGCAGTGCAACATCATATCACCAAAGTAAGGATTCATAATCTCCTCGTTTGTACTTAACCAATAAGCACCTTCATTATTAAAAGCCATTGGGCAATATTGTTTGTATATTTTGGCATCAACTGTACTTTCATCTGCCTTAAACATTTCATACATTTTTTGAGAGATGGTGTTAAAAAATTCTCTTTGTTTCTTCACATCTGTACTTGCTACAATTCCTTCTGCGGCCTCTTTAATTTCGCCATCTGTTAACTCGGTTAACTTACCAGCTGCTTTTTGAGCATACTCTGCATTGCTGGCAACCAAAGCATCTTTTAATACCATGTAAGCATCAGTAAGTGAGTTTATAGACGAATAAACTTCATCGAAATTTACCATAGTAGCTTCAGACTCTTCTTCGCTTTCTGTTCCAGCTACTGTATGATCTTCAGCAGAACCATTCTGAGAAGCACTATTGCAAGATGTAAAAAATAGTCCGGCTACAATCAAAGACATGATTAATTGTATGGACTTTAAACTTACTTTTTTCATGTTATTTTGTTTTAAAAGGTAATTAAAAATTATATAGATTGAATGATAGTATGTACTATTATAATTAGTGAAATAGCCACAAAAACCCAGTTTCTGTAGAGTTTCCATTTACTGCTCTTTCCATTATCGCAGTTACAGTTTTCACAACATTGTTTCATGTTATTCTGATTTAAGTGTTTCTTTAACCTCACCGCAGGTGAGCATCATGTCTCCATAATATGGGTTGCGAACTTCTTTATTTTGGCTTAACCAGTAAGCGCCGTTGTTGTTATCTGCCATTGGGCAGTATTGCACAAATAGGTTTTCTTCTCCGCCAAAAGCTTTTCTTAAAGCAATTATAGCTTGAGATAATTCAATAAAATACTTGCGTTGGGCATCTATATTTTTTGCTTGGTTAATAGCTTTGCTATGTTTTATAATGATACTTTTTTGCTTCTTCAAGTATTCATCAGCTTCGGCTGAATTAACAGATGCAAGACCTTCAATTAACTTGAGCATTTGTGCATTATGTTTTTTTGCTAATTCGTATTCAGAAGTAACCAGTGCATTTTTTAGCTCAAAGTATTCATTTAAGAACTCTTCTTGCTTCTTTTTAAATTCCGGTTTGGTACTATCAGAAAAATCTGGCATTTCCATGTCTATCATATGATGTTCGTGTGATGCATTTTTTACCATTACATCTCTGTTCATCATGCTGCCTTTGTTGTTGAGTTGTGCGGCAGCATCTACCGTAAAAGTACCATTTGTTACCACTTCATCACCTGCTTTTAAGCCATCTAATATTTCATAAGCATCTTCTAAAGCTAAACCCAATGTAACTTCTCTGGCTTCAAAAGTAGGAACTTGCGCATCGGTAATGCTTACATAAACCAAAGAGCGTTTTCCTGTCCACATAACAGCAGAACGAGGAACGGTAAGCATTTGGGTGGTTTTTGAGCCATTATTGCTTTTGGCAACTAGCTTACCTCTGGCATACATTTCTGGTTTTAACTGCCTACCAATGTTACTAACTTCTGTTCTAACAGTAGCAATGCGACTGTCTTTTGCAATAATCGGATCAATAAAAGTGATTTTAGATTTAAAGGTTTTATCAGCAATGCCATTCACTGTAAACTCAATCTCATCTCCTACATGAATAAATGGTAATTCGCTTTCATAAACTTCAAACTCTACCCAGAGGTGAGACAAATCGCTAATTGTCATCATTACTTCACCTTCCATTAAATGGTCGCCCAAAGAGACTTTGAGCTCTTTTACTACTCCCGAAAAGTTTGACTTAATCGGGAAAGTGGTAATTATTTCTTTGCTGCTTTCAATCTTGGCGATTTGTTCGTCGCTTAGTTTCCACCTTCTTAGTTTCTCTCTAGCAGATTCTATAATTTCTGGTTGGTTTTTAAAAAGCTTGTGGCTTTCTAATAATTCTTGTTGCGCACTCACCAGAGGAGGAGAATACAAAGTGGCAATGGTTTGGCCTTTGCTTACATAATCTCCTTTAAAGTTGACCGCCAGATTTTCTATTCTGCCAGCAAAATGTGCAGTTTGACTATAAATTTTACGCTCATCTTCCTGTACTGTTCCATTCAGCAAAATGCTTTTATTGCTTTCACCATTACTCGCCTCAGTACCCACAGTAGTGGTTTGTATATTGGCGAGGTTTACAGCTTGCGCAGTCATTTGTAGTCTTATGGGACTATCATCTGTAGCACTCAAATCACTTTTAGGGATTAAATCCATTCCGCAAATCGGACATTTACCCGGTTCTGGTAGGTTAATTTGAGGGTGCATAGAACAAGTCCAAGAACTAGCTGAGCTTGTATTTTCACCAGTTGAGTGGTTATGTTCCATTTCATTATTAGAACTGAAAAACAACCAACCGAGTAGCAGCCCGACAAGCAAACTTACTACTACAAGTATATTTTTAGATTGAATAATATTTTTAAATTTTTCCATGAGTCTCTGATTAAATCGGTTCTCAAATCTCATTATCCAGACTGATGTAGCCTGTTGTTATTTTTTTTATATCAGGGCTTTCAACTTTAGTCCAAGTAAACCAAATATTGTTGCCTAGCTTTTCCATTATCGGAAAACCAGATGAGCGAGCTGCTGAAGTGTCTATCAAGTCTGTTTGCCAAAGCACGCCATTTTCTCTGTCTACTTCTGCAAGCTTAATGGATGCATTGTCTCCTTTAGTTTCTAGCCAGCTTACCCAAGCTGTATTTTCATTCACTAACACTACATCTACTCTGCCAAGTGGTTGGTGCTCGCTAATGATAAAAGGAGGTTCAAACGCATTGCCTTTTTCGTTGAAGAAAGCCACTTTTACCTTAGCCTCACCTTCAGGTGCACTAAACCAGCTTACCGCAACAGATTTGTTGAGAGATGCTATAGCAGGACCATTTACAGGACATCCACTAATCTTCCATTTATCTGTAAAAACAGCTTTGGGTTTAGACCATTTTCTGCCTGTTTTTTTCATAAAATAGATGTCTCTAATCTCGTTTTCTGTTCTGTCTCTATAAACCACAAATGTTCCTAAATCACTTTGTGTTAGATCAGTCTGGCAGCAATCGCAGATACGATCATCTAGCAGCATTTCGTCTGAAATTGTACCTGTGCTATCGAAAGCCGCAGTTCGTAATGTCATGGCGCCACCGTTAGCTACAGAGTCATCTTTGGTAAAGCGGCCATCGAGCCAAACAGCCATCATTTTATCTTTTTGAGGCATCATACTTACAAAGCCATATTCTGCTGGCAATGTATCAATATGTGGTATAAAAGGTGTTTTCCAGTTCACCCCACCAGAATCTGAAACACTAATGTTTACATTATAATCGTAGGTACCTTCGTTGCTTTTAGCTAACCAGTGCGAAGCCATCCATCCATCTGGACTTACAGCCAATGTGGGGAAATCTGCCCAGTTTACAAACCAGTTGTTTCCTTTAGAAATGGTTTGCGGATTTTGCCAACGGTTATTTTTGAGTAGGGCAAACTTGAGAAAATTGGTTTCACTATTTTCAGTAGATTCTGTTTCAATCCAGCTTAGGTATAGGTTTTCATTATTGCTAAAGAAATTAGGAGTTTGAGAAGAAACAGTATTTATAGGCACTTCAATTAAATTGATTTGTGTCTCTTTTCCTTTACTCATCTTGTTTTCTTTATTACAACTGAATAGCGCTAAAGCCAGAACTGATATAATTAGAAATTTCTTCATGATATTGATTACAATGAAAATAGTTTAGTTAGCATCTCTGGATTATCCCAAGTAGCAGCCCCAGTATGCTGATAAATCAGCTCGCCATCTTCATTAAAGATGAGTGTATGAGGCAGTGCTGAAGCTCCCAGTTTTGTTACAGGAGTTTGAATCTGTATAAGGTCTAATCCAAAATCTTTACTACTAGCAAATTTCTTAATTTCATCAATACTTTCTTCAGAAGCAGCAAGAAAGATATAATTATCATTCTTTAATTCTTCTGCAGCGCTTTTAATTGAAGGCATTTCTTGAATACAAGGCCTGCAATTGGTTGCCCATAAATTGAGAAATACTTTTTTGCCTTCCAGTTCTTTTGGTGATATAACTTTTCCATTTAAATCAACCAATTTGAGGTCTGACAAATGTTGCTCAACTTGGTTTTCGTTACTACATGAAAAAGCTAATCCAGCTAGTAAGCTCAAGAAAAACCAATGTTTGGCAATCTTGATTTTTGTAATTGAATAATAGGTTTTTAATAGATCAGGGTTCATCGTGTTTATTTAATTATTAAACAATTTATAATCTTTCAATTCCACAAAGTTGTTGCAGTTTTGCTTTGGCTACAGCCAGTTGAACTGATAGCTTTGCTTTGTCTAGATCGAGTTTGATTTTAGCCAACTTAACAGTCAGAATTTCATTATAACCAGCTTCAGTATTGCTATAGCGACTAGTTGTAAGTCTTTCTATTTGTGATAAAGTTTCCTGCTGTTCTTGTATCAGTTTTAGATTTCTATCAGCATTTTTATATTCAGTCCAAGCTTTGGCAATTTCTGCTTCTAGTTGATTGATAAAAGCTTCATAATCTGATTGTTTGCTTTCTTTTTTCAGAACTACTTCTTGCTGTTGAGCCTGATATTTTTCTTTGTTGAAAATTGGAATACTCACACTCACCATCGGCATTAAAATATCTCTACCGTTATTTTCTGGATTCGCATCCGTTCTTTGTCCTAAAATGCCATAGTCTAAACCAGTACCAATTTTAGCTTTGCTATCTTGCTTGGCTACACTAAAAGCCTTGTCTTCCACAGAAACATCTTGTAGCATGGCAAAAGCTTTTGGGTTACTATTTCTCGCTGAACCTTGTAAAACTTCAAGTGTAAAAAGTAAAGGTGAAGTCTGTAATGTATCAGCTACTGAAAGTTGAATTTGCTGGTTTTGAGAAGGTCTTTGTCCAGTTTTTTCAGAAAGTAAAATATAGTTGCTCGAAAGATCAGCTTTCAGGTTTTGAATAGCAGTTTCATTCTCTCTGATATCCATTTGTAATTTGAGTACTTCCGAAAGATTCTGCAAATCATTTTTATAAGCTTCCAAAGCGATGTTTTCCATACTTTTCTGAATTTCAAGCATGTTTTTTCTCAAACTGATTTGCTGAGAAATGCCATAGATTTCATAATACAGCTTTCTAACATCGAAGAACAAATCGTTTTTTAATGATTCGAATTTAGCATACTCAAGCGCTGCCTGTTGAGAAGCAAGGTCTTTTCTCGCTTTTAAAGTACCAAACCAAGGAAACTGTTGATTTACAGAAAGCTTTACCCTTTGTGGACCTAATCGGGTTTCTACAGGCAATATAAAATAACCCAGAGAAACACTCGGATCGGGAAGTGCTGCTGCTTGTGGCACTCTTTCTAAACTTGCCTGCCATCTTTTATAACCCGCTTGTAAAGCCGGATGATTATCTGCTGCTTGTCGGAGATAGTTTTCAAGTTTTACATCTTGCGCCATTAAACTTGATTGAATGCAAGCAAATAGCAACAAACAAATAACTGAGCTTCTATATCTCATTTTAAGGATCGATATTTTGATGAAGTTAAACATTGATACCTCCTTTTTTTAATTGATATTCTGCTCTCCAAGCATATAAAACCGGTACAACAAACAAGGTGATTAAAGCGACCAACATTCCACCAAAAGAAGGGATAGCCATTGGAATCATAATATCCGAACCTCTACCAGTTGAGGTAATTACTGGAAGTAATGCCAATAGGGTAGTGGCTGAGGTCATTAATGCAGGTCTCACTCTTTTAAGTGCGCCATCTAACACGGCTTTTCTCACTTCTTCTTTATTTTCAGGTTTTACCTTTTGAAATGATTGTTGCAAATAAGTCGCAATTAAAACTCCATCGTCAGTAGCGATGCCAAACAAGGCGATAAAACCAACCCAAACAGCTACACTCAGGTTAATGGTTTTTACCTGAAACATTTCTCTGAGATTGATTCCAAAGAGATCGAAGTTTAAGAACCAGTCGGTGCCATATAGCCAGATTAATAGAAATGCTCCTGAGAATGCGACTGCAATACCTGTAAACACCATGATTGAAGTAATGAGCGAGCGGAATTGGAAATAGAGAATCAACAAAATAATGAGCAAACACAGAGGAATCACAATTGAGAGTCTTTTAGATGCTCTCAACTGATTCTCGTAACTTCCAGAGAAGCGATAACTCACACCGTTCGGTACATCTAAGTTTCCATTATCTATGTTTTGCTGTAAATAATCGCGTGCAGCTTCAACTACCTCTACCTCAGAATAACCCGTATTTTTGTCGAATAAAACATAGCCAGTGAGGAAAGTGTCTTCACTTTTAATCATCTGTGGCCCTTGTGCATAATGGAAGGTTGCCACTTCTGATAATGGAATGTTTTGTCCATTTGGTAATGGAATAAATATTTGTTCCAAAGCATCTGGCGTATTTCTTAACTCTCTCGCATAGCGTACTCTAATTGCATAGCGCTCTCTACCTTCTACAGTAGAAGTTTGCGGAATGCCACCAATGGCCGTTTCAATGATTTGTTGAATTGCTTGAATGCTTAAGCCATAGCGAGCAGCATTGTTTCTGTCTATATCGATTTCTAAATACGGTTTGCCAACAATTCTTTCGGCAAAAACAGCTTGTGCTTTTACCGAAGGCACTTCTTTGAGTAACTTTTCCAGTTCTAAACCAAAAGCTTCAATCGTATTTAAATCAGGTCCTTTAATCTTAATTCCCATAGGTGCGCGCATACCTGTTTGCAGCATAACCAATCGAGTTTCGATAGGCTGCAATTTAGGTGCAGAGGTAACTCCGGGAATACTGGTGGCTTTCACAATTTCTTGCCATATATCGTCTGGTGATTGAATGTGTGATCTCCATTGCCTGAAATACTGCCCATTTTCATCAGGAATGAGTTGATTTACATCTGTGTATAAAGCTTTGTTTTTATCAATACTACTGGTAGTACCATCTTCATTTTTAATAATGAAATTACCTTCATCATCCGTTTTGTATCTGATTCTTCTGCCATCTCCATCAGTGAGGTATTCGCTTTTGTATTGAATTACATTCTCGTACATAGACATAGGAGCAGGGTCTAAAGCTGAATTAACTCTACCTGCTTTACCTACTACCGATTTAACTTCTGGAATTGCAGTTACTGCCATATCTAGCATTTGTAGTACAGCTTTGTTTTCTGCAATGCCAGCATGCGGCATAGAAGTCGGCATCAATAGAAAAGCACCTTCATCTAGTGCAGGCATAAATTCTGCACCCACACCCGGAAATGTGTGATTTAAGCTCGAATAGAATGAAGTAGTTCTCAAGTTCCATCCTGCTTTTTTAGACACATTGGCGATTCCACTAAAAATACTATCGAAGCCGAGCCAGATCATAGCACCTAAAAGCACTAAAAATCCGGGAATAAAAATGAATGATTTTTTATTTGCTAAAGCCCAGGAAAGTAGTCTTGGATAAAAATACCTGAACAAAGAAAATGAGCCAAGTAATAGCGCAATCACCAAAATTGTAAAGAGGTAATTGCTCATGTTTTCACCCGGAAATCCTGAAATATTTACACCCAATGGCATCCAGCTTTTAGCTAGTAGCCAAGCAACTGCTAGTACAATTAAGATACTATCAACTCGCTTTTTAGAATATTGATTGAATCTTGTTGAAAGGTATTTTTCTGCCAGTGCTTTTGCTCCCAAAGCAAGAAGAATCAAACTTAACCACAGTGCAACCTGAGAAGTGAAATGTAGAATCAGGATTACGAATCCAGCAAATACTAATACATAAGGCATTAATTTTCTTTGCTGAGCTTTTTTTACAGATTGGTTACTGCTGAATAAGAAATAAGCAAATGTTGGCAGTATAATCAAGGTGATAAAAACTGCTGCCAATAGGGCAAAAGTCTTAGTAAACGCAAGTGGCGTAAACAGTTTGCCTTCTGATGCCTGCAACGTAAATACAGGAATAAAACTGATAATTGTTGTTGCTACAGCGGTAATAATTGCACTCGATACTTCTGCACTGGCTTCATAAACTACTTCTAATAAACTGTTTGATTTGCCACTGCTTTTCCAGTTTTCAAGGTGTTTGAGTAGGTTTTCAGTTAGGATGATTCCCACATCTACCAAGGTGCCAATGGCAATAGCAATTCCCGAAAGCGAAACAATGTTGGCATCTACTCCTGCATAATACATACAGATAAATACCATTAACACAGCCAGTGGCAATAAACCAGAGATTAATATGGAAACCCTGAGGTTCAGTACCATCATTACCACAACAATAATAGTAATGAGTACTTCGAGGCTAAGAGCTTCTTCTAAAGTGCCCAGAGTTTCCTGAATTAGCTCACTTCTATCGTAATATGGCACAATGTGTAATTGTGAGACGGTACCATCTTCCAATGTTTTTTGTGGAAGTCCGGGGGCAACTTCAGCAATCTTTTCTTTAACTCCTTCAATCACTTGCATCGGGTTTGCGCCGTAGCGTGAGATTACCACACCGCCAACAACTTCGGCTCCAGACTTATCTAGAATGCCTCTGCGTTCTGCCGGACCAAAACTGATATGGGCAATGTCTTTGAGTCTTACAGGACTATTGCCTTTCAACTTCACCACAGTTTCTTCTAAATCTTCCAGCGATTTTATGTAGCCCAAGCCTCTTACAAAGTATTCGGCACGGTTAATTTCTAGCGTACTGGCACCTACATCAAGATTGCTGGCTTTTACAGCTTTAATCACATCAGGCAAAGTAACTTGTCTTGCCTGCATGGCATCAGGCATTAAATCTACCTGATACTCTTTTAAGTAGCCGCCAATAGATGCCACTTCAGAAACTCCTTCTGCGGCGTTTAATGCATATTTAACCTGAAACTCTTGTATAGTTCTGAGTTCTTGCAAATCCCAGCCACCAGTGGTAGCTCCTGTGCTGTCTCTGCCTTCGAGTGTATACCAAAATATTTGTCCTAAAGCTGTAGCATCTGGCCCTAAAGCCGGCTGCACATTTTCGGGCAAAGTACCTGAAGGAAGCGAATTGAGCTTTTCTAAAATTCGACTTCTGCTCCAATAAAATTCTATGTCTTCTTCAAAAATCAGATAGATGCTAGAAAAGCCGAAAAGCGATGAGCTTCTAATGCTTTTTACACCGGGAATACCCAATAAAACTGATGTTAAAGGGTAGGTTATCTGATCTTCAATGTCTTTAGGCGATCTCCCTGCCCAGCGGGTAAATACTATTTGTTGGTTTTCTCCAATGTCTGGTATGGCATCTACTGCCACCGGTTCTTTGGGAAACCAGCTGAGCGTTTCGTTTGATGAGTTAAATGGTGCGTGCATCCATCCCCAGCCAATAAAAAGCAAGGTAAGCAGCACGGTAACTAAGCGGTTTTCGAGAAAAAACCTGATAATTTTGTTAATCATAAATTTGATATATGATGAAACAAACAGAATAAATTGTCTGGCAGCAAAAGCTTAGTTTATTAGCTAGATGCCAGAGTTTATAGCATGTTCATCAGTATATCAAATAAGGAAAGATTGTATCAAGACGGGGATGTCTCGAAATAGAAGGGGAGGTTTATAAGCTAGAAAAGTTGTTTGCTGCTCCGGCTCGTAGAGAATAAATCTAAAAACAGGAACAGGGTTGTAAGCGATTAGGTGATTAGTAAATGCAGGGAATTTAAAATCAAACTGAGCTTTTTGGAAATCGTCTTCCAGTTGAATAGTTTGAGTTTCGTTGTGGCAACAATCGCTTTTTTTATCCTTTTTCATTCCACCACAGCAAGCTTCAGAAGTTTGAGTAAGCAAGGTTACTTTCTGAAGAAGTTCTCCACAAAAATGCTTGTCTATGGAAACTCCGATAGAAGCAACCATAAAGTTAAAAGCAAGGGCGATATGGATAAACCTGCGTGGCATGTTGCAAATATACAATCAATAACTGTTTAAGTGTAATTGCTGTTCCTTAAATGATTAATTTTTTAAGGAAAATTAAGGGTTGGGGGCATTTCTTCTATAAAAGGTTTCCTTGTTATTGGGATGGTTTGCTCTTAATTTTAACTAAGTTTTAATTTGTATTAAGTCAGAAAACATGAGTATACCTCTGAGTGAGTTCGAAAATTATATTGATGAAGTAATTCTTGAGCGTGGTTTATCATACTTTGAAAAAGGTTATATAGAAGAGTGTGAAGAAGTGAGTATAGGAGAATATGAGGCGATTGTAAAAGGGACTGAAAATTATGTGGTGAACCTAAAAATAAATAATGAAGAAATAACAGATTATAGATGTGATTGTCCTTATGATATGGGGCCTGTTTGTAAGCATATTGCAGCAGTTATTTTTTATTTAAACGCAGATAAATTAGAAATTCCTAACAAGAAGAAGCCGCAAAAAAGAAAGACTAAAAAGGTTAAGTCACTTAAGCAGCAGGTTGATGACCTACTCAAAAAGATTGATGAAGACGAGTTAAAGAATTTTATTCGAGATAAGTCTGCACAGAATAAAACATTTAGAGATATTTTTTTAGCTGAGTTTGCTGCATATAATTCTGAGGAGTCTAAAGAGCTTTATGTAAAACAAGTTAAAGCAATTCTCAATTCTGGTAAAGACAGGTATGGCTTTATTGGGTGGGCATCAATGAATCAAGTATCTAATGCTGTTAATAATCTATTAATTACAGCACAGAGACAAGTGCAAAATAAAAATTATAAAAGTGCTATCTTCATTTGTACTGCAGTTATGGAACAAATGATGGCAGCTGTTCAGTATGCTGATGATAGTAGAGGTGGTATTGGAGATAGTATAGAGAATGGGTTACAGATTTTATATGACATTTCTGCAGGTCAAACAGATGAAAAAACAAGAAAGTTGTTGATCGATTATTGTTTTACAACTTTTGAGGAGAAAGTATTTGAAGGATGGGATTGGCACTTGTCTATTTTACAACTTGCTTCAGATTTACTAAAGACTGATGAGGAAGTTAATCTGATTTTTAAGCTAATTGATAATGTTAAGGGTAGTAAGTATGATCATGAAGCATCTCAAGTAATAAAATATGAAATTATATTAAAGACTCAAGGAGAAGTGGCAGCAGAGCAATATTTAGACTTAAATATTACCAATTCAGATTTGCGTAAAGTAGCTATAGATTTAGCCGTTAATAAAGGTGATTTTGAAAGGGTAAAAATGCTCGCTAATGATGGGATTACGAATGATAAAGGTAAGTTGCCAGGCTTAGTAAATTTATGGTATGACTGTTTGCTCACAATAGCACAAAAAGAAGATGACCAAGAAAAAGTAATTGAATATGCACGATATTTATTAATAGACAACTTAAATCAAGGGCAAGATTATTATCGCATATTGAAGCAATATGTAAGTCCTGAGCAATGGAATTTTTTTGTAGAAGAATTAGTCCGCGATATTTCTAAAAGTAAGCATTGGGCAGGTTTAAGTATGACTGCTATTATTTTTATAGAAGAGCAATGGTGGGATAGGCTTTTGACTTTAGTAAAACAATCGAAGGATCTTAAAACCATTGAACACTATGAAAAATATTTAAAAGAAGATTATTCTGATGAATTAATAACATTTTATGCTGATGCAGTAATTGAGAGCATGAAATACAGCCAAGGTAGAAGTAGTTACAGAACAGCTTGCAAGTATATAAGGCGAATGATTAAACTTGGAGGAAGAGAAAAGGCAAATGAAATTATTGGCTTTTTAAGGAATGAATATCCCCAAAGAAGAGCGTTGATGGACGAACTTAATAAAGTATAGATATAATGAGTTGGAGAGCAGATCAGGTATATTTTAATTACAATCAGAGATTAATACGAAATTGCTGTTCCTTAAATGATTAATTTTTTAAGGAAAATTAAGGATTGGGGTATATTAACATTGAAATAAATACTTGTTTTTAGGGTAATTGCCGATTAGTTTTAGAACTAGAAAGTAAAATAAAACTCTCATAATATAGTAAAATGGCCTTTGTTTATATCATTCTAGGAATAATAGTGGTTTTTGTAGCTTTGACATTTTGGAAAAAATATACTAGGTCAAAAGATATTATTACTGTTGAAAATCCTAAAATATTAATTGCATCCTTAGAAGGTGATCAAGAGGATTTACAACTAGCTAAAGAAGATCAAAATATATACTCAAGCACATTTAAGAAGATAGATAATAAAATTATTGATAATACTGATGAACTTTTAAGTTTAGCTGAAAGTAGCTTTTATGATGTTATCCATTTAATTGTAAACGTGGAAGAAGGGAAGTTAAGAGATAAAAATAATAACTCAATTGAACTTAGGGATTTAATTATTAAGGCTCAAAATGGAAAAACTACATATGTTTTATTAGCAAAAGGAAATGATCATACTAATTATATGGAAGGGATGGAAGGTGAAAGTTTTGCTGTAAATTTAGTAATGACAGTTGATAGAAAAGGGAAAGATTTTATTACTTTTTTTAAATCTTTGTTTGAGAAAATTAATTCAGGTAAACCAATGCCAATTGCTTGGCATGAACTAGCGCCTCAGATTCCAAATGCTAATCACGAACATGTTCCTGGAACATTATGTGCAATGGGTGCCGGAAATGTAATTTTAAGGGAAATAGACTCTTAATTGGATAAGATAAGAATATTAAAAAAGCCCATCGATGAGATATTAATATCTCCCTCCACAAAAATTATCTCAGAATTAGCTTTATGTTCAATGTTGTATTACTTTAACTGCTATAATGAAGCAGTATCAATTTCTATTATTTTTAAGTTTTTTGATTTTGACAAGTTGTAAGGATTCAGCAAATATAGATTCTGGTGTTTTTGCAACTGATGAGATTCCACAAGAATTACCCATTCCATTTAAGCCTGAACTAGTTCCAGATAATTACTTGATCCACAGAGGAGTTTTTTCTAATGATTTGGAAGAATACTATTTTACCATATCAGATAGTGCCTTTGCTAACTTTTCAATTAAAGTCAACAAAAGATTGATGGTAGATGGTCTGAGCCAGAAGATGCTTTTTTCAATAGCCAATACAGCGACCATGGGATGAGTTTCTTACCTGATGGGAATAAATTAGTTTTTAGTTCGGCACGCCCAGTTGAAAGAGATGGGGTTGTAGAAACTTGGCACCTTTGGCAGTGTGTAAAGCAAAATGGTAAATGGACAAAACCTGAGTTTATAGATATTCCGAACTTAAGAACTAAACTCGTTTCACATCCTACCTTAACAGAAGATGGAACACTCTATTTCCATTCAAGTGAATTGGACTATTCAGATATGGCAATTTATTCTGCTAATCTGGTTTCGGGCAAATATGAAGATGCTAAGAAGTTGGACTTTCAAAACATGCCACTAAGCGATTTTTGCACCCCTTATATTTCATCAGATGGGCAGTATTTGTTATTTGCTAAAGTTGGAGAAAGTCTGGAATTATTTGTTTGTAACAAGAAAGGTGAAAATGAATGGTCACTCCCCAGTAAACTTCCAGATGCAATAAACCAAGCTGGTCAAGGAAACCCTTATTTAACTCCTGATAACAAATACCTGTTTTTTGCAGCAGAAAATGAAAATAGGTGGGATGTAAAATGGGTAAGTACAAAATCCTTTTTAAAGGAATAATAAATAATTTCTTTTCTTCACTCTCCACAAAAATCATTGATTTGTTTTAGGTTTGAGCTATGAAGTGGATCAAGCTTATATTAAAATTTCTGGGTGGATTGCTGGCTATAATTGTAATATTTCTTGCCTTTAGCATCCAACCGATTAAAGAGATAGACTATCATGAGAAACCTGCTTACCAAAAAGCACAGGAGTTCATCAGTAATATGCAATGGCAACCAACCCAAGATACTACCACTGATTTTATGGTGGGTTGGGCGGCTGAAAACATTATGCCTAATGAAGTAAGCCCAATGGCTGGTTATCGCTATCGAGGAGCTTGGGAGTCGGTTCACGATTCTTTGTATTGCCGCACTTTTGTTTTGGAAAAAGGAGCTGCTAAAGCGGCTTTGGTAGAAGTCGATTTACTTATTTTTCCTCCATCAGTCACCACACTGCTAGAAGAGAAACTGAAAAATACTGATTGGAAAATTGAAGAGCTTTACCTTTCTGCTTCGCACACACATAGTGGAGTGGGTAATTGGGCAAATGGCTTGTATAGCTTATTTGTTTCTGGTGGTTATGATGAGGCTTATACAGAATCTATTGCTAATAAAATTCTAGCTTCGATAGAAAAAGCGTATAAAAGCAGAAAGAAAAGCCAGATGGGATTTACTCAGTTTTCGGTTCCTGAATTTGTAAAAAACAGAGTAAATAATGAGGGAAGAGTGAATGATAAGGTAGAGATTATCAAGTTTGTGAGAGAAGATAGTACTAAAGCCGCATTGGTTAGTTATACAGCTCATCCAACAACTATTAGCAGCAGATACCTTTCAATCAGTAATGATTATCCTTCTTTTTTGATGAAGAATTTGAACGAAAGTGCTACGATAGATTTTGCTGCATATTTTGCCGGTCCAGTCGGTAGCCATGGTCCAGAAGGGCAAAAAGGAGGAAAAGACGAATGGTTTAATTTACCAGAAATTATAGGTAATGGCTTAGCTAAACATGTATTGCAAACTTATGATAGCATTGAAGTTCATTCACCTGAAAGTCTGAAAATAGAAAAGGTATCTTTAGATTTAGAAGATTTACATATGCGTATTTCTGAGGGATTGAGAACCAGACATTGGCTTTTTGAGTCCATTACAGAACATCAAGATATAAACATCAGCATTTTGCAAATAGGGAACTTAACTATGCTAGGTACACCTTGCGATTTTTCTGGTGAACTAGCAGACCAACTGGAAGCACAATTACCAGTAGGGGAGCATCTAATGATTAATAGTTTTAATGGTGCTTATGTGGGTTACATTACTCCAGACGAGTATTATACCACAATTAAAAGTTCTGAGACTAGAGAAATGAATTGGGTTGGCCCGCAAGATGGCAGTCTTATGATAGATATTATGTCGGCAATTCTCAGTAAGACAAGCAAATAAACTACTTGTCTTCTGATTGATTTTGCTGGTCTTTTAGTATTTTAATTTCCTTTTGGAGTTCTTCTTCTTTTATTAAGAATTCCTTTTTAGCAGTTTCTAGCTCTTCAACATATTGTTGCATAATCTTTTCACTTTCCTGCATTTGTAGAGCTCTCGTTTCTGTAGTTTCTAGCAAATGTCTGGTTTGCTCATTTATATGATTATTAGCAATAGTATTAGCAATAGTATCTGCGGCTTGTTCTAGAAACTCTATTTTATATTTTGGTAATTCTTTAAAAGTTGCAAGCTCTATAATTCCATTAATCTTATCATTGTGTTTGAGCGGAATTACTACTAAAAAACGTGGTGGGCTATCACCTAAACCCGAGCTGATATTCAGGTAGTTTTTAGGTAATTTATTTAAATAGGTGGTTTTACCTTCTAGAAAAGTTTGTCCTAAAACGCCAAAACCTGCTTTAATTTTTTGCTGTACAAATTTTTCTCTGTTAAATGCATAGCAAGATTCTAGCATCAAATAGGTGTCATCACCTTCTTTTTCTGCTACGTAGATTCCACCAATACTAGCATTTACATATTTTGCCAGAAATGAAATTAGCTTGAAAGCTATATCTTCAAAAGCATCATTATTTTTTAATATAGCTAACAACTGTTGTTGGCCATCGTTTCTCCATCTCCTTTTCTTAGAAGCATCAGTGGTCTCAAACAGAGAGGTACGCATGGTTAGTAAAGCATGCCCCAGTATATCGTGTTCTCCTCTTGGTTTTAAAGATACTTTAAAGTTTCCCTCACCTATATTTTTAGAAAACTCTGCAAGCTCGTATTGAGACTTTATTAAATCAGATAAAGCATTATTAATTTCAGAAACCTCATCCTGCCCTTCTGAAATAGTTAATTCAGGTAGTTCTCCATTAGCAACTCTTTTGATCAATTCTTTTATTTTGATCATTGGGTTTGCAATAGATTTAGATAAATTTCTACTCACATATAGGAGAATACCAATAATGATTATTTCTATAATAATTAAAAGATCTCTGATTTTGCGACTATACTCAAATGCTTCGTAGGTTTCTATTTCAGCAACTATTCCCCAGTTAAGGCCTAATAAATTAATAGTGGTAAACGAGCTCAAAACTTCTTTACCTAAATAGTTTAAATCTATACTAATTCCAGTTTCTCCTTGAATTGCTGCTTTTGAAGCTTTTGTATTCACTGGCTGAAGCAAAATTGCTGTGTTCATAGAATCAATTCTATTGATCGTTTGTGAATCCAAGGCTGCTGCATATAAATCTTCAAGGTACTCTTCTTTATCTTCCTGAAACTTTCTTGGCAAAGACCTTAACTTCATGTCGCTGCCTACAACATAACATTCACCTGTTTTGCCCTGACCTTCTTTTTCCCAGCTTTTATCACCAGTCATAATATTGTTAATCTGGTTTACAGGCATCTGAAAAATAAGCACACCTATTTTTTTGCCATTTTTAAATATGGGCGAGGCAATAAAAGATGCCGGTGCTGAATATGACGGTAGGTATTCATCGAAATCAACTAATTCTATTAATCCTTTTTCTGGTGCTGTATTCACCTTTCTAAATACTTTACCCAAATTAGTTTGTGCATAAGGTCCAGTAATTAAATTGGTAGCGTAATCTACTTCTTTAAAAACAGTGTATACAATATCGCCTTCTGTATTTACCAGAAAAATATCGTAGAAGTCGAATTGTTTAAGGTAATTGCTAATAATAGGGTGGTATTTCGCATGTACATTGCTATAACTAGATGTATCTGTAGGCGCATGAACTAATTTTTCTTTCTTGCCTGTTGGGAATGCATTTGCTGAAATATAATGGTATTGTAAGTATTTGGTGATGTCTTCTCTTGGTAGAAAATAGTCAACAAAGGCATCTTTTAGCAAATTAGCATTTAGTTTGGGCAGAAACTCAAACTCGTAGTAGTCTTTCACACTTTTGCTCAGAACCTGCGTGCTACCGGGCATGAGTTCATCAGATAGCTCCTTAAAGGTTTTATCAAAATCACTCATAGCATTGATCACAGTTATACCTTCAGACTTGGTAATAACCTGGCTTTCAATGTGATCAAAGTAGTCCTCTAAATTTCTTTTCTTACTTTCTTTAATAGAAGTAAGATGATTAAAAGTGAGTGACTTTAATTGCTTTTTACTGGTTAAATAACCAAATGTAGCCATAATCAACATAATTGCTATTGAAGAAATTAGGATTACAGCATTTATTTTTTTGTTAAGTTTCCAGTAATTTGTATTAAAAATGAACAAAGCTTTAATTATTTTAAAAAGTAACTTTTTTAAAAGTAGTTTACCCTTTTTATTAACTATTATCACCTCTAATTCTTATAAAAAGACTGATTATCAGTGAACTTTATTTCAAAATAGAAATCAACTTTTGAGCTATTACCGGCTATTTGGTCACTTTTTGCCTTTTTATTATTTTCCCTAATTCAAACATTAATAGTAAATATGAATAAGAAGTACTTTCTAATACTGTTTTTGATTTTTGCAGCATGTAAAAAACTCGAAACAGAAACCTCTGATCAATCACAAGAAAAAGCTGGCATTGTAACTCCACAATTTCCTTTCGAGTGGGGCAATGCTAATGTGTACTTTTTGCTTACAGATCGCTTTTACAATGGCGAAAAAGCCAACGATTTTCAATATGATAGAAAAAGGGATGGAGCAGTGTTACGGAACTTTATGGGTGGAGATTTAAAGGGAGTTACCAAAAAGATTGAAAGCGGTTATTTTGATACTCTAGGGATTACAGCCATTTGGTTTACACCTCCAGTAGAGCAAATTCATAGTTTTACAGATGAAGGTACTGGTAAGACCTACGGCTATCATGGCTATTGGGCACGCGATTGGACAGCCATCGATCCTAATTTTGGCACTGTCGAAGAATTGAAAGAACTGATTGAAACTGCTCATCAACATGGCATTAGAATTTTGATGGATGCTGTAATGAACCACACTGGACCGGTAACTCCAATAGATACCCAATGGTCAAATGAATGGGTACGAACTGATCCTACATGCACTTTTCAAGACATTGAATCTACTGTAGAATGTACTTTGGTAGACAACTTGCCAGATATTTACACCGCTAAAAATGAAGAAGTAGCCTTGCCTGATTTTCTGGTTGAAAAGTGGAAAGCAGAAGGTAGATACAATCAGGAGATACAAGAGTTAGATGCTTTTTTTGAGAGAACAGGCTACCCAAAAGCACCAAGATATTATTTAATAAAATGGCTGACTGATTGGGTGAGAGAAATGGGTATAGATGGTTTTAGGGTAGATACTGCCAAGCATACGCATGCATTTATTTGGGCAGAACTCAAAAAAGAAGCCTTGTCTGCTCTAAAAGAATGGAAAAGCGCAAACCCAGATAAAAAGCTTGACGATCTTGAGTTTTTTATGACGGGTGAAGTTTACAATTACAGCCTACACGATGGCCAGAATTTTAATATGGGCAATAATGAAACAGTGAATTTCTACAAAAATGGATTTGAAAGTTTAATCAACTTCTCATTGAAAAAAGATGCCTACAATAGTTATGAGTCTATATTTAGTAGCTTCGATCAGGTTTTAAATGGTGAGCTTAAAGGCAAAAGTGTATTGAACTACCTAACCTCTCACGATGATGGAGAGCCTTTCGATTTGGAGAGAAAAAAGGTTTTTGAGGCAGGTACTAAGCTATTACTTTGCCCCGGTTCTTCGCAGGTATATTATGGTGATGAAACTGCCAGACCTTTAATAGTAGAAGGTGCTGTTGGTGATGCAAATCTGAGGTCATTTATGAATTGGGAAGCACTCGCTGCAAACGAAAAAACAAATGGTTTCGCTATTAATAATGTATATAACCATTGGGCAAAGTTGGGGAGATTTAGAAGAGCTCATTTGGCTGTAGGTATGGGCAAGCATACTATGCTGCAAGAAGAACTATATGTGTTTAAAAGGGAATATGTGTACAATGGTGTAACAGATAAGGTTTTGGTGGCGCTCGATTTAGATTTTACCAGTGATTTTATGCAGATGGATGTTTTTGGGGTTTTTGAAGATGGCGATAAAGTGAAAGACTATTACAGTGATAAAATGTATACAGTTAAAGAAGGCAAAATAGTTTTGCAACACCAAGGTGGAATTGTTTTATTAGGTAAAGAATGAAATATCTTATAATCATCATCTATTTTCTATCAATCCCTTTCGCTTATAGCCAATACGAAGTGAAAGGGAGGGTTTTCGATGCTTCTACTTCTGAACCACTTCCCGGTGTTTCTATAATGGAAATGGATGCTGAAAATGTAACTACTACTGATTTAGAAGGCAATTATTCTTTTACTTGCCGAAGTGATAGTTCCATAATTCAATTTTCTTATATAGGCTATAATTTCGAAGAGGAAATAGCTAGTAATGTTAATAATATAGATATTTTGATGGAAGCAGATAAACACCAATTTGATAATATGATGTTTTGTTATTCTACTATTAATTATTTCAGATTAGGTTTTCAGTCAGGGGTTAATTACACTCCAATTGGATTGAAATTGAGTAGCTTTCTATCATCAGTTTGGAGGTTTAATCCAATGCTATACACAGATATTGAGTGGCGAACAGATAGAAAGCACAATCGCTATTTAAATCTGAGTATATCTAGAAGAAATTTGTTCAAATTAGGTAATGCAAATGTAGCGCTATCGGGAGCATTCAAGCAATTTAAAACTGAAAATGAGAAAATACAGCAGTGGAATTTTGCTCCAGAATTCCATTTTAAAAAGTTGGCATTCTCTTCTGGTTATGCTTACCAAGAATTTAACAACAATGAAAATTGGGAAAAGTATCATGGAGTTTCAGTAGCAATCTATAAGTCATTTCTTAATCAATTGTATTTGAAACTTGGCTCTTCATATATTGCCGATCAATTTCAATATGATTTTAGATTAACCGAATCAATACCTAGAACCAACATTTCGGTCGGGCTAGGTTATGAGCGATTGAGAAATTACAATGAGTTTACTCTTTCTGTACTTTATAAAATAAGATACTAATAGTTTTTTTAGCTAATGTCACACTGCTGTCACAGTATGCTTTTACTTTGCCACTATATTCGTGTTTAATAATATTACCTATGGCAGAGTTACTAAAAGATATTTTTTCTCCAAGTTTTATCGAAGTTTTTGCAAAAGATTTAAAAGAAATTTATCCTGAGTTTGATGGGGTAAAATTCTCAAAAAAAGTATTTGATAAAGACTGGGAAAGCAAAGAACTGAAACAACGCATGCGACACATTACCGAAGTGTTGCACACATTTTTACATCAAAACTATAGAGCATCCGCAGATATTATTTGTAAACTGGTGAGCCATTATCTACAAAATGGTCATGGTGAAAATGCCCTTGCCTTTTGCTTTTTGCCAGATTACATAGAACTATATGGGATTGATGATCTCGAGGCTTCACAAAAAGCAATGGAGTTAATTACTCAGTTTATCACTTGTGAGTTTGCTGTGCGCCCCTTCATCATTAAATACGAAAAAGAGATGGTTAAGCAAATGACATTGTGGTCTAAACATCCGCATAAAAATGTAAGAAGATTTGCTAGTGAGGGAATTAGGCCGCGATTACCTTGGGCAATGGCTTTACCAAGTTTTAAAAAAGATCCAACAGATATTTTGCCTATACTCGAAAATCTCAAAAACGATCCATCGGAGTTTGTGAGAAGGAGTGTCGCCAATAACCTGAACGACATTTCGAAAGACAACCCTAAAGTGGTAATAGAAATATTTAAAAGCTGGAAAGGCATTTCAAAAGAAACAGATTGGGTAGTTAAACATGGCAGTCGCACATTGTTGAAACAAGGTAATAAAGAAGTGTTGGAGTTATTCGGTTTGGGTCACGATGAAGCTATTGAACTTTCAGAATTCAAACTTTTAGAAGATTCGGTAAAGGTGGGTAATGATATTTATTTTCAGTTTAATGTAAAAAATAACAGCGAGCAGAATAAAACCATTCGGTTGGAATATGCAGTGTACTTTAATAAAGCCAATGGACAACTATCTAAAAAAGTATTTAAGATTAGCGAGAGAGAGTTTGCCGAGTTTGAGTCTTTGAACTACAAAAGAAAGTTAAGTTTTAAAATAATCACTACTAGAAAGTATTATCCGGGAGTACACAAAGTTGCGATGATCGCCAATGGCAAAGAACACGAAACCCTCAACTTCCAACTTGTGTAAGGTGTAAATTTTATTCTAGTTAATAATTTCATTATACCTAAGCAGCTGCTGAATTATTAATATCTTCGTGCAAAATTTCAACTTTTTGAGCAGTAATAGCTAAAAATGCTGTTACTGCTTTTGTACTTTTCAGTCTATGTAAATATAATGAAACTATACTATGAAGAATCTGCAAAATAACAGTTTGGTGCTCCTTGCTTTTTTTATTTCTACCCTTTTTGCCTGCGAAAAAGACAAAGAAATAAGTTCTTTTAACCCTGTAAACTGGAATAAAAGAAGTATTGAGTTAACTCAAACAGATTCTTTAATAAAAGGGAGTACTTATCTTTCGGTATATTCAGAAATTTACAGCATGTCTGAACATCGCACGCATACTTTAACAGCAACAGTAAGTATGCGGAACATTAGCTCTACTGATACGGTTTATGTTTTTCATGCAGAATATTACAATACAAAAGGTGATTTAATCAGAACTTATTTTGATAAGCCCATATTTCTGCAACCGCTAGAAACGGTAGAGATTATTATTGATGAGGATGATAAAGATGGAGGAACAGGAGCCAATTTTATCTTCGATTGGGCAACAAAAAACGACAAAATAAAGCCGTATTTTGAGGCTGTAATGATATCGGAGTCTGGCCAGCAGGGAATTTCCTTTACTACACAAGGAATTAAAAGGTAACTTATGGCGAAATTAGTAAGACTAAGAGGTCGATTTTGACTTCTTAAATGGTTCAAAGTACATAGTCTGTAATATAAAGACTTCTTTGATTTATAAACTTGAATTTACAGAAGTGACCCGATTTCTTTTTAAATCGGAAATGGAGGTGTATTTTTATCGCTGATTTTACTAATGTATAATACAGTTACCAGCCCCTCTTGTGAAAAGTGTTGATTTTTTGGAACTGAGTGATAAAGAAATAATTTCATTGATTGTAGATCAGGGAGAAAAGAAAGCTCTTGCTGTATTGTATGATCGTTACGCAGGTGGAGTTTACAGAAAGTGTCTTGCTATGTGCAATAACACCGAACAGGCGAAAGACTTGGCTCACGATGTGCTCTTACAGTCATTTTTAAAATTATCTTCTCTTAAAAACAGAGAGTCTTACAAGTTTTGGGTGAACCGAATCGCCTATAATGTTTGTATAGATTATCTCAATCTGAAGAAAAAAATGAAAACCGATAATCTCGATGATAAATCGTCGGAGTTGGTAATGGAAGATACCAGTAACAAAGATGATAAAATACTGAGAGAGATTAGACTAGAGCAGCTCGAAATGTTATTAAAAAAGCTTTCTGAACAAGATAGAATTATTTTATTGATGCAATATCAGGATGCTTTGCGTATAGAAGATATTTCGGAGATACTACAAATTAGTAATAGTGCTGTTAAGATGCGATTAAAAAGAGCAAAAGAGAAGCTTGCTCGTATGTATGAAAACCTAGCTATGCAGGAATCATGAACGATTTATTTCAAAAGTTACATAATGACCATGAGTTGCCTGAAGACCTTAAAAAGGAGGTGATGAAATCGTATGATACGTTTAAACTCGTAGCAGATATTTCTGACCTGTTCACAGATAAGTTCTTCAAAAGCACAGCTACCTTATTTTCTGGGGAGTCATCTGATAATGAAAAAGATGAAGTTTCTGACCAGAACAAGAATAAAAAAAGCGATGTATAAAACATCGCTTAATTTTTATCTTTTAGTTTTCCGTATTTCTTCATCAACTCCAATACTTCTTTTTCTGGCAGCTCTTTAATTTCGTGTCCATCTCGACCCTTGGTTGTTTTTGCTGCAAACAACGAATTTATAATCGCTTCTTCTGTTGCTTCAATGGCTCCCAAAAACAAAGGTGACAGATAATCATTTAGTATGAGTGTATTTTCGGTAGTGCTTGTTTCACTGCTGTATGGTACTCTGTTTTCTTTGGCAGTGCTAAATGCGATTACATAATCTCCACTACCGTTAGAGGCAATACCGCCTGCTTTTGCTAAACCGAATGCGGCTCTTTTTGCTAGTCGTTCTAAGTTTCTAGCATCTAGTGGAGCATCTGTAGCCACTACAATCATACAAGAGCCATCTGCATCATCTTTTAATTTACCTTTTAAATAATATTGGTCTAGCTCAACACCTACAGGAACTCCATCGATTTGAAGTACGCCACCAAAATTGGTTTGTACCAATACGCCAACGGTGTAGCCACCAGTGCTTTCTGGTGTTTTTCTAGAAGAGGTACCTATGCCACCTTTAAACCCAAAGCAAACTGTGCCTGTACCTGCACCAACATTTCCTTCTGCTACTTCTCCACTTTTGGCATTTTTTATAGCTTCCAATACATGTGCTTCTTTTACATGTCTACCTCTTATATCGTTTAAAAAACCGTCGTTAGTTTCACCTACTAGTGCGTTTACCGACCTTACAGAAAGATTTTCTTCTTGCTCTAATGTGTAGGTAATGAGAGCATTCATGGCATTTGCCACATTTAAGGTGTTTGTTAATACAATCGGGGTTTCTAAGTTACCTAATTCTTTTACCTGAGTAGAACCAGCCAGTTTACCAAAGCCATTGCTAACGTGTATTGCTGCTGGTACTTTATCTTGAAAGATGTTTCCATTATGTGGGATAATCGCGGTAGCGCCAGTTCTAATACTATCTGCTTCTATAATAGTGGTATGGCCAACTTTAACTCCAGCAACATCAGTAATGGCATTGTATTTACCTGTGGGTAAAATGCCAATTTCGATACCTTTTTCTCTGGTTTGTGCAGATAAATTAGAAATATAAAATAGTAGTAATAGGGGTAATAGGTATTTCATTTGAATGAAAGTTTATAGCTAAAAATATCTTTATACTAGCCACCAAAGTACAGAGAAGCACACTGCAAAGCCGAGAATAGCACCGCTAAAAACTTGAAATGGAGTGTGTGTTTGTAAATATAATCGGGCTGTCATTAATAGTCCGGCAAGAAAAATACAGGCAGCAATAGGGTAAATAAGCAAGTGAAGTTCGTAGTAAACTCCCTTTATGCAAAACAGAATGCCTAATACACCACCGATGGCTGTACTATGTATGCTAATGTTGAATGTGGTTGAGATAATAGTAACCAATGCTGTAGTGAGCGCAATGGCGATTATCATCGAACTGGGTAATATATCCAGACCTACTTTATCTACAAAGAAGTAGGTGATCATGGTGTAAAAAACTGTAACAGTTACAAAGGGTAGGGGCTTTTGGGTTTGAGAATCTATTTGCAAATTACCAATAAGTGTGGTAGAGTGTAAAAGAATAATGCTGCCAAATGGAAATAGAAAAGTACTAATAAAAATGAGTCCCAGTAATCTAATTCTGCCTTCTTCTGAGAATGGTACCGCTATCTCTGCAAAATAAAAAACAATAAAAAATACCAGAGTTGGCATTAAAAGCGGATGTAAAATGAAGGAGATTGTTTTTGCCAGTTTTTGATTCAAGCTCGGATAGTATTTTGTGAAAATGTAAATTTAAAATTCAGGAATAAAAAAAGCAGGCTTTTTATAAAAATGCCTGCTTTTTTTAGCAATCTCTTATAGATTATAATTCTTTTCTTAGTCGGGCTACCGGAATATTCAATTGTTCGCGGTATTTTGCTACAGTTCTACGAGCTATATTATAGCCTTTATCTTTAAGCATTCTTTCCAATTTATCATCAGAAAGAGGTTTGCGTTTATCTTCATTATCAATAATTTCCTTCAAATGGAATTTTACCTCTTTGCTACTTACATCTTCACCACTTTCGGTAGTAATACTTTCTGAGAAGAAAAACTTAAGAGGGAATAAACCAAAATCAGTTTGGATAGACTTGCTATTTGCTACCCTAGAAACTGTAGATATATCCATACTAATTTCTTGTGCAATGTCTTTCAGAATCATTGGTTTAAGCTTGCTCTCATCGCCAGACATAAAGAAATCAAACTGGTAGTCTACAATGGCTCTCATTGTTTTAAGCAATGTTTCTTGTCTTTGCTTAATGGCATCAATAAACCATTTGGCAGCATCTAGCTTTTGCTTTACAAACGTAACTGTCTGCCTTATTTTTTTATCTTTCTTTTTGGCTTTGCTATAGCTATCGAGCATATCAGCATAAGACCTGCTTATTTTAAGCTCGGGAGCATTCTTAGAGTTAAGAGATACTATTAACTTTCCATTAAGCTCCTTTAAAATAAAATCTGGAGTAAGGTATTGAGTTTTTTCAAATGAGCTAGTATAACCTCCCGGCTTTGGATTAAGCTTGGTAATCATGCTAACTGCATTTCGCAATTGCTCTTCACTTAAATTCAGTTTTTTCTGAATTTTGGTAAAGTGTTTTTTCTTAAACTCTTCGAAGCAAAGCATTACAATTTTAATGGCAGCCATTACCATTGGGTCTTTCGTATCTTTTCTTTGCAGTTGCAGATACAGACATTCTTGTAAGCTACGGCATCCAATACCTGGTGGATCAAACTGTTGAATTTTCTTTAAAATGCACTCTACTTCTTCTTCAGATGTGATTACATTTACAGAAAATGCAAGGTCGTTTACTACCGCCTCTAAATCTCTTCTTATATATCCGTCATTATCTATACTTCCTATTAACTGCTTTCCGATAACTTCTTCTTTCTCAGAAAGTCTCAAGTAACCAAGTTGCATGAGCAGGTTTTCAGTTAAAGATGAGTAAGTAGGAATTGGCATTTCCTTGTCATCTTCTTCTGAAGGACCATCACCCTGCATTTTGTATCCGTTTAAATCTTCCGAATTGAGGTACTCATCTATATTGACTTCTTCAATCGGATCGGCGTCCATAATGTCATCAGAATCTTCATAGTCGTCAGCTACATCATCGTCACTGTTTGTTATATTTTCTTCTTCATCATCACGACCTTCTTCAAGCACAGGATTGATTTCCAACTCTTCTTCAATTCTGGCAGCAAGTTCCATAGTTGGTACCTGCAACAGTTTTATAAACTGAATCTGTTGCGGCGATAACTTCTGTGAAAGGCTTTGTGTAAGGTTTAGTTTTTGCATAAACCACGTTGTTTTTTATAAACCACTTTCTCTACGTTGTTAGTTAATTTTCCGTTTTAAGCTCAAAAAGTTTGTAGTTGTTATTCCCAAGTTAAGGGGTTTAGTTTAAACGGAAACTAAGTATGTCTCCTCGAATTGTGTTGCTTAAACGTGTATTTGTACTTTCAATTTTAGTAATTTTTCTTAAATAAATAAATTTTGGTGTAGAATTTGTTAGAAAAAAAATTTTTTTTGAAATTTGTTACCTTTCAAGTTAATAATCATTTTGGCACTAAAAATGTTTGAAAATTATATAAATAAAATTTAATTCTTTGTTTGTTGTAATATCAAAATAATATTTCACAATTCAGGCTTTTTATAACCTTGAATAATATTGTGTGTAAAATCTATAATTCTGATACAGATAACAAAAGATGAAAATTCTCAGGAAAGATTAAGTGTGTTTTTCACCAGTTTTACTTTTTTTATATCCCTTAATTAATATTGGTATCCATCCTATTATGGGAATAAAGTAAAAAATAACGAAAGGGTTTTTTAAAAAGTAGATGAAGAAAGTATACCAGTTTAGTTTCATCTTAAATCCATTGGCACCATATTTTTTGTATTTGCGATAAAACTCACTAAAAAGAACTGGCCAACCTGTCGGAAATAAAAATGGAAGCCTGTAAAAATTGTTGCCAATAACTTTTAAGAACTGTCTAAATTGGTAAGGCTTTTTTCCGTAATTATTTTTAGCTTCGGTTAATTCACTCTGCATTGTCACATGCAACTCGTCCCTTAGTTTCTCAATTTCTTGCTGCGTATATTCTTTATATGGTTTATCAGCAATCATTTTATAAGGACTAATTCTTTTGCCTCTCACAAAATACAACTTAGCTGGCATAGCATAATAAAAAAGCCATGGTTGTAAAATTAGTACAATAGTGAGCGCACCTAATGGTAAGAATGGTATTTTAATTATATTAATAAGCTTATCTACAAAAGAAGATGTGTAATGATACGGATTAATAAACTCACCATTAATCGTGTAAAAGGGGATTAAATCAGTTTTGTATTTTAAACTCATTCTCACAAATGAGGTGGCTACTTTTTGGAGTTGATATCTGTTGTTAAAGCCTTTACCAATGCCGGGAACTCCTTCTGGATAAATGAGCAGGTTATAATCTTTATGCTGCATCATGGTTTCAAAATTGAGCATGTTGGCATCTATACTTCCCGCTTTCTTCCATAAATTAGGAATCAAAAAAGGATTCATTAATGTAGTTTGCGTAAGCATTGGCGCTATAAGTGGCCGTGCAGCATAATGCTGGTAATTCCATTTTTTAAATAAACCAGAGAGGAAAATAATGCCATCCCAAGGGAAAGCCATACCAGAGTGGTTACTAGTAAAGATTAATGGATGGTTAGAGGTGTTTCGTTCAGGGGGATCGTCAAAACCAATATATTCTACTCTAAAGTAATTGTTGGCGAGAAAATCAATTATTTCTTCATTCAGTTTTATGGCAAAGGGAAGATCAAGATATTCATTATAAATAATTTTATTATCATCTATCACCTTTTTAAGTGCTGCGTCATCTAGTTTTTTAATATCCATATCTAATCTTCCCTGTTATACTACAGCTATTTAAAGGTAATGTTTATGTGTTTTGCAATATCATATTTCAGCTATTCTAATAATTTACTGAATATAAAATTGTTTGGCTTCAATCAAATTGAACTAGCTTTATGTTTTGAGTTTCTATTTTCTCCCAAACTTTTCCTTTTGTATAAGGGTCGTTATCTAAATATTCTTTTAATTCTTCTTCAGAATCGAAGCGCAAATACAAAGTAGAGCCAATCATTTTGCCCTCGTCGCTTAAAATAGCACCAGCTGCAATCAAATTGCCACTTTTGTGTAGTTCTTTTGCATTAGCAAGGTGTTCTGTTCTGGCTTGCATTCTTCTTTCGAGCGCATTTTCATCAGTATAATCTAATGCAGTTATAAGAAAATCCATAGTTTAAGTATGTTGAATTGATATAAGTTATAATTTGTGCTTATTTAGCAAAAAATAGTTCGATATTCAAATAAAAATAGTGAAATATTGGAATCACTGGGGAGACATGTAATTGCAGAATTGTACGATTGTGATGCTTCAAAAATAGACGATGTAATGCTGGTGCAGCAAGTAATGGAAGCCGCATCTATAGAAGCTGGTGCAACTATTATCAATACAACTTTTCATCATTTTGCGCCTTATGGTGTTTCGGGAGTAGTGGTGATACAAGAAAGCCATCTTTCGATACATACTTGGCCAGAATATGGTTTTGCATCGGTAGATATTTTTACTTGTGGTGAATCTGTAAACCCTTGGATTGCGGCAGGAGTAATGGCAGAAAAATTGGGCGCATCTCATCATTCGGCAGTAGAAATGCGAAGAGGGCAAAAGGCGCAACTTAATAGAAAACCAGAGTTTGCTATTGCAGATTCTTACAATATTGAAACGAAAGAGCCAGAAGTGAAGCGGAATATCTGGTTTACGGAGAGAACTGAAAATTATGCACTTTCAGTTAAACATCAAGGTGATTTACTTTTTAGGAAAAAATCTGAATACCAGCGGATTGAAGTGTACCAGACTGATGCTTTTGGTAGAATGTTGGTGTTAGATGGTGTAATTGTACTCACAGAAAAAGACAGTTTTGTATATCATGAGATGATTACTCACGTACCGGCCCTTAGTACAACTAAAGTTGAGAATGTATTGGTTTTAGGTGGGGGAGATGGTGCTGTTGTTAAAGAATTACTCAAGCATAAAAGTATATCTTCTATTACAGTTTTAGAGATAGATAATGAGATAACAGAAGTTTCTAAAAGGTTTTTTCCGGACTTAGAAGCAGCCTTCCATTCTGATAAAGTCAATTATATGAATGGAGATGTAAATGATTTAATAAGCGAATTAAAAGCAGAAAGTTTCGATTTGATTATTGATGATTTACACAGCCCTGTAGAAGCAAAAGGCCCAAAAGACGAAAATATTTTTTTAGCCAAAATATCAAACTTACTTACTAAACAAGGTTTGTTAGTAACCTCATTAGGTGCCCCTAATTTAGATAGAGTGAGTTTTGCCACAAGCTTTAAAAAACTACAAAAGCATTTTGGTAGCAATAGTCTGGCATGTTATCAAGCGAATATTCCCACCTTTCCGACAGGGATGTGGGTTTTCGCCATATGCGCTAAAAAATCTTTAGGAGAAATATTGTTTGAGGTGAATAAACCAGAGCATAAAGAATTGATACAGCAGAATGGCTTCCAATATTACAGTAGTGAAATGCATCAGGCTGCATTTGCACTACCTGTCTATGTAAAAGATATGATGAAGTAAAACTTAAGAGCGCTTTAATTGTATGGCTTGCGAATGCTTAACCAATTTATTAAAAAGTTCTGATGGGTTAAATGGTTTGCTTACATGGTCGTTCATACCATGATCGTAAACCTTTTTCTTTACTTCATTAAAAGCCGATGCAGTAAGTGCTATAATTGGCACTTCTTTAAAATAATCGTCTTGCATACTTCTTATTCTAATGGAAGTATCGAAGCCATCTATGCCGGGCATGTTTAAGTCCATAAGCACAATATCGTAAGCTTTGCTGGTAATTTTTTCCAACGCTTCTTCTCCACATTCTGCAATTTCCATTTTGGCTTCCCACTTCTTTATAAATTGCTGTGCCACCAAGTGATTCATCTTGTTGTCTTCAACCAATAGGATGTTTATTCCTTTTAAATTTGTGTCATTCATTTGTGCGGATGCTTTGTTTTCTTCAATTATTTTACCTTTTCCAATCTCAAAAATGAGATTAAATGTAAACGTTGTGCCTTTGCCTAACTTACTTTTTACGTCAATTTTACCATTCTGTAGTTCAATTAGCTGTTTGGTGATAGACAAGCCTAAACCGGTACCTCCGTATAGTCGGGTAATATTTTGGTGTGCTTGAGAAAACCTTTCAAAAATGTGATTAATCTTGTCTTCATGTATGCCTATACCTGTATCAGTAACAGCAAATTCAAGATTCACTTTTTCATCCTTTATTTCTTTTACCTCTGTATGAATTGTTACTCCTCCTTGGTTGGTGAATTTAATGGCATTATTTACCAAATTGGTAAGTATTTGGTTTAGCCTAACTTGATCGCCAATTAAGTATTTTGGTATTTTTTCAGAGATGTTGGTTTTTACATAAATGCCTTTTTCTTGAGCAATTACACCCAGCGATTTATTAATTCCATTCAATATGTCTTTAATAGGGAATTCTGTTTGCTCAAATTCAATTTTGCCAGATTCTATCTTACTAAGGTCAAGTATATCATTAATGAGCGCCAGCAACATATCTGCTGAGAATTTTAACGATTTGAGGTTTTCTACCTGTCGGTCTAATGGATCTTGTTCTAATAATAAATGTGTAAGGCCAACAACAGCATTCATAGGTGTGCGAATCTCGTGGCTCATAGTAGATAGAAACTCCTGCTTTGCCATAGCTGCTTTTTCTGCATTGTCTTTTGCCTGTTGCAGCATAGCATCGTGTTCTTTGCTTTTGGTGATATCGCTTTCAATAGCAATAAACTTTTGCACTTTGCCCTCGATATTTCTAATTGGTTGTAACTCTATGCGAACCCAGAATTTTCTTCCACTTTTAGAATATTTAAGAATATCAGTTTTAAAACCTTTACCCTTTTGTATATTCTCTTTAATAAAATTGATGGTGCCTTTGTCAGTTTCTTCGCCGTGAAGAATATCTCCTATATTTTCACTGTATAAATCATTAATGGTGTATTCTGTATATCTTTCGAAGCTGGCATTTACCCATTCAATTTTGCCCTCGTAATTACAAATTATTACTGCATTATCTGTTTTATTGGCAATTAATGCTAGTTTTTCTAGTTCTTCTTGATTTTGCTTGAGTTTATGCTCAGTGGTTTTTCTTTCTTCAATTTCTTCTTCGAGGTCACCTGTTATCTTTTTAAGATCGAACAAGCTAGTATTTAATTTTTCATTTGCTTCGGCAAGCTTCGCCTGATTCTTAATAAGCTTGTCTTCTGTAGCATTTCTTTCTTCAACTTCTTCTGATAAATTTTGGGTCATCTCTTCTAGCTGGATTAAGCTTTCGTTGAGAGATGAGTTTAGGTCAGATAATTCTTTATGTGCCGAAAACGATTTTTCTTGTAAAGGCTTTAAAATAAAAAACCAAATGCCTAACACTATAAATAAAGCTGCAAAGGCAAGAGCAAACTCTAGTTTTTCAATTTTTAAAATCTTTTCTTTAGCTTCCTTCTCAAATGAATTTACGATTGTATCCATCGTCCGTAAGAAAACATCTTCATGTGCCATGGCTTCTTGTCGGGCATGAACCAATGTAGAATCGTTGTAAGGGTCTTCTAGAACATCGTAGCCAGCTTTTTCTAGCGACTGAAAGTGAGGATCTATTAAGTGAAAGAGATTATTGATGTAAGGTTTTTCGCTGGGCGGTAGTTGTAAACTATCATTACCAAATTGTAAGCTGTGATGAGCGAAAGCAAAAGCGCCTAGTGATTTTTTAAGTTGACTAAGGTTTTGCTGATTCCCTTTATCTATTTCTGCAAGTAATATAGCTTTCGTTATATTCTGACTTAACATTCGCTGTCTTCCAGAGATGTTTATTATGCTTGCATCGCTGTTTTTGGTGTTTATAGCCAGATTTATTAATCCTAAAATCGATAGAATTAAAATGAAAATAATACTAAGTATTGAAATATAAAGGGTAGAATTATTTTTCATTTGAATGTTAAAAAAATCACAGCTATAAAAAAAATAGTTAAGGGAACATTATGATCATAACGTATTATAATTAAAAGCTTGTTTCTTCTTAAATATAAAATTAAAAAGCCTATAATTACTCAATTATAGGCTTTTTTTTTTAATCACTGCTTTTTAGTTTAAATACTCTCTTTCTCTGTAACCGTTTTGGTATTATCCTTCGGGTTTCTGTCTATTAATTTGTGTATTGGGTCTATACCAGCTTTTACAGGTTTTTCATCCACCTCAATTGTAAAAGTTTGTTGCTCAGTGTCCATCAAGTGTTTTTGGAGGTATAGTAAAGTGTCTTTACCTGCATCTGTTTGGCCATAAACACCTATTTCTATCCAATCGTTCAGCTCAACCGGACTCTCAACACCAATGCTATCTGCTTCTAGTTTTTTAGCCGATACAGTAAGTTGAACCTGATAGCTATTATCAGAAGTAGCAACATACTCAGCTTTTTCAGCTTTGTTTTCGAATAGGATGATGTCTTCAAGCAAATCAGTTACTACATATTGCATGCTGTCTGGAGTAACCTCTCTAATATACTTAATCAAATCTGCTGTAGTAGGGAAGCGTCCTTGTTTTGGTTGTCCATCAAACATGTTCCAGTCTTTCATAAATCTACTTAAAGCGATGTTTAGACTGTCTTCGCCAATATAATCTTGTAACGCATAGAAATTGACTGCCCCTTTACCATAATGGATGTAAGACTGTTCTTCTACTGTAGCCAAAGGCATTTCTCTTTTAGTTTCACGAGTTCTACCTTTTAAATAGCGCTCTAATTCTTCTTTTAAAAACTGCTCTATCTTTTCTTCTGAATATGTTTGCTTCATTACCATAAGTGCAGAATATTGCGAAAGTGACTCACTGAGCACAGCACTTCCCTGTACATTGGCAGGCATTAACTGGTGACCCCACCATTGGTGTGCTAGCTCATGAGCGGTTACGTAATATGCTACATCTACATCGTCTTCATCATCAATATCTAACATAAAGCCAATAGATTCTGAAAAAGGAACTGTGTTGGCAAACGACTGAGCAAATGATGAATAGCGAGGAAATTCTAAAATTCGCATTTGCTTATGTTGATAAGGACTGAAGTTTTTAGAGAAGTAATCGAATGAGGTTTTCATGGCATGCATCATTCTGTCTAAGTTATAGGTATGCCCTTTGTGATAATAGATTTCCAGATTTACGGGGTCACCTAAAGAATCGATTTCGGGTTTCCATGTATCTCTCATTACCTCATAATTTGCAGAAAGCACCGAGAAGAAATTGAACATAGGTTTGTCCATTTTGTAATGGTAGTAATGTCTGCCTTTTTCTTTCCAGTCTTCTTGTAAATAACCCGGAGCAATGGCGATTTGCCCTGTATCCGTTCCGATTACGATTTCAAAATCAATTAAATCACCATCGTCACCTAAAAAGCCATTTAACAGCTCTCTCTTGTCATCTCTCGGTTTTGCTCTTTCTTTTGGTGGCAAATCGTAATCTTTTCTGTCGTTATCTTGAGAAAGCTCATAGCCATCATTATATCCGAAAGAAGGTAGGTTTGAGTTATTGATAAAAGTACCATTGTAGACGATACCCGTATTAGAGCCACTTTTTACAAAGCCATCTGTTGTAAATGTTTGTTTAAATGAAAGCTTTATGGTGTCTCCCGGATTTAGTGGTGTGTTTAGCTTATGGATATAATAGTCGAATTCATCGAAAGATTCAGTAATGGTTGAGCCAGATTCAAAAACCAGTTCTTCAGTTTTATACTGTTTGTCGCCATTAAGCTGAATATGTACTTCTGGAATTGCCTCGTCTGATTTATTGGTGATGATGTAATAACCTTCTGCCACATAATCTCTTTCTTTTGGATATAAATCTACTTTAAGGTTTACATCTACGATTTTAGGTTGTACGAGGTATTTATATTTTTTTAATGTTTTCTCGTAGTTTGCCTGTCTTTCTTCTCGCGCATCAGAATTACTATATTCATTTAAAACATTGGTATTGTAATAAATGTAGCAACCTGATAAGCTAAAAGTGATAAAGCAAAAGATACCCAAAGTAAGCAAAGGTTTGCTCAGTCTGAGTTTTCCTACTTTCCATCTGGTTTTTAGAATAGACTCAGAACCTCTTACAGAAAAGACAACAGCTATTACAAAAAGGATTAAGGTGAAACCGATCCAATATGTTTTAAACCAACTGTATGCGGCAGGAAAATGCCCATAGCCGTTCATATCTGAGTATGTTCCCAAAGAACCACTATTAAACTGAATTAAGCCATGTTCTATGCCGAGGTTAGAAAGTACAATGGTTATAATGAAAAAGGCGATCATAAACGCATGCCCGATAAACTTGTGGTTTACCATTACTTGTATAAAAAAAGCAAGCAAAGTAAATACAGTTAAAAATGGGAGTGTTGTGCTAAAGGTTCTAGAAAAGTATAAGCCCAACTCGTAATTGTAATAGCCTTTAAAGGTTTGTATGATTACTCCTGAAAAAATTAGTGCTACTATAATTGAAATATAGCAAAGTATCATTGCCAGAAACTTACTTACCAAATTGATGAAATCTGGAATCGGCATGGCATCGTATATCAGGTTGATTTTTACATCTCTTTCTTTCCAGATTAGCTCACCTGAGTAGAATACTACAATAATGATAAAGAATAGGTTAAAACCAGAGATTTGTTCAAGTACAAGATAGGTGGTTGGGTACGTATAAGTGCCAAAAGTTTCGCCCATGTATATGGAGTTAACAAAGAGTATCAGAATACCACAAAAGACAATGCCGAGGAAAGGAATATCTTTTAGCAAAGAGAAAAAGTAAAACCTGACTTGTGAAAAGAGCTGCTTTAAATTTGTACCTATGTTATACTGAAGAGCAACTTTAGGAATAGGTATGGCAATTTGGTTTTTAGTACTTGTTTCTTCTTTAATCTTTTTCTTTCTGAATAACCCTTTTCTAACTACATTAAAACTAAAGCCAAAGTAAGCACCTACTAGCGAAGTTATACCAAGTAAAGTCCATATAAGGCGGTTATACAAAATAATTCCTGATAGGGGAACTTGTTGCGTATTTTGTTCTACCACTGTCCAGTATTGGGTTACTATATCTGCGGTAGAAATAGCAAAGGGGTCTAACAGAGCTGCGAGCTCTTGGTTCTCAAGATCATCTGCAAGCGTTAAACCTATTTCGTAACATACTAAAAGAATTACCCATTGAATGTAAACAACAATCATTTTGCGGCTTAATGAGCCAACAGTGAAAAACAAAGCACCAGTAAAAAATACATTAGGCACAATGAATAAAAAGTAAGGCTGTACGTAGTTCCAAAAATTAAAAGGCAAAAGCTTGTCTACATCGCGCCAAGGCATAAACTCTCCCATCATAAAGCCAATAGGAACGCCTAAGTAAATAATTAAGGCAACCAGATAAGAGCCTAAAAATCTACCAAACAAATAGTCTCCTTTGCTAATCGGGTTTGTAAACATGAGAGACTCTGTTTTGTGTTCAAAATCTCTAAGTACAGAAACTCCCATTATCGCAGAGGTAATCATCATCATTGCAGCCGATAGCATAATCATCATGGTTGCAATGGTAGTAGGGGCATTTTCTTTTACCAGTCCGCTGCCACCACCAATTTGAACTACATCGCTAGACATAGCTCCAAATGAAAGCAGAAACAGAATGAGAAAGTATATATAAGTAGCAGGTCTTTTTTTCCTGTACTGTAGTTCAAACTTGAATATTTCGTACCACATGGTGAAATTCAGTAAGTCTTAAAAAAAAATCTTCTATAAAAGGGAAATGAATTAGGCAAGTTGTGTTGAAGTGTTACCAAAAATGTAAGAGAAATAAACGTCTTCCAGATCGGCTTCTACTGCTTGGAAAGAACCATCTGGCTGTAAATCACTATAAATATGAATGAGTGGCTTGCCAGCAATCATTTTTTCAGTAATTACATTGTATTGCTTTTTGTAAGCTTCCAATTCAGGTTTTTCAATGGTTTTACGCCATACTTTGCCTGCAATCTCATCAATGGCTTTTATCGGGTTGCCTTCTAATAATACTTGTCCCTTGTTAATGATTGCCATTTTAGTACAAAGCTCTTTTACATCTTCTACAATGTGGGTAGAGAGAATTACAACTGTGTTTTCACCAAGTTCACTTAAGAGGTTGTGGAAACGGTTTCTTTCTGCCGGATCGAGACCAGCGGTAGGTTCATCTACAATAATGAGTTTTGGGTTTGATAGAAGGGCTTGGGCAATACCAAAACGCTGTTTCATACCGCCTGAATAACCACCCAAGTTTTTCTTTCTAGCATCGAACAGATTGGTTTTGTGTAACAATGCTTTTACTAGCTCTTTTCTTTCTTTTTTATTATTTACTCCTTTGAGCACAGCAAGGTGGTCGAGTAATACTTCTGCAGATATTTTCGGATAAACACCAAACTCCTGAGGTAGGTAACCTAAAATTTTTCTTACTTCTTCTTTTTGAGTTAAAACATTTAGGTTATCAAAAGTAATACTTCCTTCATCGGGTTCTTGCAAAGTAGCAATGGTACGCATCAAACTAGATTTACCAGCACCGTTTGGCCCAAGCAGTCCGAACATGCCGCTACTTATAGTAAGATTAACATTTTTAAGTGCCTGTACTCCGTTTGAGTAGGTTTTAGAGAGATTCGTAATCTTCAGTTCCATTTATCTTGTTTTATTTGTTTCTGGTATTCAGATTAAAATATGCTAATAATGGTTGCTTGGTTATTTAAAATTATACGAGAGGGTATATATCACCCTAAATGGTTGATTTTATCTCTTTAGTTAAGCAGATTACTTATTTATTACAAGGATTTAGAAATAAATGCAGATTGTTATGGAATTTAATGCTATTTGTAATGAAATGCAGTAAATAAGTCTCTGTAATAGACTACATTTTAATATGTTATCTGTTTGGTATAAGGTGTTGGGAAACTACTTTAAATACTATTTGTTTTATGCATAAATATACACCATACTAAAGCATTATGAAGCATTTTACTTTTCTTTTAATATCATTATTTCTGGTACTAACAAGTTGTAGTAAAATAGAATTTGAGGAAACTACAGATTATAAAAACACTACAGAAGTTGATTTTAATGATTATTGGTACGATGGTTTAGCAGAGCTCAATTCTTATGAGTTAGAGCAAATTCGTTACGGACAAGTACATTCTGGCGAGGCAGTTTTAATTTTCGTTACCGAAGATTTTTCTAAGAGTAAACAGGTAAAACTAGACAATGCTCAAGCAAGCCCACAAGATTCTGTAAAGGTGCTAAAATTGAATTTTACCAAGAAATTCCTAACCGGTATTTATCCTTATTCTTTAATGATGAGTGTGTTCACTCCGGTGAACCAAGAAGAATTTCCTCATTCTATGAAAGTAAGTACTACTACACAAGATTGGTGTGGACATACTTTTGCGCAATTAAACTTGCAGAAAAAAGGCTTTGAGTTTACAGGCAATTCCTATTTTGAAACAGAAAGAGATAGAAAATATCAAATAGACAATGTATTGCTAGAAGATGAAATCTGGAATATGATTAGACTGAACCCAGAAAACTTACCTGTTGGCAAGATAGATATTATTCCGGGTACATTTTTTTCGAGGTTGCGACATAAAAAAACAGAAGTTGTTAAAGCAACTGCCAGTATTACTAACGAAAGTGATTCTCTAAGTACTTATTATTTGGACTATCCAGAGTATGAGAGGCAGTTGTTAATTACATTTCAAAATGAATTTCCGCATCAAATTACCAAGTTTGAAGAAACTCATATTAGTGGTTTTGGAAGTGATGCCAAAAAGCTAACCACCAAAGCTGTAAAGAAAGAAACCATTAAGCTCGATTACTGGAAAAGGCACTTTAACGAAGACCGCAAATACAGACAAGAATTAGGTTTGGGGATTTAGTTTAATCAAAATGGTTTATGAATATCAACTTATATTGAAAGAAGCGAGCTGGGGGATTTTTGTGAAAATAGATGCTGAAATTGCTTTTAATGAAAGCATAGAGAACAATAATTAAGATTTCAGATCATATTTATTTAAATTTAGATATAAGCTTCAATCTAACAGAAGATGAATTAAACTATTTAATTCGAGGAATAGAAAGTAAACTAAACGATTTAAAATCTTTAATTAAAGGTACTTTTATTACCATAAGAGTAACTGATCTTGTTTTTGCAGAAACTGACTTTCAACCTGAGGGGCTTTATTTGGCCATAGTTGGATGGCTTTGTAAAAGTTTTCAATTGCAAAATCCTATTTACCATGTTGATTATAACAAAACTTTGAATAGGTATATCTTTGAGCTTTAAACTAGCTATTAGCTTACTCCCAACTCTTTCTCCTCATCTCTATTGAGCTTTAAATCAGCAGATATTTTTCTTAGATCAGGTCTGGTAGGAATGTAAACTAATAAGATGGCGAGGAAAAACACCAGAGGGATTTTATTCGCAGTAACAATAAATATAACTACATTTGCCATATTAGCACCTTCCAATAAAGCCCACGTAACTAAACAGGCAGTCGTATATGCTTTTAGTTTTTCATCCAGCGAACTTTTAGTAAGAGCTGTTTCTAAAAGTTTGGGCTTCAAAATATAAGAGGCACCAATAGCCGACATGCTTAGAAATACAGAGACGTATACCAGTATATTATTTTCGTCTGAATGAATGTCGCTTTGCATCCCAAAAATAAGATAAGCTACGGCAGCAAAGAGAGTTTGCCCCATAAGGAGTGCAAAAAATAAAATCTTGATTTTAAAATAAAATTGTTTGGGCTGCATCGTATTACAATCAAAAATTTTCCTTTTAAGATAAAGGATTTTTTAGCTAATAAGAAAATGAATTATATCATATTTTTAACATTCAATTCATATTTGAATACAAATTTTTTCTCTAGAGCAGATTTATTAATATTAATTTCTCAGAAGTGATAAATATATATTTTTATTTTGCTACTTTTGCGCCCTTAAATTTCAGCCTATTATGGAGAAACAAGATATCAGGAATATTGCGATTATCGCACACGTTGACCACGGTAAAACTACGTTGGTTGACAAAATTTTGCACGAAAGTCGCCTTTTCAGGGACAACCAGGAAACGGGTGAGCTAATTCTGGACAACAATGATCTGGAAAGGGAAAGAGGTATTACCATTCTTTCTAAAAATGTTTCTGTAAACTATAAAGGAACAAAAATTAATATTATTGATACTCCTGGTCACGCCGATTTCGGTGGTGAAGTTGAGCGCGTGCTTAAAATGGCAGATGGAGTATTATTACTTGTTGATGCTTTTGAAGGTCCTATGCCTCAAACTCGTTACGTGCTTCAAAAAGCAATTGAGTTAGGTTTAAAGCCAATTGTAGTTATTAACAAAGTAGACAAACAAAACTGTCGTCCTGATGAGGTGCACGAATCAGTGTTTGATTTGATGTTTAACTTGAATGCTACAGAAGATCAGTTAGACTTTCCAACTGCTTATGGTTCTGCAAAACAAGGTTGGATGTCAACCGACTGGAAACAACCAACAGAAGACATTACTGCTCTTCTTGATTTGGTAATTGAGCATATTCCATCTCCAGAGTACAAAGAAGGAACAGTACAATTGCAAATTACCAGTATCGATTATTCTTCATATGTAGGTAGAATTGCAGTAGGTAGAGTAGCAAGAGGTAAACTGGAAGCAGGTAAGCCAGTTTCTTTAGTAAAGATGGATGGCGAAACAATCAAATCAAGAATAAAAGAATTATTCGTATTTGAAGGTTTAACCCGTAATAAAGCAGAAGAAGTTTATTGTGGTGATTTGTGTGCTATTACAGGTATAGAAGGTTTTGATATTGGTGATACTGTTGCTGATTTCGAAAATCCTGAGGCTTTACCTCCAATCGATATCGATGAGCCAACAATGAGTATGTTCTTTACAGTGAACAACTCTCCGTTCTTTGGTAAAGAGGGTAAATTTGTTACTTCAAGACACTTAAGAGATAGACTTTTCAAAGAAACTGAAAAGAACCTTGCACTTAAAATTGAAGAAACTCCATCACCAGATTCATACATTGTATATGGTAGAGGTGTACTTCACTTGTCTGTTTTGATCGAAACAATGAGAAGAGAAGGATACGAGTTACAAATTGGACAGCCAAGAGTAATTATAAAAGAGATTGATGGTAAAAAACACGAACCAGTTGAGTTGTTAACCATTGATACTCCTGAAACTTCTTCAGGTAAAGTAATTGAGTTAGTTAGCCAAAGAAAAGGTGAATTAAAAGTAATGGAGCCTAGAGGTGACGTAATTCATTTGGAATTCGAAGTTCCTTCTAGAGGTCTAATTGGTTTAAGAAACTATATATTGAATGCTACTGCTGGTGAAGCTATTATGGCACACCGTTTTACAAGTTTCGAGCTTTGGAAAGGAGATATTCCATCAAGAAACAACGGAGCATTAATTTCTTCTGAAACAGGAACAACTTTCCCTTATTCTTTAGATAAACTACAAGACAGAGGCAAGTTCTTTGTTGATCCAGGTGAAGAAATTTACGAAGGTCAAGTAATTGGTGAGCATATCAGACAAAACGATTTGGCTGTAAATGCTACTAAAATGAAAAAGCTTTCTAACGTAAGGGCTTCTGGTTCTGACGATAAAGCTAAAATTGCTCCTGCAATTAAGTTTTCATTAGAAGAAGCTTTGGAATATATCCAAAAAGACGAATATGTTGAAGTTACCCCAAAAAGTCTCAGATTGAGGAAAATTCACCTCAATGAGAATGAAAGAAAGCGTGCAGCTTCAAGTGCAGGTAACTAATTAAATAGTTCGGGATAATATATAATACGAAGATTAGTATATTTTTTTCGGTTGCAGAAATAAACTGGCTCTTGGTTTGTTTACTTCAGGTAACCGAATGGTATTAATCTTCGTATTTTTTTAACTGATTATATATTTTTTATGAAATTTTATCCCAGTATGAAATATTTCCTTTTAGTTTTTTCATTTATAAGCATTGTTCAAGTTTCACAAGCCCAATTACTAAAGTTTGGTCTTAGAGGTGGAGCTAGTTCTACTAATCTTTCTGCAGACGATCTTCTTATTACTAGTAGTTCAGATTTCGATGAGCTTAAAGTAAAAGTAGGTGATTCAAAAGTAGGAGTACACGCAGGTATTTTTGCCAGAATTAATGTACCTGTATTACCAATTTACATCCAACCAGAATTATTATTCTCTTCTGTAGGTGGTGAATACGAAGTTTCTTCAGTAGTAGATGGTACCGCAGAAACCAGTATAAAAGATGTGAAATTTTCAAGGTTAGATATTCCCGCACTTGTAGGTGCTAAACTGGGTCCACTAAGAGTAAATGCTGGTCCTGTGTTTACTTTTATTCTGAATGAAAACAATGGTTTTTCTGATGCTATTAAAGAAGCTGCTGGTTTACCTGATTCAGATCAAGATACAAAAGGTGCTACTGTAGGTTATCAGGCAGGTATAGGCCTCGATTTATGGAAATTAGCATTCGACCTTAAATACGAAGGTGACCTAAGTAAATTAGGAGACGGTGTTACAATTGGAGGAAGCCAATACAACTTCGATACTAGAAGTAGCCAAGTATTATTAAGTGTAGGTTATTTCTTCTAAAAGATATTTTATAAAAAGAAGGCCATTCTTAATTGTTTGAGAATGGCTTTTTTTTATTTAGCCTTCTGCAAACTCAAGTGCTCTAAGTTCTGCGTAAGTTTCTTTTTTGCCTGCCATCATAAAGCCAACATGCCCGCCATTTATCGGAATTTCAAGATGTACAAATTCATTCTCTTTAGCTAAATCGTAAGGATAACAGCGGTTTACCAAAAATGGATCGTTAAGCGCATTTAAGATTAATGCAGGTCTTGTAATGCTATCAATATAATGTAAAGAGCTTGCTTTATCATAAAAGTCATTAGCGTCTTTAAAGCCATGTAGAGGGGCAGAATAATGGTCGTCAAATTTTCTTAAAGATCTTATTTTGTATTGATCTAAAGCTGCGGCAGAAATCTTATCGGGCATTAAGACTGCTTTCTGTCTTACTTTGGCGCTTAATTTCTTAAAAAACCTTTTATTGTAATACATTTTAGTGGGTTTCTCTAACTCAATACTGCAATCTAGTAGGCTACAAGGTACAGACACAGCAATACCTTTTTTTACCTCTTTAGGCAGCTTATCGCCATGTTCACCCATGTATTTTAAGGTAAGGCTTCCACCCATGCTAAAACCAACTAAAACAAGCGAAGTGTAATTGCCTGTATTAAGTATGTGGTTTATAACCAAAGCAAGGTCGGGAGTATCGGCATGGTGGTAAAAACGAGGAAGTTTGTTAAGCTCGCCACTACAGCTTCTGCAATTCCAAGCGCAGGCATCCCAATTGGCATCGTTAAATAACTTTACAATGCCTTTAACATAGTGCCTGCTACTGCTGCCCTCTAATCCATGAGAAACTAAAACAATTTTATCTGAGCCTTTTTTAGACCAGTCTAGATCAAGAAAATCTCCATCATTTGTATCTATTCTTTCTCTTTGGTAAGTTACGCCCTCAATTTCTCTAAAAATACTGGGAATTACTGTTTGTAGATTTCCGTTAAATTGATGAAGAGGAGCTTTGAAATTTTTTGAATTGATTATTGGCACTGGAATAAATGCTTTTTATTAATAATAAGTCAATAATTAAAGTTTTTTTGACTAAGTACACATCGATTTGGCTAAATAACTAAAACTTGTGCTATTTTTTTTAGTGATTGGCATAATTGTAAGTTTATAATAACTTTATATAAAAAATGCAGTTATGTAAACATCAATGCATATTTAAATCAAATCGTTTTGAATTTTTTTATTTGCAAATTGTAATTTTTTCTTGAATTCATTCAAACTTGCCCTTTAGATTTTCAATGATAAAATATACTTTTGCGAAAAATTAAAACAATAAAATTTATTGTGGATAAAATTAAACTAGATATTTTAGGGCTTTCAGCTAGCCATTCTCAATCGGGTTCTTTTGCACTTGTGTTAGGAGAAGAGTTTGGTAATAGAAGATTGCCTATAATAATCGGAATGTTTGAAGCTCAGGCAATTGCTATTGAGATGGAAAAGATTGTTTCAAACAGGCCAATGACTCACGACTTGTTTAAATCTTTTGCCGATAGTTTTCATATTGATTTGCATGAAATAATCATTTCTGATTTAAGAGAAGGCGTATTTTATGCAAAAATTGTATGCAGTTTTAGAGATGGTTCTAACTTTATAGAAATGGATGCACGTCCTTCGGATGCTGTTGCTATAGCTTTAAGGTTTGATGTACCTATCTATGCATTTGAATCTGTGCTTTCTGAGGCTGGAATAGTTTTAAATGAAGAAGAGGAAGGTACAAAGAGTGCAGCAAAAGAAAGAAAATCTGCCAAAAAGAAGCCTAAGGAAAAAGAGAAATCAGCAACCGATACGACTCATGAGTTGTCTGCGCTTACAATCGAAAAATTGCAATCGATGATGGAAGCAGCAATTGCTAAAGAAGACTATGAGAATGCTGCTAGAATTAGAGATGAGTTAAACAGAAGAAATAGTTGAAAGCATTATAAATAAAAAAAGCTGTTTGAATCGATTCAAACAGCTTTTTTTATTATTTATATACTTTTAGAAAGGAGGATCATCTCTTCGAGCTCCTTTATCTTGATTATTGATCTTGCTTCCTACAATAATGCTTGATCTATTTCCCGGGTCTTCCATAAAATCATTCTCTCCAAAACCTGGAATAAAATCATTTCCGCCAAAATCGTCGCTTTCCCAATCGGTAAATTTGGTGTATTTACCAATAAACTTCAATCTCACTCTTTCTGTAGCACCGTGTCTGTTTTTCTCAATCATAACTTCACCAGTGCCAGTTACAGGAACTCCCTCTTCATCTTCTGTAATACCATAGTACTCAGGTCTGTAAAGGAAGATTACCATATCTGCATCTTGCTCTATTGAACCAGATTCCCTTAAATCTGAAAGCTGAGGTCTCTTATCGCCACCTCTGGTTTCTACAGCACGGCTAAGCTGAGAAAGTGCAATTACAGGAATGTTTAATTCTTTTGCCAACTGTTTTAGCGATCGGGAGATCATCGCGATTTCCTGCTCACGGTTACCATTCTTGCCAGATTCACCTGCCATTAACTGTAAGTAGTCAATTATTACCATTTGGATGTCGTGCTGAGCCTTTAACCTTCGGCATTTTGCACGTAATTCCAAGATAGAAAGAGCAGGTGTATCATCTATAAAAATAGGAGCTTCAGAAAGTTTAGCTGTTTTATCAACTAGTTTCTTCCACTCATGCTCAGAAAGTTTACCTGTTTTAAGCTTGCTACTGTCTAGTTCTGCTTCGGCAGAGATTAATCTTTTTACCAACTGTACAGACGACATCTCCAAAGAAAATATAGCAGAAGGCTTACCAAAGTCTACTGCGGCATTTCTTAAACTCGAAAGTACAAAAGCTGTTTTACCCATACCAGGTCTACCAGCTAATATGATAAGGTCAGATTTTTGCCAACCAGAAGTAATTCTATCTAGAGAAGAGAACCCACTCGGCACACCAGTTAATCCATCTACCTGATCTCTCATACTTTCCAATTCTGCAATGGCATCGCTCATAATAGAACTCATACCAGAAAAGTTTTTTCTGATATTCATTTCAGATACTTCGAAAAGTGCCTGTTCCATTTTATCAAGCAATTCAAAAACATCAGAGGTTTCTTCGTAAGAGTCTCTTTGGATTTGGTTTGAGATATTAATCAGTTCCCTTTTAATAGAATACTGCAAAAGCAAACGAGCATGGTATTCTATGTTTGCGGCAGAGTTAACTCTTTGTGTAAGCTGGGTAATGTAGATAGCACCTTTAGCAATGTCGAGCTCACCAGAAGAACGAAGTTGAGCTGTAACAGTTAAAAGGTCTATCGGTTCAGATTTGGCAAATAATGCCAAAATTGCTTTATAAATTCTTTGATGTGCTTCTAAATCAAACGATTCTGGCTTTAAAATTTCGATTACATCATTTAAAGCATCCTTCTCCAACATCAGAGCTCCCAACACAGCTTGCTCCAATTCTATGTCGTAAGGTCTTTTTTTTCCCAACGGAGTAGAATCAGAAACATTCGGCTTAGTGGCGTTATAGCGGGATGTTCTGCGATTTATATTCATCTTATCTTCGTTCATTTATCAAAAATATGAATTTTGATTGTCAATGAGTATGATGTATTAAGAGAATTTTGAAAATTTACCTTAATTTTGTCTCAGTAGAAAATTACTAAAGTATTAGCTGAAGTAGAAGGCCGGATAATGAAAGTTCATTTTATAGCGATAGGGGGAAGTGTGATGCATCATCTTGCGATAGCCCTTAAAAACAAAGGTTATGAGGTTACTGGATCAGATGATGAGATATTTGAACCTTCCTATAGTAAACTGCTTGCCGATAATCTTCTTCCAGAAGAATTTGGATGGAACCCTGATAAAATTTATGAGGGTCTGGACGCTGTTATTGTTGGCATGCATGCCAGGAATAATAACCCAGAGTTGATAAGGGCAAGAGAGTTAGGGTTAAAGATTTATAATTTCCCTGAGTACATTTATGAGATATCCAAAAATAAGCAGCGCATAGTGGTTGCTGGGAGTCATGGTAAAACAACCGTTACTTCCATGATCATTCATGTGCTAAATTATTGGAGGAAGAATATCGATTTTTTAGTTGGTGCATCAAGCGACAACAGATCAGAAACTGTAAAACTTACAGAAGCGTCTCATGGTATTTTATTGGAAGGAGATGAATATCCATCTTCACCATTAGATCCTCGACCTAAATTCCTGCTTTATCATCATCACATAGGTGTGATAACTGGTATTGCTTGGGATCATGTAAATGCATATCCAGTTTATGCAGACTATGTAAATCAGTTTAAACTGTTTGTAGAAGCTTCTAGCAAAGCGGGTACGCTTATCTATTGCAAAGAAGATAAAGAGTTAGAAAAACTGGTGAAAGCATCTAATATACCAGAAGATGTGATGGTGGTGGCATATGGCATGCACAAGCATAAAATTAAAAATGGCATTACATATTTGATAGATCACGATAAAAACGAAGTGCCTATCAAGTTTTTTGGAGACCATAATCTGCTGAATGTAAGTGCCGCATTAGAAGTGTGTTTAAAGCAAGGAGTAAATCGTGCAGAGTTTTATGAGGCAATAGGCTCATTTAGTGGCGCTAGCAAAAGGTTGGAGTTGATAAGGGAGAATAGCATTACTAAAATGTACAGAGATTTTGCTCATGCACCATCTAAGCTAGATGCAACCATAAAAGCAGCTAAAAAGCAATTTGCTAAGATGCATCTTGTGGCTTGTATGGAGTTGCATACATTTAGTAGCCTTAATCCTGAGTTTATCGCTCAGTATAAAAATACAATGAATGCAGCAGATGAAGCTTTTATCTATATTAATCCTGAAACTGTTGCTCGCAAAGGTTTCGATCCTATTACAGTAGAGGCTCTAAGAGCAGCATTTAATAGAAAAGACCTGATTTTATTTAATGATGAGAAGGCTCTTTTTGAAAAACTTTCAGAATTAAACTGGCAAAATAAGGTTTTATTAATGATGTCGTCTGGTAACTTCCACAATATGGATATGGAAGCTCTTGCAGATCACATTATTCTTTAAACTTAGCCTATAATTATACAAATGGAGATACTGGAAAACTTTGTTTTAAAATCCTACAATACATTTGGCATACCTGCAAAAGCAAGGTTTTTTATCCATATCCAAACTACCGAAGAACTTCAAGAATTAATTAACACTCCAGTTTTTAAACAGAATGAGAGATTAATTCTTGGGGGTGGTAGTAATCTCCTTTTCACACAAGATTTTGATGGCTTGGTTGTAAAAACAGCTCAAAAAGGTATTGTGCTTGTTAAGGAAGATGCTCAGCACTTTTATGTAAAAGTACAAGCAGGTGAAAACTGGCATCAGTTTGTACTTAGAACTGTAGAAGAGGGGTGGCAAGGTTTAGAAAATCTTTCTTTAATTCCCGGTACTGTTGGTGCTGCACCAATTCAAAACATTGGCGCTTATGGAGTAGAAGTTGAGCAATTTATTTTCGAAGTAAACGCAATTGACCTTCAAAGTGGAGCACTTAGAACATTTGCTGCCAGTGAGTGTAAATTTGCTTATAGAAACAGTGTGTTTAAGCAAGAGTTAAAGGGTAAGTATCTAATTAGTGAAGTTACTTTTCGTTTAAACAAATTACCAAAGTTTAATCTTACCTATGCAGCTTTAAATCAGTATCTCGAAGCTCAGAATATAGTATTACCAACGCAAAAGGCAATTAGTGAAGCTGTAATTAATATTAGAAGCAGCAAACTTCCTAATCCTGAAGAAATTGGAAACTGTGGAAGTTTCTTTAAAAATCCTGTGGTAGAAGAAGCTGTTTTTAAGAGAGTTTTATCAGAAAACACCAACATGCCTTATTATTCAGCCGGAGAAGGTTTCTATAAAATTCCTGCAGGTTGGCTAATCGAACAATGTGGTTTTAAAGGTAAAGTTTTTGGCAATGTTGGTACTTACAGCAAACAGGCTTTAGTATTGGTGAATTGTGGCAATGCAACTGGTAAAGAAGCTTGGGATTTTGCTAATAAAATTATTGATACAGTTGCTGATAGGTTTGGAATTTCGCTCGAGCCAGAGGTAAATATCATTTAAGCCTCGCCAAGAATAAGTATAGCTTCAAAGTAGGCTACTTTTGATTTCGCACGAAAATCTTGTAGTTTTAATGTTCAAGTGTGTATGATATTTGCAGCGTAAATGTTAACGTATAGCTTTTATAGCATAAATCTTTGATTATACACGTTTAGGAAAATATAATCTCTATAGACCAGAGTATCTATTGATTTAGCAATTAACTCTAAACAAATTAAAGCCATTCAATTTTGAATGGCTTTTTTTATTCCCTAAAAACTGATAGTTTTCAATGGTTAAATAAGAAAACTATATGAAAAAGCTCTCAGGAAAAGCTTTTAATTTCAGTGTAAAATATGCCTTAACAGAAATTTTTTTAATTAGCTGTGGTATTCTCATTGCCTTTAGTATAGAAAATTGGAATGAGAACCGAAAGATTGAAAAAATTAAACTTCAAACACTTCAGGATATTAAAGAAGGCTTGCTAAAAGATTTAGATGATATAGAAGTGACCATGTCTGGTGGTTATGCCAATCGGATTAAGTCTTATAAGATAGTGTTGGATGTTTTAAATAGTGATAGAGTTTACGCTGATAGTTTAGATAGATACTTCTTAGCACTCATCGGATCGAGCTTACTTATTTCGAATACATCTCCATACGAAACGCTTAAATCTAGAGGTTTAGCGATAATAGACGATGCAAAGCTTAGAAATAAGGTAGCTACTTATTACGACACCAGACTTGAATGGCTTTTAGAACTTGAAAAAGATCATCTTCAGCATCATGTAATTTTTATAAGACCAAAAATTTATCAGTATTATAAATTCGGATTAAGCGATAAGGTTATTAAATCTTTAGATATAGAAAAAATGAAGTATGATGAGGAGTTTAAAGGGAGTTTGTTTTTAGGATGGCAAAATGAAAAAACTATTTATGGTGAATATAAGATATTAAAAAAATATGCTGAAGAAATTATTGAAGAAATTGATCAGATGAATTAATGCTAAGTAGCTGTATTACAGTTGGTTAATTAAAGTCAAAAAATAAGTAATTAAAATAGTATAAAATTTTCAAGAAATATTGCCGTTATGCGTAACTATAATCTTTCGAAGTCGTTAGAATAAATACCCATTTTAATTATCTATTTAAGTGATTTATTTAGCTTATATATAGTCATTTTAAGATAAATGCATACAAGGAGTCTTTCATTAAAGAAAGGCTCTTTTTTTTATTAATACATTTCTTATCAATCCACATCATATTACATTTACAGTAAATGTTATTAATACATGCAGTTTTTAAGAAGCTTATATTTTAGTAGTCGGTTTTATATCAGTATAATCGTATTGATATTTATTTTTTCAGTGGGTTTTAGCCTTCCTTTTTTCTTTGCGATAGGTAAAGTGCTGTTATTGGTATTTGCTGTATTAACAGTGATTGATTTGATATTGCTATACCATAAAAATGCCCTTACTGGCTCAAGAAGTTTGAGTAATAAACTATCTAACGGTGATGAAAACCTAGTAAGCATTCAAGTTAAAAATAATTACTCTTTCGGGATAGATATTAAAATTCTCGATGAAGTGCCTGAGCAGTTCCAACTTCGTGATTTTGTTATAAATACAAACTTACCATCTGGCGAAGAAAAAAAACTCAATTACCATTTAAGACCTGTAGAGAGAGGAGAATATCATTTTGGTAGAATTAATATTTTTGTGAATGGCATTCTAAATCTGGTTAATCGCAGGTATATCTTAAAGCAAGAAGCTATGGTGCCTGTATATCCGGCTTACTTGCAAATGAGAAAGTACGAATTGTTAGCAATTTCTAATAGGTTAAGTGAAGTTGGTATTAAAAAGATAAGAAAGCTAGGGCATAACATGGAGTTTGACCAGATTAAAGAATATGTAATCGGAGATGATTTTAGATCATTAAACTGGAAAGCGACTGCCAGAAGAAACCAACTGATGGTGAACCAGTATCAAGAAGAAAAGTCTCAACAGGTTTATAGCATAATAGATAAAGGTAGAGTAATGAAAATGCCTTTTGAGGGAATGACCTTGTTAGATTATGCAATTAATGCGAGTTTGGTGATTTCTAATATTGCTATTTTAAAGCAAGATAAGGCAGGATTAATCACTTTTAGTAAAAAGATAGGGACATTTTTACAGGCAGGTAACAGAAGTCTGCAAATGAATAAAATACTTGAAGTTTTATACAGACAATTAACTAATTTCGACGAATCAGACTTTGAGAAACTATATGTTCAAATAAAAAGGAAAATCAATCATCGGAGCCTGATTTTACTTTATACTAATTTCGAGACCAATGCTTCTCTCGAAAGGCAATTACCATATCTAAAGCTAATTGCTCGATCACACCTGTTAGTAGTAATTATTTTTGAAAATACGGAAATAGATCAACTTATTCGGAATGAAGCCAAGTCAACAGAAGAAATTTATACCAAGACGATAGCAGAGCAATTTGCATATGAGAAAAAACAGGTAATTAGAGAATTAAACCGTTTTGGTATTCATGCAGTACTTACCAAACCTCAGAATTTAACTGTAAATACCATTAACAAATACCTTGAGCTAAAAGCCAGAGGATTAATCTAACTCCTCTGTTTTGAAAGTTTTTTCACCTGCTTCAATCTTTACAGTGAGTACATTTTCTTTTGGTGGCAGCGGACACTCGTAAGTAGTATTATAAGCACAATAAGGATTATAAGCTGTATTAAAATCTAGAATTATTTTATTGTTTCCACTCATTTCTGCATCTAAGTACCTACCTGCTCCATAAGTTTCTCTACCAGAAGTTTCATCTGCAAAAGGTACAAATAAAACCTTACTGGTAAGTCTGTCTGTAGATTTGAGTATCAAAAGCTCGTGCATACTATTGTTTAGCTTAAACCTCGCTAGGCCATGTTTTTTGAAAATTCTGGGAACACCTTTGTTTGTGTTTATTTCTACTCCTTGTTCGATAGGGAATTTCTCGAAATCAGCTATTATTCTATATGCAGGGTTTATAGGATAATAGTTTAGAGTAGTAAAATCTTTCTTTTGTTTTCTGTCTAATGGCGAGCCTTCTCCATCTACAAAGAGCTTGTTTTTGTCTTCTCTATATTCTTTAATTTCTTCTTCATAAGCCTGATTGGCTTGCTCTCCACTAAATGAATAAATGACAATAAGCAGTACTATCACTACTACACTTCCAAAAAATAAATTACTGGTTTTCATCAGTTATAAATTGACGGATTAATTATGGCCTAAAATTACAACAAACCTTCGTCTAAAAAACTAAAATATCCTTTATCGGTAAAAATGATGTGATCAAGCACCGGAATATCGAGTAATTTTCCTGCTTCTTTTAACTTTTTAGTTAGCTGAATATCAGCATGGCTGGGTTTTAAATTGCCCGAAGGATGATTGTGCGAAAGAATAACAGCACTGGCTAAATGATCTATTGCACTCTTAAAAATAATTCTTGTATCTGCCAGTGTTCCAGAAATACCACCTTTACTAATCAATATATGTTTAATTATTTCATTGGCTCTATTGAGAAGTATAATCCAAAATTCTTCGTGAGGTAAATCGGAGAGGTGAGGAACCATAGAGCGGTAAGCTACATCTGAGCTGGTAATCTTGATCTTTTTATTTCCCTCCGTATCTTTTCGCCTTCTTCCTAATTCTAATGCACTAATAATAGAAATGGCTTTGGCAGTACCTATACCTTTAATTTTAGTAAGCTCTTTAATATTTAATTTAGAGAGTTTGTATAAATCGTTATCAGCATGTTTAAGTAATAATTTACCCACATCTACAGCGCTTAAAGATTTTGTACCTGAGCCAATTAATATACCTATTAGTTCGGCATCAGATAAAGCTGATTTTCCTTTTAAAAGGAGTTTTTCTCTTGGTCGGTCTTCTTCTGCCCAATGTTTAATACTGAATTCTTTTTGTGATTCTTCCATGAGTGTAGTATTTTGTTTAATGAAAGAAAAAGCCGGAGTAGAATTCCGGCTTAGAAAAGAGATGCTAATTCTTTGGAATTAATCTTCTTCGGGAATCAACTCAATATTCATATCAAACTCGACAAGTTCAGAGATTACAGGCAAACCATTATCTAGCATGTTATGCCATTGTACATCGAAATCAAGGCGGTTAATTTTTCCGGTTAAATGGAAAACGGCTACTGTATTTCCCCACATGTCATTTGTAATACCGGGGTGTGTAGCTTTTAATGTAATTTCTTTAGTGGTTTCTTTGATGGTTAAATTTCCTTTAACTTCATAAAAATCTCCTTGTGCTTTTGTAACAGAGGTACTCTCAAATGTAATTTCAGGATAGGTAAATGCATCGATAAACTCAGGAGTTTTTAAATGGTTATCGCGCATATCGTTACCAGTATTTACACTGTCTGCTTCTATGGTAATATTAATTTTAGCATCTTCAAATTCCTCACTATTTAGCTCCACTTCGCCATCATACTGGTTAAAGAATCCATAGATAGAAGCTAAACCAAGATGGCCAATTTTAAACCCGATACTGGTGTGGTTAATGTCTAATTTCCATTTTTTAATTGCTACTGCTACTGTGTTCATATGTATTTGTTTTAGGTTGGTTGAATTACTTATGCTTGATTAGATTTAAGGTTAGTTATTTCTTTATCTTTTTCTTTGAGTTCTTTTCTAATAGAATTAATCTCTTGTTGTTTTTGCATAAGTGATTGTTGTAGCTTGGAAATACTTGCAATGCTTTTTTTCATGCTTTCTTCTCGCTTTTTCTGCTTAGAAATATCTCTAACCATTATAGAGAAGATGTCATTACTTTCATCATTACCTTTTCCGATTTTTATTTCAACAGGAAAGTTGTAGCCATATAATTTGCTTTTACCACTAAAGTCGTAAAAGAATTTACTTTCTTCGTTTTTTAGAGAATCAAAGCAGTCTGTAATTAAGAGGTCTTTTTCATTATCAAATAATTCGTTAATACCCATATCGAGTACTTCTTCACTAGTAAAGCCAAACATCTTTTCAACTCTTGGATTACACATAATAATTTTACCATCTGTTTGTGTGTATAGAATTGAATCTGAAGAGCTGTTCATAAACACCTCTATGTTATTTTTGTATTGCTCTAATTGCTGAATTTTGGAAGCGAGCTCATGTTCAAGGTGATCTTTCATATACCTCAACTCATTCTGCACTCTTTCCATTTCTTCTTGTGTGGTTTGTAGCTCTTCGAAATTTTGGCGCATTTCTTCTTCTTGTGTACGCATCGCATGTGCCTGTTCCTGAGACTTAGTAAGTAGCTGAGTGGTTTTTTCGTGTATTTTGTTATTAATAATAGTCGAAGCAATGTTTTCACTTACTCTTTCGAGAAATGAAATTTTATACTCATCCATCTCCTCAAATGAAGCAATTTCGACAAAGCCGGCAATTTGCTCATTTAGTTTTAATGGAATAATAATTAATGTGCGTGGTGTTGCTTCTCCAAGGCCTGAAGTTATATCTACATAGTCTTCGGGTATCTCTGTGAGTTTAATAATATTTTTTTCGAAATAACACTGACCAAGTAAACCTTCTCCCGGTTCAAACTCTTGCTGATTAAATTTTTTTCTGTCGTAAGCATAAGAAGAAACTAATTTGATTTTTACAGGATCAGTTTCTTCGTCTTGTTCTACTACATAAAAAGCCCCTTGGTTTGCCTGAAGGTATTTTATAAGCTCAGAAAGTATCTTATCAAATAACTCTTGGCTGTTGTCTATACTCCTTAAAATCTTAGCAAGCTTTGTGGCACCTTCTGTAATCCATAGTCTTCTCTGTTCAGCTTCTTTACTATCATCTAGTGTTTTAAGTGATTCTAGTAGAATTTCCTCAGATTTTTTTAACCTGATGTTTTGTTCATAGGCTTGTTTTACTGTAGCCTCATTTTTTAATTCAGATTTATAATGAGAATATTTTAGAATAAAAACTTCCAAAAAAAGCTGTAAAGTAGCTACTAGCATTGCTAATTTAAACATCTGAGGATGATCTGTATTTATGAAAAGCTCTGTATTCAATGATATATAATCTATTCTAAGTTGATAAGATGCCAGAATCACAAAACAAGATGCTATGGAACTAATTAGATATTTTTTTTCTCTAAAATCGAAAAGTAAGAAAGGTATTGTTGCTGTGGCTAACTCGATGCCAAATGTACCTGCTCTTGGAGCATCGCCTGTTTCAACAATTAAACCATGAATAATGGCAACATACAAGCAAGGAAATACTGATGATAAAAAACGAGATGCTTTAGTGAGGTATAAGTAACTTAATACCAGAGTGATAATAGATATTCCTAAAGGTATAATTGATAAGAATAAAAGCTTAGGAAAGTTAATCGCAAAGTAAATTGATACTAGAATAGCTGATAATATATGATAAAAAGCTATTTGATTGCTTATCTTAATATTATCATTTTGGTAGTCAGTATTATCTTCTGTAATTCCAAAAGAAAAAATTTTTGATGTACTTGATAACATATGTGCTTTAACCTTTTACTGAGAGTTGATCCGATTCCTTAATAAATGTTATTATTATACAGGATGGAAACTATTTATCTTTTGAAATATTGCCTTAAATTAAAGTGGCTATAACCCGAAATAATTCCTTTTTCTTAACTATCTTGATTTTTTATTTCATATGAAAAATGTTGTTTCTAGAGTTTTTGGGGAGGTATGTGGCAAGGTGTAGCATTCAAAATCCGTAGAGTATTTACTACTTTTTTAAAGTGGCGTATTCGGCATTTAGACGATCACCGATTTATAATTATTCTCAGCGTTTTTTTGGGTTTTGAAACAGGAATTATTGTAGTTCTGCTAAAGCGTTTAATCTATTTTATTAAAGATTTACTCGATGCAACTTGGGAATGGGTAATAGATGAACGGGTTTTGTATTTGTTGCTACCCGTTGTTGGAATTGTTATAACCTTGTTAGTTGTAAAGTTTTTTGCCGGAGGAAAACTAGACAGAGGTATTTCCTTTATCCTCTATTCAATCGGGAGAAACAATTCTGTAATTAAAGCCAAGCATAAATATTTACAGGTAATTACCAGTGCATTTACAGTCGGCTTTGGTGGCTCTGTAGGTTTGGAGGCACCAGTGGTGGTTACTGGAGCCGCTTGGGGATCTTACTATGGCAAGCTTTTTCATTTAAATCACAGGCAAACAACTATTCTAATTGGTTGTGGTGCAGCTGCTGCAATTTCTGCCATTTTCAATGCACCTGTAGCCGGGGTAATTTTTGTAATGGAGGTCATCATTGCCAACATTAACATTGTGTTTATTGTCCCTTTGTTAATTTCTGCGGTAATGGGCACTTTCATTTCCGACTTGCTAATGGGAGAAGATGCTTTTTTCAGGTTTACAACTACGGAAGATGTTAGAAATATAGAATTGCTCTTTTTTGTCATTCTCGGTATTATCTGTGGAATGTTATCGATCTATTTTAACACAGCAATTTACTGGGTACAAAACAAGATTATCCACATCAGGAATCAATCTAAAAAAATGTTTCTAGGTGGAATAATGCTAGGCTTAATGATTCTGGTATTACCCACATTATATGGTGAAGGATATATTACGCTTACTCAACTGATTAAAGGTGATGAATGGGCTGTATTTAAAAATACCATATTTGAGTCGTTTGCAGGGAATCAATGGCTTTTAGTTGTATTTCTGTTGCTAAGTATGATGCTAAAAGTAGTAGCTGCCGGACTTACCAGAGCATTAGGCGGCGTTGGGGGTGTATTTGCACCCGCTATGTTTACTGGTGGTTTAGCCGGTTTCATCTTTGCCAGAGTTCTAAATCTTATATTCCCTGAATTAGCGCTTTCCGAAATTAATTTCTTATTGGTAGGTATGGCTGGAGTGAGTTCTGGCCTGTTGCATTCTCCTTTAACTAAAATATTTTTGGTGGCTGAGATTACACAGGGCTATGAGCTGTTAGTTCCTCTAATGATATTGGCGGCGGTTTCTTTTGCGGTAAAAGTTTATTTCGATTCTCATTCTTTCTATACAAAAGAATTGGCAAAAAGGGGAGATTACATTTTAAATGATAAGGATAAAACAGTGCTACAAGATATTAAAATGGCTTCTGTAATAGAAAGAAATTTTGTAAGTGTGCACGAAGATCAAAAGCTAGGAGATTTGGTAAATGCCATTGCCAAGTCTGAACGGAATATTTTTCCAGTAGTTGGAGAGAATAGAAGTTTAAAGGGTATTATTCTTTTAAACGATGTTAGAAAGCTGATTTTTAAGCCTGAACTATATAAAGAAAAAGAGATTAAGTACTTGATGAAAAAGCCACCAGCAGTAATTGAGATCGGAGAGAAGATGGAATCTGTAATGGATAAGTTTGATAAAACCAATGCTTGGAATTTACCAGTTACCAACAATGGCCAGTATGAAGGTTTTCTCTCAAAATCTAAAATATTTTCTATCTATAGAAGTCAATTAAAAACACTCTCTAAAGAACTAGGCTAAAGGTTCCTTTTCTTTCTGTACTGGTATTTGAATGAAAAATGTAGTGCCCTTACCAATTTCGCTTTCTACCGAAATATTTCCCTTGTGTTGTTGAATTATACCATAAGAAATGGATAATCCAAGGCCGGTACCTTGCCCGATTTCTTTAGTGGTAAAGAAGGGCTCGAATATCTTATTTTGGTCCTCTTCTGAAATGCCAGTTCCATTATCTTTAATCGTAATCTCAACAAATACTTGCTCTTCTACAGTAATGTTTTTGGTGCCAATTTGAATAATACCATTGCCACCAATAGCTTGGATTGAGTTGGTAAGCAAATTCATAAATACCTGATTGAGTTTTCCGGGCAAACAGAAAATGGTAGGGTCTGCTTGAAAATCTTTCTTAATTTCTATTTTATTTTTGATTTTGTTATGCAGCAAAATAAGGGAAGAGTTGATGCCTTCGTGTAAATTCATTTCTTGAAACTCGTCTGCATCTGATCGGGAAAAATACCTCAAACCTTTTACAATTTCTTTGGTTCGAGTAGCTCCTTCTTCTAGACCTTGAATCAGTGTTTCGACTTCTTCGAATAGAAAGGCTGTATCATACTCCTCTTTTAGCTCAAGTAATTCTTTTATCACTTCATCAGCATTGCCATCATTATCTTCAATTTTATCAATAATGAATTTTAGCTCGTCAATGTCTTTTCTGAGTGGAGAGATATTACCAGAAATAAAATTGACTGGGTTATTAATTTCGTGGGCAATACCAGCAGTTAACTGCCCTAGCGAAGCCATTTTTTCAGACTGAATTAATTTAGATTGTGTGTTTTGCAGTTTATCTAAACTTTGTTGCAGCTCATCATTTTTCTCACTAATTAACTTTGTTCTTTCATTTACTTTTTCTTCTAATTCTTTATGGACTTTTTTCTGTAAAACCTCATTCTTTTTATAAATATCAATCAGTTGTTGTTGCGCTCTTTCTCTGTTGCGTTCATTTAAACTGTAGCGAAAACTTAAACCAATAGAGAAAATAATAATTTCTATAATGATGCATATCTGCAAAAAGTAAGGATTAGGAGGCAGTGGATAAGAAAGAATGCCACTGAGAACCATATAAGTTCCCCCAAGTATTACCAATAATGAACCTGCCAAAAAGTAATTATAAACCTTAGAACTCTTTCTGTAAGTATTTACAAGAATGAAGAAAATGAATAGAAAGCTAATGAAGTTATAGGCAAAGTTGATTTTAAGATACAACTCAAAGTGTATAAACATTAAAACGACCGAAAGAACCTGAAAACCTATATTCCAGTAAATCCATTTCTTAACCAATTTATCTATTTCAGGAAAACTCTTTTTCATATTGATAAACAATCTGAAAAACTGGATATAGAGTAGCAGTGCAGGGTTAGATATCCACAAGGAATAAAAATCTATTCTAGGAAAACTTTGAAAAAGAAACTGATCGCCAAACTCAAAAAACCTTAAAAACAGCAACGAAGCTGAAGCAACATATAAGGTATAATACAGATAAGCTTTGTCTTTTAATGATAAATAAAAGAAGAAGTTGGTTAGAAGCATCATCCAAAGAAAGCCTTGAAAAGTACCTTGAGTAAGATTAGATTCTGCCTTATTTTCCAGCCATTTTTCATATGGCATCATTCTAAAATTGGTAAGTACAACAGAGAGATTTAGGTCGTTTTTTACTTTTATGTAGTAAGTATTTATCTTGTCTTTTTTCAGTTTAAAGCGTACGTTGAGTTCACCTCCTTTATTAATTTGCCTTTCATCACCCGGAACAAACTCACCGGTGATATGCTCTAAGAATTTATCATTATCATTTTTTTCATAGAATTTAACTTCACTAATGTTTCTAAAAAACATCACCATGGTTTCATCGTCTGGCAAATGACTTAGTATATTGAGCTTTATCCAATGTGAATGAAAGCTTTCAAGTTTATTATCTTTATTCTCAAATGGATGGAAGCTGTATTTAAAATCTGTTGAAACTATGTCATCGATTGTTTGCTCATTAGACTCATCTGTAAAGTAGGAGATACTGGCATGTGGTAAAGTATATTCTTCTTTGTATTCGTCAATTACAATTACTGTGGTTGAATTATCTTGCGCTGCTACTTTTGTAAAAAGCAAAAGCAGAAGTAATAAACAATTGATGTAGTTCTGCATTTTTGGTAATTAAGTTTGTTGTGTTATGGGAAGCTCTATAGTAAAGCTGCTTCCTATACCTGGTTTACTGCTGGCAGTTATATTACCTCCATGTTGTTGTATAATTCCATAGGTAATAGAAAGCCCTAAACCCGATCCTTTCCCCACTTCTTTAGTTGTAAAAAATGGCTCAAAAATATGATTAAGCACCCTTTTTGGCATGCCTTTGCCATTATCTTCAAAGACAATTTTAACTAATTCTTTACTGTTTTTTTGTATTAAATTTGTGCTAATCGTTACTTTTCCATCTCCGTTGAGCGCATCTATAGCATTATCGAGTAAATTCATAAATGCTTGATTAAGCTGACCCGGATAACACTCAATCAATGGAATTTGCTCATCAAAGTTTTTTATCAATTCAACATTTCTTCTCAGCTTATTACTAAGCAAAAGCAAGGTGTTGTTAATCCCATTGTGAATATCAGCCTTTTTAATTGTGTCTTCATTTAACCTTGAGAAACTTTTTAACCCAGCAACAATAGCTTTTGTTCTGTTAGCGCCAATTTCAATTCCATTAAGCAAGCTTTCGATTTCTTCTAAAAGATAAGTAGCATCGAGGTCTTCTTTTTTCTGATGGGCTAGTGTTAACTGTTCTGGTAAGGTTTCGCCAACTTGCAATTTAAAGTAACATTCTAGTAGTTCTTTAATTTCTGCCAAGTCGGTTTTGAGCGGTTTTACATTAGAAGAAACAAAATTGATTGGGTTATTAATTTCGTGTGCAATGCCTGCAGTAAGCTGCCCTAAGGAGGCCATTTTTTCAGATCGAACTAAAGATTCCTGCGCTTTTTTTAATTGGGTGTATGCATCTTCAGCAGCAACTTTCTGCGCACTTATTTCTGTATTGGCTTCTTTGAGCTTTTCCGACTGACTTATAATTTCTGTTTTCTGTTCTTCTATCTCTCTGGTGCGTTCTTGTACTTTGCTCTCAAGCTCATCTTTAATTTTTGCTTGTAGACTCTCATTTTTTCGCAGTTGTAAAATGAGTTTTTCCTGATAGTTCTGTTTCTCGTATTCATTTACCCTAATTCGGTAGCCAAGACCCATAGAAAAACTCAGAATTTCCAACACTACGCCTGCTTGTATAAAGTATCCAGATTCTGAGCCAGCTATTCCATATTCAACAAAAGAATTACTCCAACTTAATGCAGCCAAAAATACACCCAAGTAAAGAAAGAATGTACCGATAGTGAAATACTTCATCAGCAGACTTCCTTTTTTGTAGATAAACAAAAGTGTAAAGAAGTTGAAAATGCTTTCTATTCCAAATAGAATTTCTGAATGCTCGAATGGGAAGTGATTTGTTTGTTTGGTATAAATGATGGCAAGACCATAAAACATGAATGTAACCTTTACAGCCATCCAAAAAAGTATTCCTTTATCCCATTTGGGTAAAAACTTTCTAGTTTGTAAAAAGTGCCTTAAAAACTGAAAGTAAAAAACCGTAACCAAAGAAGAGGCAGCAAAACTTGTATAGAAAGGCAAGTCTGGATAATTAAAAAATATGCTATGTAGGTTAAAGTCAAAATAATTATAAAACAGAATGGAGAGCGATAAGAGGTATAAAGCATAATACACATAGGTTCTATCTCTCACAGAAATAAAGATAGAAAGATTGTATAAAAGCATTATCCAGATTATTCCCTGAAAAAAGCCTTGTGATAAGTTTCGCTGATATATAAACTGATGCCATTCTTCTGGGCTTTTTAGCGCAATATTGAAGTAACTGTACATATTAGGCACAGTTTGGAGACGTATATAAAAAGTGAAATTCTCCTTTGCTGAAGGTATTAGTATTTTAACTTTATTCCCTCTTTCTGTTTGTACATCTCTGTCTGGTACTTTTACTAATAAACCTGTTTTCTTTAGCTCAAAACCACCATTTTCATTTTCTGTATAAACATCAAGCGTCTTTCCTGTACCCAAGATTAAGAACCATTCGCTATCGTATTTTAAACTGTTTTTTAAGGTCACTTTTGCCCAATAACATCCTTGGTTTTCTAAGGCTCGGTAATAGTCTTCCCTATAAGGAATATCTTGGTAGGTTTTAAAGTTTGGAGCAAACTCAGCAGCAGCTACCTGCTGAATGTTGTAAGTACAGAGGGAGTCGTAGAAATAATCTATGTATTCGGTAATATAAAAAGTGCCATCTTTCTGCTCTAGCATAAAGGTATCTGCTGGATGCACTTTTGCCTGATGGTAAAAGTCTTGCGCCAACAAATACTGTGAGTTTAAAAAGATATAAAAAATGAGAAAGATGTATTTCAGCATAGTTAATTAGAAAAAGTTTGCCAGACCGAATTCGATTTTATACGAGAAATTCAGTTTGATTTTCAGTTAGTTACGCCCGATTTTTTTAATATTGAAATTTAAATGTCTACTTATTTGTATCTAAAATAAAATAAATAGCTAATTGATTGCTAATTTTATTTTTGTAGTAAGCTATTTTAAGTTTCTACACAATTATATCTTACAAAGGGGGTAAACTAAAAAACCGGCATTTGTGTCGTGTTATGTAAATGGATTTAATATTTTTATAAGTCAAGAGGCTTATAACTTTATTACTTAAAACCTTTTCTTATGTCAACCATTTGGTATTTTGAAAATGTAAACCTCTATAGTGTTCTTTGCCCACATAAAATAAAGCGCTTTAGCAAACAGCATGCATTCAAAAAGTTTAGCAAAGGAGATTTTATATATTTTAAAGAAGAATATAGCCGTCATATTTATCTGGTGAGCGAAGGTAAAGTAAAAATAACTACCTACACAGAAGATGGCGAGGAGATGATAAAGGCAATTTTAACCAAAGGAGAAATTTTTGGTGAAATGGCTTTGTTAGGCGAGAAAAAGCGAAAAGATTTTGCACAAAGTGTATCTGCTAATACTTGTATTTGCCCAATGGAAGTTGATCAGATGTATGACCTAATGCGAGAAAACCAACAGTTTGGTTTAGCAATACACAAGATTATTGGTTTAAGAATAAGAAAGCTAGAAAGAAGGCTTGAGCTTTTATTCTTTAAAGATGTAAAAACGAGGTTGCTAGATTTTATTAAAGAACTCGCACAAGAACAACCTAATAGTCAAAAAGCTGAGCAAATAGAAATTCCTCTGGTATATACCCATAAAGACATTGCTGATTTAATTGGTTCGCGTAGAGCAACAGTTACCTCTATGCTCAATGAATTGAAAGAAGCTGGTTACATCGATTATTCTAGAAAATCCATTCATATACTAGATAAATCTTTTCTAAAAGAAGGAGCTCAAGTATCTTGATTTGAGCTTATCATCTCTATAATTCCTTGCTAATAAGTGTAACATTTTGTTACATTTAAATATGGAAAAGATCAATGGAAATATACTGATCATAGATGATGACCCCGATGTGTTGCATACCGCGAAGATAATTTTTAAAAGAAGATTTAAACTGGTAAAAACCGAAGAAGACCCTAAACTTATTCCTGTGTTGTTAGAGTCTTACAAGTTTGATGTAATTCTGTTGGATATGAATTATACCAATGGAGCCAAGAGTGGGGCAGAAGGCTTAAAATGGTTAAAGCAAGTTCATGAGATGTCTCCATTGAGCAGTGTGGTAGTAATAACTGCTTATGCCGATATTAATTTGGCGGTACAAGCCATGAAAGAAGGTGCGGTTGATTTTGCTGTTAAACCTTGGGATAATGAGAAACTACTCGCAACAGTAATGTCTGCATACAAACTGAGCCAAAGCCAGAAAGAGGTTTCTGATTTGCGAAAAAAACAGCGCGCTTTCCATCAAACAATTGCCTCAGACCGAAACATGATCGGTGAGTCGCCAGCCTTTAAAAAGGTTTTGGATACTATTGAGAAGGTGGCAGATACCGATGCCAGTGTTTTAATATTGGGAGAGAATGGAACCGGAAAAGAGTTGGTCGCTCATGCTTTACACCAATTGTCTGCAAGGCATGGAGAAGCTTTTGTAAAAGTGGATTTAGGTGCAATACCAGCATCTTTGTTTGAGTCTGAATTATTCGGGCATAACAAAGGTGCTTTTACCGATGCACGAGCAGATAGAGAAGGTCGCTTCGAAATAGCAGATAAGGGTTCACTTTTTCTCGATGAGATTGCCAATCTTTCTTTGCCCTTACAAGCAAAATTGCTTTCGGTTTTGCAGAATAGAGAAATATTTAGAGTTGGCTCAAGTACAGCCATTCCAATAGATGTTCGGCTGATTTGTGCTACCAATGTTTCTTTAGAAGACCTCCACACTGAGAATAAGTTTAGGCAAGACTTACTTTACAGGCTTAATACGGTAGAGATTATGATTCCACCACTCAGAGAAAGAAAAGAAGATATTCCTTTACTTATCAATCATTTTTTTGAGATACATAAAAATAAATACCGCAAACCGGAGCTGGAAGTCAATCAGGCTGCAATGAAGCGACTAATGAACTACAACTGGCCGGGAAACATCCGTGAATTACAACATGCTATTGAAAGGGCAGTGATCATGGCAGATACCGATCAGTTACAAATCAGCGATTTCATTTTAAAGGAAAATCAAGGAAAAGGTAAAGACGACTCAAGCAACCTAAATATGGAAGAAGTAGAGAAAAAAGCGCTCATCACTTCCATTCAGAAACATCACGGAAACTTGAGTAAAGTTGCCAATGAGCTTGGTTTGAGTCGTCCTACGATTTACAGAAAAATGAAGAAGTATGGAATCTAGTTTTCAATAAATTCTACTACCTTCTCAATTACTTCTCTGTCTTTTATAATCTTATAATGGCCTTTGCCTTCGGTTACCAGATATTCAATATGTGGATTAGCCGCAAATATATTTTTGCTGTATTCGAAAGGTAGAACATTATCTGTTTTATCGTGTACAAGCATGGTTTTATTCACTCTGGCAGTATTGAGTCTGTTGGCAATTACATAGTTTTCAATAGACCTGTTAGTTATTTGCTCTACTAACACCTCAAAATGATTTTGAACTGGTTTCGGTATATGCAAAAGGTTATAAAAGTTATTAAAAATATCTTGCAACTTGTTAGGCGAGGTTACCATAATTAATTTTTCTATGGCAATACTGTTATCTGGTTCAGAGAGCAAAGTGCTTGTAGCTCCACTGCCAAAAGAGTGAGTAATTATGTGATCTACTTTTCCTGTTTCATTAATAATGGCTTCAATTACCTTCCCAAAGTCAATCATGTTGGTCATTTTACCTTCAGAATTACCATGAGCAGGGCCATCAAATGCCAATACCTGATAGCCCATTTCTAACAATGGAGGCACAAAATTTTGTAAATGAGCAGCTTTAGATTCCCAACCGTGTACCAGTAAAACCTTGGGGCCTGTTTTTCCCCATGCATAACATTGTATTTTGCGATTGCGATGACTTATCGTAAACAGACGCGCTTCATCCATAATAACAGATGGCTTTTTCTTACTTTTAATCTTCCTTGGCGAGGCAAATAGCTTAAATGCAATCTTGGCAGATGTTCTTGGAGCGAGTGGACCTAAACCTTTAAATCCGGTTCTAATCAAATGAAAATAGAAGGGTACTTTATCTTCAGAAGATACAGGAACCTTTGATTTACGTAATGATTTTACTGATGAGGTAATTCTATTACTGCTCATAATTTAATTGGGTTGTGTTTAGTAAGAAAAAATATACTGGTCGGTATAATATTGTTTAAAAATTTTTTACTTCTTTAATTCATCCATTACAATCTTTCTGTATCTCTTCATAATTGTATGGATCGGTTCAATGCTTTTATAAACTTTAGAGAGCATTACAGCACCTTCTATCATCCCAATAAAAAGAATAGCATAATCGTCTGCTTTTACATCTTCTTTAATTTGCCCATATTTTTTACCTTTTTCGATAATGCTAATCATGGAATGTTTCCAATTGTCTAGTGCTGCTACTACTTTTTCGTTGAGTTTTGGATGTGTGTCGTCTGCTTCTATAGCAGTGTTGAGTATGGCGCAACCGGCAGGCAAGCGGTGGTTTTTAATGCCCTCGTAATAGTATTCTTCAAATACCAATAGTTTGTCAATAGCATTATCTCTTGCTTTAATTTCTTTTCTTAGCGCCGAGTTAATTATTTCTACATTGTATTCGAAAGCAGCTAGTTCTATTTCTTCTTTGTTGTTAAAGTTTCCATAAAAGCTGCCTTTGGTAATATGTATCGATTTGGTAATTTCTGGGATAGAAGTGGCAGCATAACCCTTTAGGTTAAAAAGTGATGCAGCTTGCTCTATAATGGCCTGTTTTGTTTGTTCGGCTTTTCCCATAAAACAAAAATATACCGACTAGTATAAAAAAGCAATTATTTTTTGAGAAGTTTTTTGAATTTATCATAAATTTTAGGTGTAATACAATTAGAGGCTAGTCTAAAATCGATATGATTATTAAAAAAGCTCAGGCAAATGATGCCGACAAGCTAAGCGAAATAGCATTTCAATCTAAAGCATATTGGGGGTACAGCGAGCAATTTATAGAAAGCTGTAGAGCTGAGTTAACTACCACGTCGCAAGAGCTTTTGGGAGCTATCTCTTATGTGGCTTTAAGAGAGGATACAATAGTTGGATTTTATCTCTTAAAGCATCTAAATGAAAATAGTATTGAATTGGAACAGATGTTTGTTTTGCCTAAATTTATAAATCTTGGAATAGGCAAAGCTTTATTTAAACATGCTGTAGCAACAGCACAAAAGAACGGTTACAACGAAATGCAAATACAGGCCGATCCCTATGCACAACAGTTTTATGAAAAAATGGGAGCTACTATAAAAGGCTTTACTCCATCACAAAGCATTAAAAATAGAATGTTACCACAAATGAGCTTTCTGCTTAAATAGGTAGGTAAAAAAGGTTTATGTTATTGAGATTCATTTTAAATTTTAAAAATAATTGTTGCAACATTTAAATTTTTGAAAAATTTTTACTGACTTTGCAATATGATGCGTAAATGGATATCTTATAGCTTTATCATTCTGGCTACAGTCATCCTGATTGGGCATTCTCTCGTACCCCATATTCACAGGAGTTTCGATGAGTTAACCGTAATTTCCAAAACACGGAAGATAGAATCTTCTGTTGGATTTTTAGGTCGCTTTTTCGCACTCGATACTGGTGAAAGGCACCTAGAGAATTACCAGCAAATCATCCCTGTTGATGTTCAAATAGCATCTGAGGATGATGCTGAAGCAAGTAATGTTCATTTTTCAATAGTTGAAAATTACCTTGCTGTTGCTGAGTTTATTCTTATTGGTTCAGAACACACCCAGTCAGATCCCCATTGGTATGAACTCTCAAACGTAATTCATACCTCAATTCTCATTTCCGATAGTCCGCTACGCGCTCCCCCGTACTGCTAACAGATTTTTCCCCATCCAGCATTTATCAAGATTAGGCAGGTAATCTACAGATTATCACACATCTGCTTGTATCTGGTATTTGCTACACATTAAAGTTTACTACAACCAACATATTTAAATCTGTTTCAATAATGATTGATAAAATCATTAAGTTTTCAGTGCATAACAAACTGATCATCTTAATATTCACGCTGTTTATTGCTATTGCTGGCTTATACAGTTTATCTCAACTAACCATAGATGCTGTACCAGATATTACAACCAATCAGGTACAAGTTGTAACCGTTTCTCCGTCTCTAGCTCCTCAAGAAATTGAGCAGTTTATTACCTATCCGGTAGAGATTACCATGTCTAACCTGCAAAAGGTAGAGGAGATTCGATCGATTTCCCGCTATGGATTATCAGTAGTAACCATTGTTTTTGAAGAAGGCTACGATATTATGCGAGCCCGACAATTGGTTAGTGAGCAACTGCAGGTAGTTTCTGGCGAAATACCAGCAGAACTTGGGCAACCCGAATTGATGCCTATAACCACAGGTTTGGGCGAGATTTACCAATATACGGTAGATGTTGAACCCGGCTATGAAGACCAATACGATGCTAGAGAGTTGCGTAGCATTCAAGACTGGATTGTAAAAAGACAGTTAGCAGGTGTGCAAGGTATTGTTGAAATAAGCAGCTTTGGTGGCTTTGTAAAACAATACGAAGTAGCTATAGACCCTGATAAGCTTAGAGCTAGTGATGTAACTATTAATGAAATTGCAGATGCCCTAAGCATGAATAATGCAAACTCTGGTGGTAGCTATATTCAGAAAGGGCCTTATGCTTTTTATATCCGTTCCGAAGGTTTAGTAACTACGCTCGAAGACATAGAGAAAATAGTAGTTAAAAATAATGGCAACGTGCCATTGCTAGTGAGAGATGTTGCTAAAGTTCAGTTTGGCGAAACCCCTCGCTTTGGTGCAATGACTAAAGATGGAAAAGGTGAAGTAGTAGGAGGAATTACCTTAATGCTAAAAGGTGGTAATGCAACCGAAGTAATTAAAAATGTAAAAGATAGATTAACGCAAGTAGAAAAATCTTTACCAGAAGGTATAGCTATTAATCCTTATCTAGACAGAGCAACCTTTGTTGATAGAGTAATTAAAACAGTGAGAAACAACTTAGTAGAAGGTGGTTTAATCGTGATTTTTGTTTTGGTTATTTTATTGGGAAATGTTAGAGCTGGTTTAGTTGTCGCTTCTGTAATTCCTTTGGCGATGTTATTCGCACTTACTTTGATGCATATGTTTGGAGTATCTGCAAACCTGATGAGTTTAGGTGCTATCGATTTTGGTTTAATTGTAGATGGTGCTGTGGTTATTGTAGAAAGCATTGTGCATCACATTCACACACATAGCAACTTACAAAAAACTTTTACAAAAAAAGAGTTTGATCACACAGTAGAACATTCGGCTTCTTCCATAATGCACTCAGCCACCTTTGGTATGCTGATTATCCTAATCGTATACGTGCCGATTATGACACTTTCTGGTACTGAAGGTAAAATGTTTAAGCCAATGGCTTATACCGTAAGTTTTGCCATTATCGGAGCTTTAATTCTCTCGCTAACTTATGTGCCCATGATGAGTGCTCTGATTTTAAAGAGGAAAACATCGCATAAGAAGAGTTTTGCAGATAAGTTGAATGAGTTTATTCTTAAGTTTTATAATCCATTTTTAGAGTCTGCACTAAAATATAGAAAAGTAGTAATTACCAGTGCTTTGGCATTACTTGTAATTGCAGTGGTAATCTTTATGCGAATGGGTGCGGTATTTATCCCAACATTAGAAGAAGGTGATTTAGCTCTGCAAATGACCATTCCACCAGGCAGTTCGCTTAACGAAAGTATCAATTCTTCTACAAAAGTAGAAAGCGTGCTTTTAGCAAATTTTCCAGAAGTAAAACATGTGGTTTCTAAGATTGGTACTGCCGAAGTTCCTACAGACCCCATGGCACTCGAAGCAGCCGATGTGATGGTGATTCTCAAAGAAAAATCTGAATGGACTTCTGCATCAGATAGAGAAGAACTGGCTGAGAAAATGAAAGAAAAGCTAGGAGTAGTAAAAGGTGCTGTTTTCGAATTTACTCAGCCGATTCAACTTAGGTTTAATGAGTTGGTAACTGGTGTAAAGTCAGATGTAGCTATTAAGATTTATGGCGAAGATCTGGATGTGCTCTTTAGCAAAGCAAATGAAGTAGCTGCTTTAGTAGAAAATGTGCAAGGTGCAGCCGACATTAAAGTAGAGCAGGTAGATGGTTTGCCACAAATTATGCTTCGCTACGACAGAGAGAAAATGGCAAGGTATGGATTAAATGTAGATGAAGTAAACCGTACGGTTAAAGCTGCCATGGCTGGTGAAAATACCGGAATTGTTTTCGAAGGAGAAAGACGGTTTGATATGACTGTTCGCTTGGAAGAAGATTTTAGAAATGATGAAAACATTTACGATTACTTGTATTTAAGGACTGCTTCTGGCCAGCAAATTCCTATTAGCGAAATTACTGAAATAGAAAAAGAAACTGGACCGATGCAAATATCTCGCGAAAATACACAGCGATACATTGCAATTGGTGTAAACGTGCGTAACCGAGATATTCAAAGCTTGGTAGAAGAGATGCAAACTATAATAGATCAAAAACTAGATTTAGATCCGGGTTACTTTGTAGTTTTTGGAGGTCAGTTTGAAAACTTGAGAGATGCTACACAACGCTTGCAAATTGCCGTTCCACTAGGCTTATTACTTATTTTTGTCTTGCTATTCTTTGCTTTTAGTTCTTTTAAGCAGGCGATTATGATATTTAGTGCAGTGCCATTTTCGGCAATTGGTGGTGTGTTAGGTTTATGGGTAAGAGGTATGCCTTTTAGTATTTCTGCTGGTGTTGGCTTTATTGCGCTCTTTGGTGTGGCTGTGTTAAATGGTATTGTGCTAATCGGTTACTTTAATCAACTCAAAGAAAGAGGTATAGACGATTTAAAAGAAAGAATTTTATTAGGTGCAAGCACACGTCTGAGACCAGTAATTATGACTGCTACTGTGGCATCTATGGGATTTTTACCAATGGCACTTTCTACTACAGCAGGAGCAGAAGTTCAGCAACCATTAGCAACCGTTGTAATTTTCGGATTGTTTTCGGCCACTATGCTTACTCTAATTGTATTACCAGTAATTTACTATTTGGTAGAAAGAGGTATTAAAAAGCCAAACAAAGTGACTATGGCTTCTGTACTTTTATTGTTTTGCTTTTTTCAAGGTTTGGATGTGAATGCACAAGTTGTATCTACAAAACCACAAATTAGTATAGAAGAAGCATTGCAAATGGCTGTTTCTAATAACCCTGTTTATCAGAATGCAGCTTTACAAATAGAATCTGCCGAAGCTGGTAAAAAAGGCATTATCGATTTTGGAAATACTTCTGCCAATTACCAGAAGGGACAGATAAACTCAGAGTACAATGCAGACTATAACCTTTCTATAAATCAGAGTTTTGGTTCTCCATTTGGGTTTGTAGCAAAAAGTAAAATGATAAAGAGTGAGATTAATTTGAGAAAGTCGGAGCAAGTCTTGGCTCAAACACAATTAGAGCGTTCTGTAAGTCTTACCTTTTACCAATACAATTGGCTTTATTACAAAGCTTCCTTATTAGAAGATTATCTTAAAACCTACGAAGAAATGGTGCGCATTGCAGATGTGCGCCTCGAAACCGGTGATGATAATATGCTTTCTTCTTTGGTAATTTCATCTAGAAAAGAAGAGATAAACAGTCAGTTAGAAGCACTTAAAGCAGATTTGTTTATTGCACTAAAACAGTTTAATACGGCCATTTTCTCTGAAGAAGAATATGCTCCTCAAACATCAGAATCGCTAGATAAATTACAGTTTAATGCGAGTGATAGTTTACAGGTAGCAGGCCTTTTAAATCCTTTGTATCAGGTATATCAGCAGCAATTTGAATTGTCTAGAAAAAAGCTGGCCGTAGCTAAAACTGCTTATAGTCCCGAACTAAGTGCAGGTATTTTTAGCCAGCAAATAGATGGCAACGGAGGTTTAAATGGTTGGCAAGTGGGTGTAAGTATTCCTTTGTGGTTTTTGCCTAAAGAATCTACTGTGCAAAAAGCTAAAATTGAAAGCCAGATTGCTAGCAACCAGCTTCAGTATCAAAGATTTAGATTGAAAGCAGAAGTAGAAGCTTTAAAACAAGAAGCATCAAAATACAATTCGAGAATTACCTATT